>DASPSV010000126.1:0-5848 GCA_035623755.1 Gemmatimonadales bacterium
CGGCTCGGGCTCCGGCTCCGGCTCGGGCTCCGGCTCGACGGCCCCGGACCACAGGCCCGGCGCCTCCGGCGCCGCCTCGTCCGGGATCTTCGCCCTCGGGCCCGATGCCCGCGCGAACGGGTTCGCCGGCCGCGCGGCAGGCGGCGGCACGGCCGTGACGCGCGGCGCGGGCGGCGCGGGCGGCGGCTCGGGCGGCGCCGCCCGGACCGGCGGCGGGGCGGGCGGCGCGGCAGCGGGCGGCGGCACCTGCAGCGCGGGCGCGCGCGGCACCGTGCGCGTGACCGCCGGAGCCTGCGCGGCCGGCGCCGGGGGCGCGGCCTTGGCGGCCGCGGGCGTCTGCACCGGCGGGGTCGGGGGCGCGGGAGGCGCGGTGCGCGCGGCCGGCGCGGGCGCCGGGATCACGGGCTTCGGGGCCGGCGCCGGCGGCGCGGTCTTCGGCGCCGGAACGGTGGTGGCCGCGACCCGCGGCACCGCGGTCCGGCCGGCCAGCGTCGCGTCGGCGCGCGGCGGCAGCGGCGCGACGCGGATCCTCGGCACCGGCTCCCCGCGCGCCAGCTGCCCGAGCACCCCGTAGGCGTCGCGGCGGTCGGCGTCGGTGAACGAGATCGCCTTGATCGCCGAGAGCATGTCGGCCGCGCTGTTGTATCGCTGGCCCGGGTCGCGGGCCAGCGCGGTCTGGACGACGCGCACCAGGGCGTCCGGGAGCCCCTCGCGCGAGGAGCGCACGTCGCGCACCGAGGTGAGGAAGTCGGCGTCGGACGGCACCGAGCCCGTGATCATCTGCAGCGCCACGACGCCCAGCGCGTACTGGTCGCTCGGCGGGCCGCCGGCGCCGCCGCCCGCGGCCTGGGCGCCGGCGTTCGCCGCCGCGCCCGGCGTCTCCCCGATGGTGCGCGCGATGGCGAAGTCCGACACCATGACGCGCCCCTCGCGATCCACGAGGATGTTGGCGGCCTTCAGGTCGCCGTGGTTGGTGCCCTGGCCGTGCGCGTAGTCGAGCGCCGCGGTGGCGGCGCGCAGCACCAGCAGGATCGCGGGCAGGGGCAGCGCGCCCTGCGAGTCGAGGATCGTGTCCAGCGCCCGGCCGTCCACCAGCTTCATCGCGACGAAGTACGGCGCGCCGGCCCTGAGGCCCACGCGGTAGATCGGCACGATGTTCGGGTGGTTGAGCGCCATGGCGGCCCGCGCCTCGTCCTTGAAGCGCGTGGCCACCGGCCCGGAGCCCAGCCCGGGCGGGAGGATCTTGAGCGCGACGGGACGCGGCGGGTTGATCTCGGCCGCCTGGTAGACGACCGTCCGCGCCCCGCGGCCCAGCAGTCGCTCCACCTTGTACACGGAGGCGAGGAAGCGCTGGACCTGGGCCAGCTCCACCTGGTCGTCGGCGTGCGGCGCCCGGCCCGCGGGCGCGGCGGCGGCCGTCCGCACGACGGTCGCGGGGACCTCCGCCCCGCACTTCCCGCACATGCGGGCGCCGGCCGGCAACTCCGCGCCGCACTTGGAGCAGGCGTTCATGGATCTAGAGTCTATGCTGAACCCTCCCCGAGGCAAGATCGGGCCTGCCGCGCGGGGCCGCGCCGGGCCGCCGCCGGACCGCCGCCGGGCCGGTCAGGATCCGGCCGCCCCGCAGCGCGAGGCCGGCATCGTGGCCGTCGGCGCCACCTTCGCGAAGTACAGGCTCCGCACCGCCGGCACCGGGATCGGGCCGTACGACAGCACCGCGTCGTGGAACCGGCACAGGTCGAAGCCGCTCCCCTCGCGGGCTTCGGCGGCGTGGCGGAAGTCCCACCACTCGCGCACGCCCACCGGGTAGGTGTTGAGCTGCACGTAGTCCAGCTGCGCCCGCTGGTACTTGGCCGTCGCCTCCGGCAGCTCCTGGAACGCGTCGCGCACCATCAGCGTCACGGCACCGGCGCTGTCCATCCCCATCGTGTGGAGCCGCACGTCGATGATCACGTTGGCGTACATCCGGAGGTCCGCCTTCAGCGCGACGAGGTGCGCCTTCACCGCGTCGCCGCCGTTCGCGCCGAGCGCCTCCATCATCTGCTCGGCGTAGACCGCCCAGCCCTCGACGTAGGTGTTGGTGCCGTACACCGCCCGCAGCAGCCGCCGCCACTCCGGCGTCACCCGGTTGGCGTAGTCGCCCTGCACGATGTGCCCCGGCATCGCCTCGTGGATCGTGAGCGACAGCATCTTGTAGCGGTTGTACTCGCGCAGCTTGGCTTCGGCGTCGCTCGCCTTCCACGTCCGCGGGATCGGCGTCACCCAGTAGAAGGCGCTGAGGTTGGGCTGCAGCGCCGGGGCGAACACCGCCCCGCCCACCCCGTACGTGCCGCGCTCGAACACCGGCGTCGGGATCACCTTGAGGTTCGAGAAGTCGGTCTGCGACAGCACCCGGTGGTCCACCACGAACTTCTCGAGGTCCGCCACCGTGCGCTGGCCGGTCTCCACCAGCGAGTCGCGGTTGGCGTGGTCCTGGGCGATCCGCGCCAGCACCTCGCCCACGACCGCGTTCAGGACCGCGGCGCTGTCGCCCGCGTGCCGGTGGCCGGCGAACCAGGCGTCGTGGAGCGGCTTCGCCAGCGCGAGCATCTCGCCGCGGATGGCGCGCATGCTGTCCTCGGCGGACTTCAGCATCTCCTCCGGCGTCACGGACGCCTGGAGGTAGTAGGCCCACTTCTGGTCGAACATCGACCGCCCCATCCGCCAGTCGAACGCGGGCTTCTTCGCCAGCGTGTCGCGGACGTAGGCCGCGAAGTGCGCCAGCGCCGCCAGGGCCGGCCCCCGCGCCGCCCGGTAGCGGGCCTCGGAGGGCGTGCCCTTCACGAACGCCGTCCCCAGCCCGCCCACCAGGCCCGTGTCGCCGCTCAGCTCCTCGAGCGCCACCCGGCGGTACACCTCGCTCGACGCCGTGAGGTTCCGGGTCGCGACGCCGATCCACGCCGGGATCTGCTCGACCCGGGCGGTCAGGTCCCGCGCCCGGGTCGCGGTGTCCGCGTACTCGAGGCTGATGTTCGCGAACAGCGCGCTCCCGAGGATCTCCGGGTACAGCTGCGGCCGCCGCTGGTAGAAGCGCTCGCTGTCGAGGCTGAAGCTCGCAAACTTCTGCGCGTTCGAGAGCAGGTCGTAGTCGGCCTGGGTCTGCGGATCGAGCCGGTCGCGCCGGATCGCCGCGAGGCGCGAGGCGAAGTCGCGGTAGTACGCCCGCTGCCGGTCGAGCGACGCGGGCGAGAAGTCGTCCAGCATCGCCTCGAGCCGCAGCGTGTCCCCCGACTTCGGGTCCACGAACACGTGCAGCCCGACCTGGCTCGCGCCCGACGGCGAGAAGCTCAGGCTGGTGTAGACGTACTCGTCGGCGAGCGCCGGGAACCGGGAAGCGCCCCGGCTGCAGGCGGCGGCGCCGAGGGCGAGCGCGGCGAGCGATGCGAGCGTGACCTGGCGAACCATGTGAAGCCTCGGGCTCAGAGGATGCGCGAACGGCGGCGCACAATCTGCGCCGCCGCCGCCCGCCCGCCAAGGCCGAATGCCGAGTGGTTTGCCGGCCTTCCGCATGCCCCCCCGAACGGCGGCCCTTTCCTTATAAGGGGATCCGGATCGCGTCAGAAGGTGCGCGTCTCGCCGGGCGTCATGACCTGGAGCCGCCGGTCGCCCCGGAAGGCCGCCCGCACGTCGGCCACCGTGGCCAGCCCCGGGAAGGTCCCGTAGTGCATCGGGACGATGGCCGCGGGCCGGAAGTACTTCCGCACCGCCAGCGCCGCGACGGCCGGGTTCTCGGTGTAGGGGCCGCCGCCGAGGCACAGCAGGATCACGGCCGGGTGGTACAGCTCCTCGATGAGCCCCATGTCGCCGAAGATCCAGGTGTCGCCCGTGTCGTACAGCGTCCGCCCGTCGGCGAACTCGAGCACGAACCCGATGGGCCGGCCGTCCGGGCTGCTGCCGTGCATCGCCGGCACCACGTGGATCGTGACGTCGCCGACCTTCGCCGTGCCGCCGACGTTGACGCCCACGACCTGCGAGTCCGGGAGCCCGAGCGTCTGCGCCCAGTCGTACGCGCCCACCACCTTGGTGCCGCTCGCGGTGGCGATGGCCTTGACGTCGGCCGTGTGGTCGGAGTGCGAGTGGGTCACCAGGATCGCCGCCGGGTGATAGCGCGACAGCGTCTTCAGCGAATCGGGCGTGGACGGGTTCTGGGTGAGGAACGGGTCCACGAGCAGCTGCGTGCCGCCGGACGAGGTGACCAGGAACGCGGCGTGGCCGAGCCAGGTGACGGTGATCGGCTGCGTGGCGTGGTGGCGCGCGGCCGGTGCCTGCGCGGCCGACGGCGCCGCGACGGCCGCGAGGGTCGCCAGCCCGAGGGCCGGCGCCGACAGGTGCGTCAGGCGTCGATGCATGGGTCTCTCCCTTGGCGTGACGGCGTGGGTTCGAGGCGCCAATGGTACCCACGCACCCTCCCGCCGGTCCAGCCCCTCCCGGACGGCGCGCCCGCCGGCGCGCCCCCGGCCCGGGAGGCGGCCGGTTGCGGGACGGGCGCCGCGGCGGTCATTTCAAGGCGTGTCCCCCGGAAAACCGACGACCAGTGCCATCGAGATCCCGCGCTTCGGGGCGCCCGAGGCGTTGGTCGAGCGCCGGGTGCCGCTCCGCGAGGTCGGCCCCGGCGACCTGCACATCGAGGTCCACGCCAGCGGCGTCAACTTCGCCGACCTGCTGGCGCGCGCGGGGCTGTACGCGGCGTCGCCGGAGCCGCCCTTCAGCCCCGGCTTCGAGGTCGCCGGGGTGGTCGTGCGCGTCGGCTCCGCCGTCACGGACTGGACCGTCGGCGACCGGGCCGTCGCCCTGCTGCGCTTCGGCGGCTACGCGCGCGACGTGGTCGTCCCCGCCGGCCAGGTCTTCCCCTATCCCGACGGGCTGACGGTGGTGCAGGCCGCGGCGGTGCCCGTCGTCTTCCTCACCGCGTGGGTCTGCCTGTTCGAGGCCGCCCGCTCGCGCGAGGGCGAGACGGCCCTGGTCCTCGGCGCCGCGGGCGGCGTCGGCACGGCGGCCGTGCAGCTCGCCCTCCGGCACGGACTCGCGGTCGTGGGCACGGCGGGCAGCGAGGCCAAGCGCGAGTTCGTCACGGGCGAGCTGGGCGCCGAGGCGTGCTTCGACTCGCGCGGCGACTGGGAGCCCGAGGTGCGGCTCGCACGGCCGGACGGCGTGCACGTGGCGCTCGACCCGGTCGGCGGGCGAGCGACCGCGGCCTGCCGGCGGCTGCTCGCGCCGCTCGGCCGGCTGGTCGTCTACGGCCTGAGCGAGGCGCTGCCGGGCGCGCGCCGCAGCTGGCCGCGCGCGGCGATGGCGTGGCTGCGCACCCCGCGCGTGCATCCCCTGGCGCTGGTCGACCGCAACCAGGGCATGTTCGGCGTGCAGGTGCTGCACCTGTGGGACCAGGAGGCCCTGCTCCGGCCGGCAGTGGCGGAGATCTACCGCGCGGTCGGCGCCGGCGAGCTGCGGCCGGTGATCGACCGCACCTTCCCGCTCACCCGCGACGGCGCGGTGGCCGCGCACCGCCACCTGCACGGACGCGGGAACATCGGCAAGGTGGTACTCGCGAGCTGACGTCGCCGGCCGCCAAGCCTCGGAATCCGTACCGCTTCTCTCCCGTTTGCAGCACTTGCGCCGCACGGTCCCGCTCTCACCTTCTCCGGTGTCGGCCTCGCCGGGGTGACATGTGAGAGCTTCGTCCGTTCGCAGTGCCCGCACGGTGTTCGCGCGTCTCGCGCTCACGATCCTCTACGCCGGTCTCGCCGCGTCGGTGGGGCGGGCCCAGGGTGCACCGCTGGTGCTGGATTCGATCAGCGCCGGGGCCGACCAC
>DASPSV010000169.1:0-25787 GCA_035623755.1 Gemmatimonadales bacterium
GCCGATCGCGACCGCCACGGGCTGCGCCGTCACCTGCGCGGTGTCGGCGACCCCGGTCGGCAGGAGGGCCTGGACGCGCGCGATGCCCCGCACGATGCCCACGAGCACCCTGCCGAGCGTGTCCACCAGGACCTTCGCCAGGCCGGTGTCGAGCGAGTGCCACGCGATCGGCGTGCCTGGGATCGGCAGGCCCGAGCTGTCGTAGGCCGTCGCGGCGAGCGTCACCGAGTCGCGGAAGAACACCGAGGCCGCGTGCGGCGCGATGACGACGCTCTTCGCGTTGGCGCCGACGCCCACGTAGCGGAGCACGATCGGCAGGGCGACCGGCTGGCTCGTCGTCGCCGTCAGCGTGACCGGCACCGGCCCCCCGCGGTACACCGTGTCGTTGGCCGCGTCGATCATCGCGAGGTTGAGCGTGAGCGTCTCCGAAACGCCGAAGATCTCGGCGGTGAGCCGCGCGGCCAGGCTGTCGGCGCCCGCGGGGAAGCCGATGGTGGTGTCGAGCGCGACCACGGCGCCGCGGGTCAGCGTGATGCGGACCCGGTTGAACGACACCGCCGCCGCGCGCCCGGGGAAGCTCGGCGCGATGGCGAACGCGGCCGGCCGGGGACCGCCGGGCGCGGACGCATCGCCCGTGCAGCCCACGGCCACCATCGCGCCGATGAGCGCGACGAATCGTGCAGCGCCGAGCGCGACCGGCGCCGTCGGAGTCCTACCGCCGGATGCCGTCAGGGGTCTGTCTTGTGTTGAGTGGTGACGGTCACCAATGTGCGCCCAATTCGCACTCCCCGCAAATGACGCAGGTCACGATCCCGTTTGCGGTTGCCGGTCGTGGCGCCGGAGGCGTAATGTCATGTGGGCGCTGAAGATGGCGGCGTGCGGTCTCACCGAGGCGAGGAGGAGCGAACCGATGGCGAACAGGTGGTCGTGGCTCCTGGCGTGGCTGGCGGCCCCCGCGGCCCTCGCGGCGCAGCAACCGGCCGCGGGTGCGGGAGCGCCCACACCCCCGGTGTCGCAGCCGGTCTACCGGGTGTGGATCGACTTCAACCAGCGCGTGAAGATGCGCGACGGCGTCGAGCTGTCGGCCGACGTGTACCGGCCCGACACCGCCGGGCGCTTCCCCGTCGTGCTCTCGCGCACGCCGTACACCAAGACCGGCGCGCTCCGCGCCGGGCGGGACTGGGCCTCCCGCGGCTACGTGTTCGTGGCGATGGACGTGCGCGGCCGGGGCGATTCGGACGGCGAATGGGTGCCCTACCGCAACGACGGCCGGGACGGCTTCGACGCCATCGAGTGGTGCGCCGCGCAGCCCTGGTCCACCGGCAAGATCGGCACGATCGGCGGCTCGTACAACGGGCGCATCCAGTGGCTCACCGCGGTCGAGGAGCCCCCGCACCTCGCCGCGATGATCGCGATGGTGACGCCGTCCGACCCGTTCGTGGAGTGGCCCACCGGCCTGCCGCTGCCGATGGACATCAGCTGGTACCACTTCACGGCCGGGCACCTGCTCCAGAACATGGACGCGGTGGACTGGTCGGCCGTGCAGCGCCACCTCCCGATGCTGACGATGGACTCCGCGGCCGGGCGGCCGAACCCGATCTGGCGCGAGGAGATCCGGCACGCGCAGCTGAGCGAGTGGTGGGAGCCGCTGCGTTACCAGAACAAGTACGACCGCGTCCAGGTGCCTGTGCTCCACATCTCGGGCTGGTACGACGACGAGCAGGTGGGCACGCCGCTCAACTACGCCGGCATGACGACGCACGGGCCGGCGGCCGTGCGCGCGAGCCAGCACCTGCTGATGGGCCCGTGGCCGCACGCCATCAACTCCACCTCGAAGCTCGGCGCGGTGGACTTCGGGCCCACCGGCCAGATCGACCTCACGGCCGTCCAGCTGCGGTGGTTCGACTACTGGCTCAAGGGCATGGACAACGGCGTGATGCAGGAGCCGCCGGTCCGGATCTTCGTGATGGGCACCAACGCCTGGGTGAGCGAGAACGCGTGGCCGATGGCGCGCACCCAGTGGAGCCGGTACTACCTGCACAGCGGCGGCCGCGCGGCCACCGGCGCCGGGGACGGGACGCTCTCGACGGCGGCGCCATCACGCGAGCCGCCCGACGCCTACACCGACGACCCGGCGAACCCGGTCCCGTTCGTCACCGAGCCCTCGTTCGCCCAGATCGGGGGGCCGGACGACTACCGCCAGGTCGAGCAGCGCAACGACGTGCTGGTCTTCACCAGCGACACCCTGGCCGCGGACCTCGAGGTGTGCGGCCCGGTGAAGGCGCGGCTGTTCGCCTCGTCCGACGCGCGCGACACCGACTTCATGGTGAAGCTGCTCGACGTGTGGCCCGATGGGTACGTGCAGCGCCTGATCGACGGGATGGTGCGGGCCCGCTTCCGCGAGGGGATGGATCGGCCCTCGCTCATCGAGCCCGGACGGATCTACGCCTACGACGTGGACGTGTGGAACACCTGCCAGACGTTCCGGCCGGGGCACCGCATCCGGGTGGAGATCGCATCAACGGCGTTCCCGAAGTACGATCCCAATCCGAACACCGGCGAGGCCCTCGGGCAGACGACGACGGGCCGGGTGGCGAGGAACGCGGTGTTCCACGACCGGGAGCACGCGTCGTACATCACGCTGCCGGTGGTGCCGAACTGAAGAGGGTGTGGTGAGGCGGGTGTAGGGTGTAGGGTGTGAGACGCACCCCCTACACCCTATCACCCTACACCCTGCATTATCACACCCAGCCTCATCTCCTCGGCCACACGTTGTTCCCCCGCTCCACGTCGGGCAGCAGGTGGTCCGGGTCCAGCTCGGCTTTCACCACGCGCTTCGTGGAGCTGGGCACGGTGTAGGCGAACCGCGACCCCAGATTCCACACCTCCACCGGCAGATGCACCACCTCGCTCGAGCCGTCGTCGTAGGTCAGCTTCAGCTCGGCCGGCATCACCATCTCCCGGCGGTTGCTGATGAAGACGCGCCAGCCGGGACCCGGCGGCGGCGCCACCGGGGCCTGGCCCCGCATGTTCGACCCGCGGCCGCCGGCCCTCGCCGGCGCCGAGCGGGTCGCCGGCCCCGTCACCGAGTCCACCGCCTGGTCCAGCCGCGCCGTCGTGAACACCCAGTCGCGCCAGTACCAGTCGAGGTTGCGGCCGCTCACGTTCTCGATGGTGCGGAAGAAGTCGGCGGGCTGCGGATGCCGGAACGCCCAGCGACGGATGTACTCGCGGAACGCGGCGTCGAACGCCTCCCGCCCCAGCACGTCCTCCCGCAGCAGGCGCAGCATCAGCGCCGGCTTCTGGTAGGCCGTCCAGTAGAGGTCCCGGACCTCGACGGGCGCGTCGATCAGCGGCTGCTCGTCGCCGGGGCGCGCGTTGGCCGCGTACGCGTGCAGCGGCATGTCGGCCACGCTGTCGCCGTACGCCGTGCCCCGGAAGTAGTCCTCGGCGTTGTACAGGTCGATGAAGGTGTTGAAGCCCTCGTCCATCCACGGGTAGCGGCGCTCGTCGCTGCCCACCGTCATCGGGAACCACTCGTGCCCGAACTCGTGCATCAGCACCCAGTACAGCCCCTCGCGGCTGTGCTCGGCCGGCACGAAGGTGATCATCGGGTATTCCATCCCGTCGATCGGGCCTTCGACCGTCGTGGCCTGCGGGTACGGGTACATCGCCCACAGGTTCGAGTTGTACGCGATGGCGTGCTTCGCCATCACGACGCCCTCCGCCGCCCACAGCGCCGCGGTCGGGCGGTAGAACGTCTGGATCAGGATCCCGTTCCAGGTCACCGCGTCCCAGCGGAAGTTGGGCGCCGCCGCCCAGGCCACGTCGCGCACGTTGCCCGCGCGGAAGTGCCAGGCGAAGGTCCCGGTGCCCGCCGGGCGGGTGAGGTTCTCGTGGCCCGCCTCCGGCTCCGTCACGACCTGCACCGGCTGCGTGTCGGCCCGCGCCCGCGCGAGCCGGTCGCGCTCGGCCGAAGTGAGCACCTCGTCGGGGTTCTCCAGCGTGCCGGTGCAGGCGACGAGGAAGCCGCCGGGCACGGTCAGGCGCACGTCGAAGTCGCCGTACTCGAGGTAGAACTCGCCGGCGCCGATGTAGGGCAGGGTGTTCCAGCCGTGCACGTCGTCGTAGACCGCCATGCGCGGGTACCACTGTGCGATCTCGTAGAGCGACCCGTCGCGCCCCATCCGCGCCGCACCGTTGACGGGAACCGGGAAGCTCCACGCCATGTCGAGGGCGATGGACTGGCCCGGCCCCAGCGGCTGCGGGAGGTCCACCCGCATCATCGTGTCCCAGATGTAATGCGGCAGCGGCTTCCCGTTCGCGTCCAGGCGCGTCAGCACCAGCCCGCCCTCGAACCCGCGGTTCGCCATGTCGAATGGGGTCCCGGCGAACACCAGCGGCGGCGGCGCGGTCAGTGCGTTGATGCTGTTCCTGGCGAAGATGTTCTGGTCCAGCTGCAGCCACAGGAAGCGCAGGGAGTCGGGCGAGTTGTTCTGGTAGGTCAGGCGCCCCGTGCCCCGAATCTCCTGCTTCGCCGTGTCCAATACCGCCTCAAGTGCGTAATCGGCACGGTTCTGCCAGTAGGCGTGGCCCGGCGCGCCGCTCGCAGAGCGGTACGCGTTCGGCGTCGGAAGGCTCAGCTGTCGAAATGGCGAAGTGTCAGCGACTTGGGCTTGCAGCCCGGAGCCCGCCAGCAGCAGCCCGATCGCGGTCACGGCGGCCCGACAAGTCATGGTTGCACCCCGCTTTACGTAGTTGTACGGATATCCCGACCCGAATTGTCCGAATGGCATAGCCGATGCATAGGTCCGAGATTCGGAATCGCGATGCAACAACTCGGATTGCTCGGCCTATCGTACCGCACGGCGGACCAGGGCGCCATCGCCCGGGCGGCCGCGCGCACGCCTACGGCCGAGTCGATTCGAAAGATGCACGAGGAGTGCGGGTTCGCGGAATCGCTGTTCCTCGCCACCTGCAACCGCGTGGAGTGGATCGCCGTCGCCCCGGCGGGGACGGACGTCTCGACCGGTCTCGCGCGGCTGGAGGAGCTTCTCGGCCTCGAGCCGGGCACGACCTTCCGGCTGACCGCCGAGGCGGCGGCGCGCCACGTGTTCGACGTCGCGGCGTCGCTCGACTCGATGAACCCCGGCGAGACGCAGGTCGTGGGTCAGGTGCGCGAGGCATACCGCCGGGCCACCGAGCTGGGCCTGGTGGGCGCGCGGCTGCACCTCCTGGTCGAGGCCGCGCTGCGCGCGGCGAAGCGGGTGCGCCGGGAGACGGCGCTCACGGCGCGGCCGGTGTCGATGATGTCGCTCGCGCTCGAGGCGGCGGGCGAGCTGCCGGAAGGCGCCGCGGTCGCCGTGGTGGGCGCGGGCGAGATGGCGCGCGACGCGGCCGAGCGGCTCGGCAAGCGGCCGGGCCTCGACCTCCTGATCGCCAACCGGACCTGGGCGCGTGCCGAGGCGCTGGCGGTGAAGTCGGGCGGCCGGCCGGTGGCGCTCGCCGATCTGCTCGCCTCGCCGCCGCGCCTCGCGGCCCTGGTGAGCGCGGTGTCCGTGCGCGAGCCCCTGTTCGGCCGCGCGGAGCTCGAGCGCGTGGCGGCGGCGTCGGGCGGAACGCCGCCGGTCGTGCTCGACCTCGGCGTGCCCGCCAACGTCGACGCGGCCTCGGCGCGCGCGCTCGGCTTCCGGGTCTACGGGATGGACGACCTCAAGGCGCGCGGCGAGGAGAATCGCCGCCGGCTCGAGCGCGAGCTCGCGGCCGCCGCGGCCGTGCTCGACGAGGAGATGGACGAGTTCCGGAGCGCGATGCTGGAGCGCACCCTGGGCCCGGTGCTGGCCGCCTGGCGCAGCCGCGCCCGCCGCACGCTGGACGAGGGGCTCGACCGGCTGTTCAGCTCCGAGGAAGGGCGCTGGAACGAGGACGAGCGGGAGCGCATCGAGCGGTGGGCCGCCTCGCTGGTGGACCGCCTCGCGCACCTGCCGGTGATCGGCATGCGGAAGATGGCCGCCGCGCACGGCGTGGCGCCCGCCCAGACCTTCCTGGAGGCGATCGGCGCCTCGCTCGAGCCGGCGGGCCGCGTCGCGGACCTGCCGCTCGAGACCCCGCGGGAGCCGGCCACGCGATGACGGCGACGGCGCCCCGCGTGACGCCGGAGCAGGTCGCGCAGTACGACAGGCCGGGCCCCCGCTACACGTCGTATCCCACGGCGATCGAGTTCAACGGGTCGTTCACGCCCGCGGACTACGGCCGGCGCCTGGCGCTGGCCGACGCCCGGGCCGGCGAGCCGCTCTCGGTCTACACGCACATTCCCTTCTGCGCCGAGCGCTGCCGGTTCTGCGCCTGCCACGTGATCGCCTCGCCGCTCGGCACGCGGGTGACGGAGCCCTACCTCGCGCACCTGTTCCGGGAGATCGAGCTGGTGGCCTCCGCGCTGCCGCGCCGGCGGCGGGTGGCGCAGTACCACTGGGGCGGCGGGACGCCGACCTACCTGAGCGTGCCGGAGATCCACGCGCTGCTCGACCAGTTCGAGAGGTTCTTCACCTTCGAGCCCGGCGCGGAGATCGCGATCGAGGTGGACCCGCGCGTCACCACCCTCGAGCAGCTGGCGGCGCTGCGCTCGCGGGGGTTCAACCGCCTCTCGCTCGGGGTGCAGGACCTCGACGACCAGGTGCAGGAGGCGATCGGCCGGGTGCAGCCGCTGGCGGTGACGGCGGCGACGGTCGACGGCGCCCGGAAGCTGGGATTCCGCGGCATCAACATCGACCTGATCTACGGCCTGCCGCACCAGACGCTCGCGTCGTTCTCGGACACGCTCGACGAGGTCATCGCGCTGGCGCCCGACCGGCTCGCGATCTACTCGTTCGCCTTCGTGCCCTGGCTCAAGGGCAACCAGCGCAAGCTGGAGACGGACATCCTGCCGGACCGGGACACCAAGATCGCGCTGATCCTCGAGGCGCGGGAACGGCTGCTGGCGGCGGGCTACCGCGCGATCGGGATGGACCACTTCGCCCGGCCCGACGACGAGCTGGCCGCGGCGCTCGACGCGGGGCGGCTGCAGCGCAACTTCATGGGCTACACGGTGCAGGAGGCCGCCGACCAGATCGCCTTCGGGGTCTCGGCCATCGGCCTGGTGCAGGGCGCGTACGTGCAGAACCACAAGAAGCTGTCGGACTACTACGCGGACCTCGAGGCCGGGCTGTTCCCGGTCGAGCGGGGCTACGCGCTCTCGGCGGACGACCGGGCGCGCGCGGACGTGATCCAGTCGCTGATGTGCGGCTTCACCGTGGACCGGGCGGCGATCGAGCGCCGCCACCGGCTCGACTTCCCCCGCTACTTCGCGCCGGAGCTGCGGCAGCTGCGGGCGCTCGCCGCCGAAGGGCTGGCGGAGGTGGACGGCGCCGGCATCCGCGTGACGCCGCTCGGCCAGCTGTTCGTCCGCAACCTCGCCATGTGCTTCGACCGCTACCTCCCCGCGAGCCAGCAGGCTTCCAGGCCGCGCTTCAGCCGCACGATATGACGGCGTCGCCTGCGACCGGCCTGGTGCTCCTGAACCTCGGGGGCCCGGCCGACCTGGACGCCGTGCGCCCGTTCCTGGACGCCCTGTTCGCCGATCGCGAGATCATCCGGCTGCCCGGCGGTGCGCTGGGGCAGAAGCTGATCGCGCACATGATCGTGCGCGCCCGGCTGCCGAAGGTGAAGGCGAACTACGCGGCCATCGGCGGCGGCTCGCCGATCCTGCGGTTCACGACGGGGCAGGGCGAGGGCGTGGCGCGGCGCCTGGAGCGCCGCCGCCCGGACCTCGGGCCGGTGAAGCCGTACATCGCTTTCCGCTACGCCCCGCCCACCGCCGACGACGCGCTGCGCGCGATGCGCGCCGACGGCGTGCGGCGGGCCGTGGTGCTGACGCTGTACCCGCAGTACTCGGAGGCGACGACCGGCTCGAGCCTCAGGGACCTGCGCCGCGCGGCGCAGCGCACCGGCCTCGACGGCGCCTTCGACCTCACCGTCGTGGACCGCTGGTGGGCGCAGCCGAGCTACCTGGACGTGCTGGCGGCGCACGTCGAGGAGGGGCTCCGCGCCTGGCCGGAGGAGCGGCGCGAGCGGGTGCTGGTGCTCATGAGCGCGCACAGCCTGCCGATGAGCTTCGTGGACGAGGGCGACCCGTACCCGTCCGAGATCGAGCGGACGTTCCGCGGCGTCGTCGAGCGTCTCCGGCAGCCCCGGCCGCGGTGCCGGCTGGCCTACCAGAGCCAGACGGGTCCGGTGCGCTGGCTGGGGCCGCAGACCGAGGACGTCATCCGCGAGCTCGGCGCCGCGGGCCAGCGCGAGGTGCTCATCGCCCCGATCGCCTTCGTCTCCGATCACATCGAGACGCTGAGCGAGATCGACATCGAGTTCGCCGAGGTGGCGCGCGCTGCCGGCGTGGCGGACTTCCGCCGCGTCGAGTCGCTGAACCTCGACCCGCGGTTCCTCGACGCCCTGACCGACGTCGTCGCGGCGGCGCTGTGATGCGGGGGCGGGACGCCGGCGCACCGGCGGGGGCGGAGCGCTGAAGCGCATCGTCGTGGTGGGCGGCGGGCCGTCGGGCCTGGTGCTCGGGCGCGAGCTGGCGGCGCACGGCGCGGACGTGACGGTGGTCGAGGCCCGCGGGCGTCCGGGCGGCAAGGCGTGGACGGAGTCGTGCGCGGGCTACCTGGTGGAGCACGGGCCGGAAGGGTTCCTCGACAGCGCGCCCGCGACGCTGGCGCTCGCCCGTGACCTCGGGCTGGGCGACCGCCTGCTGCCGGCCTCCGCCCGCGCGGCACGGCGCTACCTGTACGCCCGCGGCGCGCTGCGCCCCGTGCCCACCAACCCCGCGGCGTTCCTCGCCAGCGGCCTGCTGTCCGTGCCCGGCCGGCTGGCCGTGCTGGGCGAGCCGTTCCGCGCGGCCGGTCGCAACGGCGACGAGTCGGTCGCGGCCTTCGCCCGCCGGCGGCTCGGGCGGGAGGCGGCCGCGACGCTCGTGGGCGCGATGGTGCGCGGCGTCTACGCGGGCGACGCGGAGGCGCTCAGCATGCCGTCGTCGTTTCCGCGGCTGGCCGCGCTCGAGCGCGAGCACGGGAGCCTGGTGCGCGCCCTGCTGGCACGGCGGCGCCACCACCAGAACGGCGGCGGGCCGGCGGGCCCGGGTGGCCGGCTCACGTCGTTCGTCGGCGGCATGAGCGAGCTGGGCGGCGCGCTGGCCGCCTCGCTCGGCCAGCGCTATGCGCCGGGCCGGCCGGCGGCGGCGGTGCGACGCGGGGGCGGGGGCGGGGGCGGGTCGTGGAGGGTGGAGTTCGCCGACGGCACGAGCGAGCACGCCGACGCGGTCGCGATCGCGACGGAGCCGTGGAGCGCCGCGTCGCTCGTGGCCGAGGCGAGCCCTGCGCTCGCGGCCGCGCTCGCCGAGATCCCGGCGGCCCCGGCCGTGGTGGTGGCCCTCGGCTTCGCCGAGGCGGATCTCGGTCGGCCGCTCGACGGCTTCGGCTTCCTGGTCCCGCCGACCGAGCCGCTCCGGATGCTGGGGTGCCTGTGGTCGTCGGCGACGTTCGCGCACCGCGCGCCGCCGGGGAAGGCGTTGCTGCGGGTCCTGCTCGGGGGAAGCGACCGCGCGGTGCTGGACGTGCCCGACGACCGGCTCGTGGCGCTGGTGCTGGACGAGCTGAGCCGCACCATGGGCATCCGGAGGGGGGGCGCGCCGGAGCTGGTGCGCGTGGTCCGGCACGCCCGGGCCATCCCGCAGTACACGGTCGGCCACGGCGAGCGCCTGGCCCGCATCCAGGCGGCGCTGGCGACCCTGCCGGGTCTCGTGCTGGCCGGGAACGGCTACCGCGGCATCTCGTTGAACGACTGCGTGATCAACTCGCAGGCGGCGGCGCGGGCGCTGCTCGGCGGCCTCGAAGGAGCCTAGCGAGGCAGCCACGCGGCCCGGGGGCCGGCAGTCCGCACGGCCGGCGGGCCCCTCGCGAAACCGCTCCGTGGCGCCGTCCGTCCTGTCGGGGGTATCCTACGAAGAGGCTCCCGATGCAACATCCCATTGCCGGGGCGGCGCCGGCCGCCGGAATGCGCACCCTCCTGCTCGCCGCGCTGTGCGCCGTCGGGCTGCCGGACTGCCATCCGCTCGCCAGGACCGCGGCCGAGGAGCCAAGGGCCGGCGACGTGATCGTCATCGATTCGGCCCGGATCGCCAATCTCGGCGCCCGGACGGCGTGGGAGGCCGTGAAGCGCGGTGCGCCCGAGCTCAACTACACGCAGGACGCCGCGGGGGAGCCGCTGCGGATCCAGCGCCGCGGGCGGTCCAGTCTCTACCTCGACGACACCCCGATGCTGATCGTGGACGGCGTCCACATCTCCGACATCAGTGCCCTGCAGTACATCCCGTGCGAGCAGGTGAGCATCATCCGCATCCTGACCGGCCTGGCGGCGACGACCGAGTACGGGACGCGTGCGGGCGGGGGCGCGATCGTCGTGGAGACGAAGAACGGGACCACCTAGCGCGCCCCGCACGCGGGGCGGTGCCGGAAAACACGAGAGGAGCCCGGGCGGGCTCCTCTCGCTTGTTTCCGGCGGGACCTACCGCGTCACGGATTCCGGTTGATGCACTGCGCGAAGTTCGGGTTGTTCGTCTCGTCGAACGGCACCGGGAAGTTGTAGTCCGTGCCGTAGACGCCGCCCTTGAAGTAGGCCCCGTGCGGGAACACGGACTCGGGCGCCCGCTGGTAGGGCCCGGGGCTCTTCGCCAGCCGGCGCAGGTCGCCCAGCCGGTGCGCCGAGCTGTACAGCCAGACCTCCCGTTCGGAGAACAGCAGGTTCTGGACGCCGGCCGTGTCGAGGCCGGTGGTCGTCAGCGCCGCCATCGCCGGGATGGCGCCGCCGGTGGGCGCGAAATACGACGGCGGAGCGGCGCGCAGGGCGTTGAGCCGCGTCAGCATGGTCGCCGTGTCGCCCGTCGCCAGGGCCGCCTCGGCTTCGATGAGGCGGGCCTCGGCGCCGGTGGCGAGGGGGATCGGGTCGGTGTTCTGCGTGAACCGCCCGTTGTTCCACTGCGGCGTGGAGCCGTCGAAGCCGTTGCCGGTGTGGTTGACCGGCAGCCGGGGATCCGGCGCCGTCACGAAGTGCGGCGCGTTGAAGGGATTCGTTCCCTCGAGGTCCGTCACGGCGTAGCGCTTGGCGAAGACCATCGCGGTATAGATGCCGTTCCACTCCCGCGTGTTGTTGTTGGAGTGGTACTCCCTGTAGATGAAGTTGGTCGGCACCACGGCGACCAGCGCGGCGGCGGCGGCGAAGCCCGCCCGGGTGCTCGCGCTGTCCATGATGGTGCGGCCCAGGCCCACCGTGGCGAGCTGGATGTCCAGGGTCTTCGACGCCGCGGACACGGTGGCGTTCAGCGCGTTGGCCGCGTTCAGCGCCTGGGTGAAGCGCGCGGCCGCCGAGTCGTACAGGTTCTTCGTGGTGAGCGCGGCCCCGAAGTTCAGGGAGCCGTCCGGCGCGATGGTGCTGATCGGCACGCCGGAGCAGTAGTTCTCCGCCATGAAGAGGTACGTGTACCCCGACAGCGACAGCACCTCGGACAGCCCGGACTGGGCGGTGGTGTCCGGGGCGAGCGCCCGGTACTCCCGCGCGGCGAATTCCGTGCTGGCCCGCGCCCGCATCAGGTTCCGGAACCACAGCGTGACGTCCGCGTTGGTCACCTGGATGGACCGGCGGTCCACCTCGATGCGGGTGGGGAAGGTCTCCGAGTTGATGAACTCGTCGGCCAGCAGGCCGCTGTACATGACGGCGCCCTCGATGCCCTGCGAGCCGTCGGCGCCGGAGCCGCCGTACGCGAGGGCGAAGTCGCCGAGCGCGGCGTCCCGGATGGTCGGAAGCGCCGAGGGCGTGTTGAGGGTGCCCGGCGTGATGATGGACGGGTTCGTCACTTCCTGCTGGCAGGCGGCGGCGCCCAGGAAGCACGCCGCGGCCAGGGCGACGGAGCGGAAGCTCCGGCGCGACGTCCGGCGCGGCCAGCGCCGGCCATGCGATGTGTATTTCATGGTCGTGTGGTCCTCGCCTCAGTAGGTCAAGTCGAAGCGCACGCTCCAATAACGATTGGGCGGCAGCGTCAGGAAGTCGCGGATCGTGGTGCCCTGGGCGACCTGGCTCACCTCCGGGTCGGCCCCGCCGTACTTGGTCCAGGTCTTGAGGTTGCGGCCCGCCAGGGTGATCGAGAAGCCGCCGGCGTTGACCATCCGCGCCCAGCTCTGCGGCGCGAAGACCGTGATGGACAGCTCCCGGAGCTTGGTGAACGACGCGTCCTGGATGTAGCCGTTCGGCTGGCCGTAGTAGACGTCGGAAATCATGTTCGCCTGCGTCGCCAGCGGCGTCTTCGGGTCGTTCGCCTCCGGGCAGACGTTCACCCGGCAGCGGAACTCCGCCGTGAGGTTGTAGAGGAAGTTCCCCCCGCGGTGGTCGAAGGTCGCCGAGACCTGCACGCGGTTGAACAGGGTCACGGTCGGCGTCAGCCCCCACCCGTGCGTCGGGTACGGGCTGCCGCTGTACGTGAGGGCCGTGTCCAGCCTCACGTCCTGCGGACGGACGATGCCGGCCGAGTCCGTGTAGGACAGGATCTTCTGGGTGAAGTACCCGCCCACCGGGTAGCCCACCCGGTTCATCTGCGGCAGGAACGAGATCGGCGGCACGCCGCCGAGGTCGAGGATCTTGTTGGCGTTGCTCCAGTAGGAGGCGCCGAAGTCCACCGTGATGTCGTGCGTGGCCAGGATGTGCCCGGTGAGGTCCAGCTCCAGGCCCTTGTTGCTGATCTGGCCGAGGTTGTAGAACTGCGACGTCGAGGCGCCCAGCGACGGTGCCAGAATCCGGCTCACCAGCGCGTCGCTCGACTTCTTCTGGTAGTAGGTGGCCGTGAGGTTCAGCCGGTCGCGCAGCAGGCCGAGGTCGAAGCCGACGTCGGCTTCGGCGTCACGCTCGGGCTTCAGGTTGACGTTGCCGAGGTTGCCCACCGTGAAGGCGGCCTGGTTGCCGGTCGCGTCCACGGCCGGGACCGGGTTGTAGTAGTTCTGCGCGTCGTTGGGCCCCGGCGCGAGGCCGACCACGCCGTACGCGGCGCGCAGGCGCAGCGACGAGACCAGGACGCTCCTGGGGAAGAACGGCTCGTCCGAGATCACCCACGACGCGCCGAACTTGGGGTAGACCACCGATTTGAAGTTCTGGCCGAACGCCGAGTTGTCGTCCCGGCGCAGCGCGGCCGTCAGGTAGACGCGGTTGCGCCAGCCGACCTGCTCCTCGCCGTAGACGCCGAAGGTGCGGACCTCGACCAGCGTCTCGTTCACGGCGGGAACCACGATGCCGGCGAGCGAGCTGGTGCCCGCGGCCAGCTGCGAGCCGCTGGCGTTGATGGTCTCGACCTTGGAGTGGAAGAAGTCCACGCCCAGCGTCGTCTGCGACGTGACGTCCGGCGTCAGCGAGAAGCTCGCGACGCCGCTCAACTTGTCGTTCAGGTCCCAGGTCTGGACCGGGTTGGCCGCGCGGCTGCCCTGGATGGTGCCGAGGTTGAACGGCACCTGGTTCGGCTCGAACGTGCGGGTATCGAAGCGCGTGCTGTAGTCCACGCCCGCGATCCCGTGGAACGTCAGCCACGACAGCGGATGGAAGTTCGCCGTCGCGCTCGACGTGAACCGGTCGATGGACTGCAGCGAGCTGATGAGCTGGATCTGCGACGGCAGCAGGAAGCCCCACCCCGCGAAGGTCGTGTCCGCCTTGACCGGCGGGCCGGCGATCAGCGTGTCGGCCTTGCCCAGCAGGCCGCTGCCCAGGTACCCCAGCGCGTTGTTGTCGTTGTCCGGCAGGCGCAGCCGGCTCGAGACGTAGCCGGTCTGCACGGCCAGGTCGAGGTTCGAGCTCACCGACGCCGTGAGGTTGGCGCGGAGGTTGACCTGGTCCTGCCCGTTGTTGGGCAGCGTCCCGTTCTGGTTCTGGATCTCGCCGGCGAGGAAGTAGGTCATCCGGTCGGTGCCCCCGGACACGCTGGCGCCGTACAGGGCGTTGGAGCCGGTGCGGAACGGCGAGTTGCTCACCAGCGGGTTGCGCAGGAACAGACCGCCGGTCTGGGTACACTGCCCCAGCGACACCCGTACCAGGGTGCAGCCGAAGCGCAGCGCCGAGTTCTGTGCCTTGGTGGTGTCGAACCCGAAGTAGTTGTCCGGCCAGGCGGAGAAGCCGTCGTACGC
This sequence comes from Gemmatimonadales bacterium, assembly GCA_035623755.1. Lineage (GTDB taxonomy): Bacteria > Gemmatimonadota > Gemmatimonadetes > Gemmatimonadales > JACORV01 > Fen-1245. The sequence goes on from DASPSV010000169.1 coordinate 14,247, forward strand.
GCCCTGCTCGGTGTACGCGTGCCAGGTCGCCGGACCCTGGTGGCCGCGCTTGGTCGTGATCCGGATGATGCCGTTGGCGGCGTCGGTGCCGTACAGCGCCGCGTCGGCCGGCCCCTTCACGATCTCGACGTTCTCGATCTCGGCGGGCGCGATGTCGTTGAGGCGGGACGGCACCTGGCCGCCCACCCCGATCGTGCTCGACAGCACGGTCGCGTCCACCCGGACGCCGTCGATGTAGATCACGGGGTTCGTGCTCAGCGACACCGACCCGAGACCGCGGATGCTGATGGCGGTGCCCGACCCGACCGTGCCGCTGCTCGGCAGCACCTCGAGTCCGGCCGCGCGCGAGTTCAACGCGTCGGTCATGTTGACCAGCGGCGCCGTGGCCGGCAGCGCGAGCTGGCTCACGGCCGTGGGCTGCTGGCGCGCCGACTCCTCCTGGCCGCTGGCCGACACCACCAGCGCGTCCAGCTCCAGGACCGACTGGACGAGGGCGAAGTCGGCCTGCGCCTCGCCGGCCTCCGCCACCTGCACCCGCTGCTCCGCGGGGCGGTACGCGATGGTCCGCGCCCGCAACCGCACGGTGCCCACGGGCACGCCGGTCAGCCGGTAGTGGCCCTGCGCGTCCGTCAGCGTTCCGACGGACGAGCCGGCGACCCGCACCTGCACCGAGGCGAGCGGATCGTGTGTCGCCGAATCCGTCACCGTGCCGGTGATCACTCCGCGCTGCGCCTGCGCGGTGCCGGCCACCGCGAGGAGCAGGGCCCCGAGGATCGCTCCACGGAGCCGCCAGACGCTTCCTGCGTTCATTCCGACCTCCTTGAGACGGGTCACACCTCCGCGATACGGAACCGCAAACGGCGAATCCCCCGCGCACACGGGGGTACGAGAAGCCATGGCGGCGAGCCGGGGCCGAACGCGCGACCGCAGAGCGCGCGTCGAACGCAATTCGGACCGACGTCGTCTGGTTTGGTGTGCTACGGAATGGATGTGCTGCTGAAATTGCGCCTAGATTCGCCGAGCGCAAGTGTCGGAGATTGAGGACGTGTCCGCTTTTTGGGACATGCGCTGAGGGGCTCGTTGACTACGTGTCGGACACCCGTCCGTTAGGTGGAAACCCCTACAGAAATCGCGTGTGGCGCCCGCGTCGCGGGCCCACCATTTCAGCCCCTCCCGGAGTGCGGCGCTTGACCCCGGGCACGCTGCCTGCAAGGATGGCGAGCATGAGCCATGACACCTCGAGTCTGGGACGGGCCGCCCGATGGGCGGCGCCCATCGCGACCGCCGCGTTGCTGGCCGGCGCTGCCTGCCACCAAGTCCCCGGGACGACCAGCCAGGCGGCGCCGCTGGCCGGCCGCGCCACGGTCATTACCGAGGAGGAGATCGGGAGGATGAGCGTGCGCACCGCGTGGGACGTCGTGCGCCTGCGCGCGCCGCGGCTGCGCTTCGGGCAGGATGCCGCCGGCCGGCCGACGGGCGTCCGGATTCAGGAGCCGCGCAGCGTGAACGCCGACGAGACGCCGCTGGTGATCGTGGACGGGTCGAAGGTGGGCGACCTGCAGTACCTGACCGACATCCCGGCGTCCGACGTCCACGTCATCCGCATCCTGGACGGCGAGGTCGCGACCCAGCTGTACGGCATCGACGCCGCCAGCGGGGCGATCGTCGTCGAGACCAAGCACGGCCAGTAACTAGGGCGCGACCAGCTCCGCGGCACCGGCGCCCAGCGCCTCGTCCGCCATTCCGCGCCCCAGCGCCTCGGCGTCCGCCGGCGCCCCGGCGCGGCGGAACCGCAGCACCCGGCGCCCGTCCACCGAGGCCACCAGCCCCTGCAGCACCAGCGCGCCCCCCTCGAGCGCGGCGAAGGCCGCGACCGGTGCGGCGCAGCCTCCCTCGAGTCCCGCGAGGAACGCGCGCTCGGCCGTGACGGCGGCCCAGGTCGCCTCGTGGTTCAGCGCCGCCACCAGATCGCGCACCGGGCCCTCGGCCCGGCACTCGAGCGCGATGGCGCCCTGGCCCGGGGCGGGCAGCAGGCGCTCGGGGGCGAACCGCTCGGCGATCTGGTCGCCGAGGTCGAGCCGCTCGAGCCCCGCCGCGGCGAGCACGATGGCGTCGTAGGGGCCGGACGGGTCGAGCGCCTTGCGGACCCGCGTCGGCACGTTGCCCCGCAGCTCGAGCAGGCGGACGTCGGGGCGCAGGGCCGCGATCTGGGCGGCGCGCCGGGTGCTGCTCGTGCCGACGCCGGGCGCGGCCGGCAGCCCTGCGAGCGGGCGCCGGCTCCGCGACACGAGCACGTCGCGCGGGTCGGCCCGCTCGAGGACGGCCGCGACCGCGAGGCCGGGGGTCGCCGCCGTCGGCAGGTCCTTGAGGCTGTGGACCGCGAGGTCGATGCGGCCCGCGAGCAGCGCCGCCTCGAGCTCCTCGGTGAAGACGCCCTTGCCTCCGATGGCGGGGAGCGGGCGCTCGAGATCGCGGTCGCCCCGGGTGGTGAACTCCTCGATCCGGCACGCGAGGGCGGGGTGGGTGCGGCGCAGCGCCTCCACCGCGGTGGCCGCCTGGCGCAGGGCGAGCGCGCTGGCTCGGCTGCCCACCGTGACGCCGTGCGGGGCGCTCACGCGCCCTTCTTGGCGAGCGCCTGGCCCGCAGCGGCGGCGAGCCGCTCGGCCTCCGCCTCGCCGTGCACGATGGAGGTGAACGCCGCCTCGAACTGCGACGGCGGGAAGTAGACGCCGGCCTCGAGCGCGCGGTGGAAGAACGCCGCGTACCGGTCGCGGTCGGCGCGCCGCGCGGCCTCGTAGTCGGTCACCGGGCGATCGGTGAAGAACGGCGTGAACATGGTCCCCACCCGCTGCACGGTGAGCGCGACGCCGGCGTGCCGCGCCGCCTCGGCCAGCGCCGCCGCCGCCCGTTCCGCCGCCCGCTCCGCCCGCACCCAGACCCCGGGCTCGGCCAGCAGGTCGAGCGTGGCGATCCCGGCGGCCATCGCGAGGGGATTGCCGGCGAGCGTGCCCGCCTGGTACACCGGGCCCGCCGGCGCCACCAGCTCCATCACGTCGCGGCGCCCGCCATAGGCGCCCACGGGCAGTCCTCCGCCGATCACCTTGCCGAGGCAGGTCAGGTCGGGCGCGACGCCGGCCAGCGCCTGGGCGCCGGTCGGGCCGGCGCGCCAGCCCGTCATCACCTCGTCGAAGACCAGCAGCGCGCCGGCGGCGGCCGTCAGGTCGCGCAGACCCTTCAGGAACCCCTCGGCCGGCGGCACGACGCCCATGTTGCCGGCGACGGGCTCGACGATCACGGCGGCGATCTCGCCGCCGTGCGCGCCGAACGCCCGCTCGACGGCGGCGAGGTCGTTGTAGGGCGCGACCAGCGTGTCCCTGGCACTGCCCTCGGGGACGCCCGGCGAGTCCGGCAGCCCGAGCGTCGCCACGCCGCTCCCGGCCTTGACCAGCAGGGAGTCGGCGTGGCCGTGGTAGCAGCCGTCGAACTTGAGGATCTTCGCGCGGCCGGTGAACGCACGCGCCACGCGCAGCGCGCTCATCGTGGCCTCGGTCCCCGAGTTCACGAACCGCACCAGCGCGATGGAGGGGAAGGCGCGCACCACCCGTCGCGCCAGCTCGGTCTCGAGCTCGGTGGGCGCGCCGAAGGCGGTGCCGCGCCGCAGGGCGTCGCCGACCGCGCGGACCACCGCGGGGTGGGCGTGGCCGAGAACCAGCGGTCCCCACGCCAGCACGTAGTCCACCAGCCGGTTGCCGTCCACGTCCACGAGGAACGGGCCCTCGCCGCGCGCGATGAAGCGCGGTGTGCCCCCCACGCTGCGGAACGCGCGCACCGGGCTGTCCACGCCGCCCGGGAGCAGCGCCTGGGCGGCGCGGAACGCGGCGTCGGACCGGGAGGTGCTCACCGGCCGGCGTGCACCAGGTCCACCACCGCCTTGACGTTCTTGACCGGCGTGCCGGGCTGGATGCCGTGGCCGAGGTTGAAGATGTGGCCCGGTTTCCCCGCGGCGCGTCGGAGGACGTCCTTCACCCGCCGCTCCAGCTCCGGCATCGGCGCGTGGAGCGCGGCGGGGTCGAGGTTGCCCTGGATCGCGCGGTCGCCGATGCGCTTCCACGCCACGTCCAGCGGGATGCGCCAGTCCACGCCGATCACGTCGCCGCCCGCCTCCGCCATGGCCTCGAGCAGCGTCGCGGTGTCGGTGCCGAAGTGGATGATGGGGACGCCGGCCGTGGCCGCGAGCTCGATGGCGCGCTTGGTGTGCGGCAGGACGTACTCGCGGTAGTCCATGACCGACAGGCAGCCGACCCAGGAGTCGAACAGCTGCAGGGCGTCGGCGCCGGCGGCCGCCTGCTCGGCGAGAAACGCGCCGACCATGGCCGCGAGCCGGTCCATCAGCTCGTGCCAGGCGCCGGGGTGCTCGTACATGAACTGCTTGGTGGCGGTGAAGTGGCGCGACGTGGCGCCCTCGATCGCGTAGCTCGCGAGCGTGAACGGGGCGCCGGCGAACCCGATCAGGGGCGTGCCCGGGAACTTCGCGACCAGCGACGCCTTGGTCTGCCGCACGCCCTCGATCGCGTAGGCGAGGTCCGCGGCCGGGTCGACCTTCTTGAGCTTGTCCACGTCGGCGGGCTTGCGGATCGGGTGCCAGATCTTGGGGCCGGTGGTCTCCGCGTAGGAGAGCCCGAGGCCCAGGGGCTCACACGGCAGCAGGATGTCGGCGAACACGATCGCGGCGTCCACGCCGAGCCGCTCGACCGGCTGGAGCGTGATCTGCGCCACGAGCTTGGGGCGGTGGCAGATCGCGAGGATGGACCGCCGCGCCCGCGCGGCCCGGTACTCGGGCATGTAGCGGCCGGCCTGGCGCATGAACCAGACGGGCGTGCGGTCCGCCGGCTGGCGCCGGCACGCGGCCAGGAACGGCGACTCACGCATCGGCGGGCGTCTCCCGGAGCCACGCCGCGGCGTCCTTGGCGTGGTAGGTGAGGATCAGGTCGGCGCCGGCGCGGCGGAACGCGTGCAGCAGCTCCAGCACCGCCTTCCGCTCCTCGATCCAGCCGTTCCGGGCCGCGGCCTTCAGCATCGCGAACTCGCCGCTCACGTTGTAGGAGGCGAGCGGGAGGTCGAACCGGTCGCGCACCGCGCGCAGCACGTCGAGGTAGGGCAGGCCCGGCTTCACCATCAGCGCGTCCGCGCCCTCCGCCACGTCGAGCGCGCACTCGCGCAGCGCCTCGCGCACGTTGCCCGGGTCCATCTGGTGGCTCTTGCGGTCGCCGAAGCTCGGCGGGCTCTCCGCCGCCTCGCGGAAGGGACCGTAGAAGGCGCTCGCGTACTTCACCGCGTAGCTCAAGATCGCCGTCTCGGCGAAGCCGGCGCCGTCGAGGGCGGTGCGGATCGCGCCCACCATGCCGTCCATCATCCCGCTCGGCGCCACCACGTCCGCGCCGGCCGCGGCGTGGCTCTGGACGACCCTGCCCAGGATCCCGAGCGTCGCGTCGTTGTCCACCGCGCCGCCCTTGATGATGCCGCAGTGCCCGTGGTCGGTGTACTCGCACAGGCACACGTCGGTCATCACCACCAGGTCGGGCGCCGCCTTCTTGATGAGGGCGACGGCCTTCTGGACCGGCGCGTCGTCGGCGTAGCTCTGCGTCGCACCGGCGTCCTTCGAGGCCGGAATGCCGAACAGCAGCACCGCCCGGATGCCGAGCGCGGCCACCGACGCGATCTCCAGCTCCAGCACGCCGTCCACCGAGAGCTGGGCGACGCCCGGCATGCTGGAGATCTCCTTGCGCTTGTTCTTCTCGCCGGTGACGAACAGCGGGTAGATGAAGTCGGACGCCGCCAGCGACGTCTCGCGCACCAGCGCGCGCAGCGCCGGGGTCCGGCGCAGCCGCCGCATCCGGGTGACGGGGAACGGGCTCACGCGCTCAACGCTCCTTCGAGGGCCTGGATCAGGCCGTCCTCGGTGTACTCGCTCGCGACGGCCGCCACCACCAGCCCCAGCTCACGCGCCGTCGCGGCCGTGACGGGTCCGATGCACACCACCTTCGCCGAGCCCGGCGCCGCCCCGGCGCCCAGGAAGTGGCGCACCGTGGAGGAGCTGGTGAACGTCACCGCGTCGGCGTGCGCGAGGTCCGGGATCGGGCCGTCCGCGCCCACCGTGCGGTAGGCCGCCACCTCGGTGACGGCGGCGCCGCGCGCGGCGAGCCCGGCGGCCAGCGCCTCGCGCGCGAGGTCCGCGCGCGGCAGCAGCACCCTGAGGCCGCGCACCTCGCCCATCGCGGCGAGCACGGCCTCGGCCACATATTCGCCGGGCACCAGCGCCGGCTCGACGCCGCGCTCGCGCAGCGCGGCGGCGGTGACCGGCCCGATCGCCGCCACCTTGCGCCGGCCGACGTCGCGCGCGTCCTTGCCCGCCTCGGGCAGCCGCGCGAAGAACGCCTCGACGCCGTTGGCGGACGTGAACACGATCCAGTCGAACGTCGCGAGCTCGCGCGCGGCGGCCACCAGCGGCGCCGGGTCGGCCGGGGTGATGCGGATCGTGGGGAAGACGATCGGGATCGCGCCCAGGGAGCGCAGCCGTTCGGCGAGGGCCTGCGCCTTCTCCGCGGGCCGCGTGATGACGATGCGCCGGCCCCTCAGGGCGCTGCCGAGTCCGGTGCGAGTCATAAGGGGATATAAGTTATCGCCCATGAACATCCGCCGCTCTCCGTACTTGTGCCTACTGCTCCTGACCGCCGCGCCGGCCGTCCGACACGGGCCGGGGCGCGCGCGCCAGGCACCGGCGTTCGACCTGGTGATTGCGCACGGGCGCGTGATGGATCCCGCCAGCGGCCTCGACCGGAGCGGGATGTGGGTCGGCGTGCGCGGCGACTCGATCGCCGCGATCGCCGACACGGCGCTCGCCGGCCGCACGGTGATCGACGCCGAGGGGAAGGTCGTCGCGCCCGGGTTCATCGACGTCCTGTCGTACGCGCCGAACCCGTACGGCATCTGGCGCAAGCTCGCCGACGGCGTCACGACCAACCTCGCGATGCACGGCGCCTCGGCCGACGTGGGTGCGTGGCTTCGCGCGCTGGGCCGCTCGCGTTGGCCGGTCAACTACGGCGGCGCGTTCTCGAATCCCAACGCCCGCGAGCGGCTCGGCATCGGCCGCTACCGCGCGGCGACACCCGAACAGCTGCAGCGGCTCGTGGGTCTGGCGGAGCGGGCCCTGGCCGACGGCGCGCTCGGCGTCGCGATGAGCCCGGAGTACACGCCGGGCATGACGGGCGAGGAGTTCCTGGCGATGGCGCGCGTGGCGGCGGCGCACGGCGCGCCGGTGTTCGTGCACGCGCGGTACTCGGACACGATCCCGCCGGGAACGGACGCCGAGGGGATCCACGAGATCCTCGAGGCGGCGCGGCGCACGGGGGCGGCGGTCCACGTGGACCACATCACCAGCGCGGCGACGTACGACATGGAGGCGGCGCTCGACTCGCTGGACGGCGCGCGGCGCGCGGGGATCCCGGTCACGGCCTGCGTCTACCCCTACGACTACTGGGCGACCAACCTCAACAAGACGCGCTTCGACCCCGGATGGCAGCAGCGCTACGGCATCTCCTACGGTGACCTGCAGATCGCGGGCACGACCGAGCGGCTCACGGCCGAGAGCTTCCGGCGCTACCGGGCGCAGGGCAAGCTGGCGGTGGCGTACGCGATCCCGGACACGGCGGTCGTGCTCGCCCTGCGCGCGCCGTACGTGATGATCGGGAGCGACGCGATCCTCAACCCCGGCAACAACAACCACCCGCGGGCGTCGGGCGCGTTCTCGCGGACGCTGGCGGTGTACGTCCGCGAGCGCGGCACGCTCTCGCTGATGGAGGCGATCCGCCGGATGTCGCTGCTCCCCGCGCAGACGCTCGAATCGCGCGCGCCTGCGATGCGCCGCAAGGGCCGCGTCCAGGTGGGCGCCGACGCGGACCTCGTGGTCTTCGACCCGGCGCTGGTGCGGGACCGGGCCACGGTCGAGCACCCGGAGCTGGCGAGCGAGGGCGTCGCCTGGGTCGTGGTCGGGGGACAGGTGGCGCTGGACCCGCGCGGGCCGCGGTACCCGGTCCGGGCCGGTCGGCCGATCCGCGGCGCGCCGTAGCGCCGCCCGCCGCCGGCTCCCCGGCCGGTCCCCGCCGGCCACGCGTCGGCCCCCGCCGGTCCCCGCGGACGCTCCCAACGGCCGGCCCGCGCCGCTCGTATCACCGGTGGCGTTCCACGGGCCTTCGCCCGTCCTTTCCTCAGTCAGGAGTCGTCATGGCCGCATCGCTTCGTCTCTGTGGCGCCGCCGCGCTGGCGGCGCTCGCCGCCGTTCCACTCGCCGCGCAGCAGCCCGCGCCCGCCGCCGCGCCGGCGGCCGCCGCATCGGCCGCGGTCTCCGAGCGGCTCGATCTCTCCGTCCTGCAGCGCATCCGGGACGAGGGGCTCAACCGCTCGCACGTCGATTCGCTGGCCGAGTACCTCACGGACGTGATCGGCCCGCGCCTCACCGGGTCGTCCGGCATGCGCCGGGCCGACGAGTGGGTGACGCAGACGTTCCGGCAGTGGGGCCTGGTGAACGTGGCGATCGAGCCGTGGGACTCGGCCTTCGGCCGCGGCTGGGAGCGCGTGAGCTACGCGGGGCGGATCCTCGAGCCGTTCGTCGAGCCGCTGAGCGCGCAGCCGCTGGCCTGGAGCGGCAGCACACGGGGCACGGTCACCTGCGCGGTGGTGGCGCTCGACGTGCAGGACACGACCCAGCTGGCGGCGTACACCGGCAAGCTCAAGGGCGCTTGCGTGCTGCGCGGCGCGCCGCGCGACATCCCGCCGGAGTTCGAGCCGATCGTGCGCCGGTTCAGCGCCGACTCGCTGCTCGCGCCCCCGGCGCCGCCGCGCGCCCCCCAGGGGCCGATGGCGAACCTCACGCCCGAGCAGCGCCGGGAGCGGTTCGCGCAGATGCGGGCCGTCGCGGGGCGCATCAACGCGTGGCTCCGGCACGAGCAGCCGGCCGTGATCCTGCAGCCGTCGAGCTGGACCTACGGCGTCCTGCTGGTGCAGGGCGGGCCGGAGGCCGGCCCGGCGCGCGACAGCGCCGGCTACGAGCCGCTGCCGGCGCTGGCGGTGCAGCACGAGGAGTACGGCACGATGTACCGCGACGTGAAGGCGGGCCGGCCGGTGCGCCTCGAGGTGAACGTGCAGAACCGGTTCCTGAACGACGATCTCCGGGCCTACAACGCGCTCGGCGAGATCCCGGGCACCGACAAGGCGAACGAGGTGGTGATGGTGGGCGGCCACCTCGACAGCTGGCACGGCGGCACCGGGGCCACGGACAACGGCGCCGGCTCCGTCGTCATGATGGAGGCGATCCGGATCCTCAAGGCGCTGAATCTCCCGCTGCGCCGCACGGTGCGCATCGGGCTGTGGAGCGGGGAGGAGGAGGGGCTGCTGGGCTCGCGGGCGTACGTGCGGAAGCACGCGGCCGAGCTGGGGCAGATCAGCGCCTACCTCAACGTGGACAACGGCACCGGCCGGCTGCGCGGCATCTGGGACCAGATGGACAGCCTGGCGATCCCGGTGTTCCAGGAGATCTTCGCGCCGCTCGCGGACCTCGGCGTGGTGGTGGTGCGGCACGGGAACACCGGCGGCACGGACCACCTGTCGTTCGTGGGAGCGGGCGTGCCCGGCTTCAACTACATCCAGGACCCGATCGAGTACGGGTTCCGGACCCACCACTCGAACGTGGACACGTACGAGCGGCTGCAGATCGGCGACCTGGAGCAGGCGGCGACGGTCGTGGCGTGGACGGTGTACGAGCTGGCGAACCGCGACGAGATGATGCCGAGGGTGGCGGCGGCGGCGAGGCCGGGGTTCGGGTTCTAGGCGCGGTGAGACAGTGAGAGGTGAGACGTAAGGGGTGAGACGTTCACGTGAGACGTGAGAGGCAGAAGCCGTGAGAGGTGAGACCCTCACCTCTCACGCCTTCGCCTCCCCGGCGGCACCCCCTTTGCAGTATCTTTCGTTGCCTGGAGGGGGGGCCCACCGTGATTGACAAGAAGCAGCTGGAGGCGCTGGCGAAGAAGAACGCGGCCAAGCAGGTGACCCAGAAGGCCGTCAAGCGCCGCAAGTACGACGACACGCTGCCCGCGGAGACGGACGGCGCGGAGGATCCGAAGCGATTCTTCGAGGAGATGAAGAAGCGTGAATTCTGAAGCGTGAGAGGGAGAGGCGAGGAGTGAGACGTTCACGTGAGACGTGAGAAGCGAAAGGCGTGAGAGGTGAGCGACCCTCTCACGCCTTCGACTTCTCACCCCTTCTCACGTCCTAGCCTCTCACCTCTCACTTGAACCTCTCACTTCTCACTCCTCACCTCTCACGCTCGCCTCACACCAGTCCCTGTTCGACCCACTCGTGCCTTCCCTCCAGCACCGCCTTGGCCAGCGCGTACGTCCTCACATCCTCGTTGTCGAACACATTCCGGAAGATCGCCTTCACCCGCCGGCGCGCGTAGCGGCAGAACAGGTCCGCCAGCTCCTCCGCCTCCGGCTGCCCCTGTTTCCGCAGCATCGCGGCCCGCGCGCACGTGGACGCGATGGCGAACAGGTCCGCGCCGACGTCCACCAGCCGGAACAGCACCGCCTGCCGCTTCTCCAGCCGCGGCCCGAAGCGCACCATTGCGTGGAAGGTCGTGCGCGCCAGCTTGCGGCTCATGCGCTCGGCGAACCGCACGTGGCCGGCGAGTCGCCCGAAGTCCGCGTAGCGCGGCCAGCGCCCCCAGCCGAAGTAGCGGCTCGGGTACCAGCCGGCGTAGAACACGGCCGTCCGGACCAGCGCGCCGAGCTTCGCGCCGAAAGGCGTGCGCGGGTCGAGCAGCGGGCCCGCCACCTTGAGGTGCCGGTCCACCGCTTCGCGTGCGATGAACAGGTGCATGATCTCTGAGCTGCCCTCGAAGATCAGGTTGATCCGGAAGTCGCGCATGATCCGCTCGACCGGCCAGGGGATCTCGCCCCGCGCCTTGAGCGACTGCGCGGTCTCGTACCCGCGCCCGCCGCGGATCTGCACCGTGTCGTCCACGATCCGCCAGGCGTGCTCGGAGTTGTAGAGCTTGGCGATCGCGGCCTCGAGGCGGATGTCGTAGCCTCCCTTGTCGGCCAGCGTCGAGCACAGCTCGGAGACGGCCTCGAGCGCGAACGCGTGGGCCGCCATCCGCCCGATCTTCTGGGCCACGGCGTCGTGCTTCCCGACCGGCTGCCCCCACTGGACCCGCTGGTTCGACCACTGCCGCGCGATCTCGAGGCAGCGCTTCGCCGCCGCCACGGAGGACGCCGGCAGCGTGAGCCGCCCGGTGTTGAGCGTGACCAGGGCGAGCTTGAGGCCCTTGCCCTCGCCCCACAGCAGGTTCTCCCGCGGCACCCGCACGTTGGTGAACCGCAGCACCGCGTTCTCGATCGCCTTCAGGCCCATGAAGTCGCAGCGCCGCACTACCTCCACGCCCGGCCAGCCGGCCTCGACGATGAACGCCGTGATCTGCCGGCGCTCCTT
>DASPSV010000175.1:0-2034 GCA_035623755.1 Gemmatimonadales bacterium
CTGCACGGCACCGACATCACGCTGGTGGGGCAGGACCCGAGCTACCACGCGATCACCAAGTACTCGATCGAGCACTCCGACGCGGTGACGGCGGTGTCGGCGTACCTGCGCGACGAGACCTACCGCGCGTTCGGCTGCACCGCGTGCGAGATCTCGGTGATCCCGAACTTCGTGGACCTCGACGAGTTCAAGCCGCGCGAGCCCGGCGCGGCGCCGGGGCTCAAGACGCTGATGCACATCTCCAACATGCGGCCGGTGAAGCGGCTCCAGGACGTGGTGCGGATCTTCGCCAAGGTGCGCGCCAAGGTCCCCTCGCGCCTGGTGCTGGTGGGCGACGGGCCCGAGCGCGCGGTGGCCGAGCGGGAGGTGGAGGCGCTGGGCGTCGGGGCGCACGTGCGCTTCCTCGGGAAGGTCGAGGACGTGGCGCAGGCGCTGCGCTCGGCGGACCTGTACCTGCTGCCGAGCGACGTGGAGTCGTTCGGCCTCTCGGCGCTCGAGGCGCTGGCGACCGGCGTGCCGGTGGTGGGCAGCGACACCGGCGGGCTGCCGGAGGTGGTGGAGCACGGCGTGAGCGGCTTCCTCGCGGCGCCGGGTGACGTCGAGGCCTTGGCCGCGGGCGCGCTCGGCCTGCTGGGCGACGCGGCGGCGTGGACCGCGGCCTCGCTCGCGGCGCGGGAGAAGGCGCGCGACTTCGACATCAAGAAGGTGGTGCCGCAATACGAGGAGTTCTATGCCGCCGTCGTCGGCGCCTGACGCGCCCGGGGCGGGCGGCGTGGCGCCCGCGAGCGTGGCGCCCGCCGCAGGGACCGCGGAGGCGGGCCCGGTGGCGGTCGCGGAGCCCGCCGACGCACGTCCCTCGCCGGTGTCGCCGTCGCTGACGCCGCTGCTGCTGCCGGGGCCGCTCGCGATCGTGCGGCCGCGCAACCTCGCGCTGGCGGCGGCGGGCGTCGCCGTCGGCGGCTTCCTCGCTCTGGGCCGGTTCTGGGTCCCTCCCTCGCTGTGGTGGGCGATGGCGAGCGCGATCGGGCTCGGCGCGGCCGGCAACGCTTCCAACGACTACTTCGACGTCGAGGCCGACCGCATCACCCACCCGCTGCGGCCGCTCCCGGCGGGGACGATGTCGCGCGGCGCGGCGCTCGTGGTGGCCGGCGTCGCGGGAGGCCTCGGCCTCGCGGCGGCGTGGTGGGTGGGGCGGCCGCTGTTCGGCCTCGCGCTCGCGGCGCTGGTCGTGATGCTGGTGTACTCGCCGCTGCTCAAGTCGCGCGGGTTCCTCGGGAACCTCGCGGTCGCGGTGGTGGCGAGCCTGCCGCTCGTCTACGGCGCCGCGGCGGTGGGGTGGTGGCGTGCGGGGCTGGTGCCCGCGGCGCTCGCCGCGCTGCTGCACCTGGCGCGCGAGGTGGTGAAGGACGTCGAGGACATCGAGGGCGACCTCGCGCTGCATCGCGCGACGCTGCCGATCGGCCTGGGCGCCGGCGCAGGCTACGCGGTCGCCGCGTCGGCGCTCGCGCTGTTCGTGCCCGCGTCGCTGGCGCCGTGGGCCGCGGGGTGGTACGGCTGGCGCTACGGCGTCGTGGTCCTGCTGATCGACGTCTGGATCGTGGTGCTGATCGCGCGGCTGGCGCGGCTGCGCCACGACGGCGTGCGTGCGGGCCTCAAGCTGGCGATGGCGGTGGGCCTGCTGGCGCTGCTGTGGGAGCGGATCTGAGGTGCCTCCCGGGTCGGCCGGTGACGATCTCGGGCCGTCCCGTCCGCTCGTGGCCCTCCCTGGCGCCCACCCCGCCCACGTCCCCACCGCGGGGGACCCGCCACTTCGCGGACAGGACGGCCCTCGATCCGCCACCGGCCACGGCCGCGGAGGCCGCCCGTCGAGGGCCCCCATGGGGCCGGGGAAGGCGGGGTCCCCGCGAAGCAGGGGATGGCCCCCCGGCCCCGTGGGGGCCCGAGACGACGCGGCCGACTGGAATGGCGAGATCGGCGCCGCAGGAGTCGCTGCACGCGGAGACCCACCATGCTGACGGAGCCTGAGTGAACAAC
>DASPSV010000179.1:0-11180 GCA_035623755.1 Gemmatimonadales bacterium
CAGCGCCGCCGGCGGCTCGCTAGCCCAGCGCCTCCCGGTACAGCGTGAGGTAGCGGTCGGCCATGCGCGCGGCGGTGTACTCCGCGTCCACCGCCCGCCGCCCCGCCTCCCCCATCGCCCGGCGCCGCGCCGGGTCCGCGAGCAGCGCGCGCAGCGCCTCGCCGAGCGCCCCCGCGTCGCCCGGCGACACCACCAGGCCGGTGGTGCCGTCGCGGTTGACGGCGGTGACGCCGGTCGGGAGCGCGGTCGTGACCAGCGGCTTCCCGCAGGCCATCGCCTCGAGCAGCACCACGCCGAACGCCTCGGCGATCGTCACGGACGGCAGGCAGAACACGTCGCAGGCGTGATAGCAGGCGGGCAGGTCCGCGTCGCTCACCCGCCCGGCGAACACCGTTCCGGGCGGCGCCATCGCGCGGAGCCGGGCCTCCTCGGGCCCCGTGCCGACCACGACCGTCGTGGCCTCGAGGCCGGCGGCCGCCTCGAGCAGCACGTCGAAGCCCTTGTAGCCAACCAGCCGGCCCACCGCGAGCACCACCGGGCGCCCGCCCCCTCCCCACGCGGCCCGCAGGGCGCGGGCCCGCTCCGCCACGGCGGGGACGGCGGCGAAGCGCTCGACCACGATCCCGTACGGGATCACCCGCACCTTCGCGTCGAAGCCCGCGAGCTCGCGCGAGGTGCCGCGGTAGTTCTCCGACGCGACGACCACGAGCCGCGCGCGCGCGAACACCGCGCGCACCAGCGGGCCGTAGAGCGGCCACAGCGCCCGCTGCCGCACCACGTCGCTGTGCTGCGTCACCACCAGCGGGCGCGGCCGGTCGGCGAGCGCCGCCACGTCGCCGAGCGGATTCGGGTGGTGGAGGTGCACGAGGTCGGCCGGCTCGCGCCGGGCGGCGGTCACGAGCCCGGGCGCCAGCGGCTGGGAGAGCAGCGTGCCGAGCGACCGCGCGCGCACCACGCGCACGCCGTCCACGTCGGCCGCGCCGCCCGCGCCCTTCGCCGCGGCCACGACGCAGGCCACCGTGCAGCCGCGCCGCACCAGCTCGGCGTTGAGGGTGGCGACCGCCGACTCCAGGCCGCCGTGGTACTCCGGGGGATAGAACTTGCCGATGCCGAGGATCCGCACGGCGCGCGGCCTAGGGCCGCACCGGCGCCGCCGGGTCCGGGGCGGCGGGCCGCGCCTGCGGCGCCGGGTCGGTCGCGCGCCGTCTGGGTGCCACGGCCGCGGCCGGATCGCGCGGCGGCGGCGTCACCCGTCCCGCGGCGGCGGCCAGCGCCGGCCGCAGCACCTCGACCAGCAGGTTCACGTCGGTGAGGAGCGCCCGCCGGCCGTAGCGGCGGAACACCGCCAGCTCGCCGCGCACCGTCCCGGCCGCGCCGAGGTGGAACGGCAGGTGCACGCCCCACTCGTCGGGCTGGGGCGCCACCGCCTGCTCGTGGATCGTGCCGCCCTCGAGCAGGAACTCGCGCCGCGGCGCGCCCGGGCCGCCGTCGTGCAGCACCAGCCGCACCGCGTCGAACTCGCTGCGGTCGAACAGCCGCGCCAGCGTGGCCACCACCGCGTCCCAGGTGCCGGCCCCGTCCAGCTGGTGGGCCGCCTTGCGCACGTCCACGTTGAACGAGATGGCGCGCGTCTGCACGAAGCCGCGCCGCGCGATCCGCGCCAGCTCGGTCAGCTCGAACACCTTCAGGTGCCGCTCCGCGAACCACACCAGCACGGCCAGCATGGTCAGGAACACCGCCAGGCTGCGCAGGTTGGGGTTGAGGAACAGCATGCTCGCCAGCGCGAAGGCGCCGGACACCACGTACAGCAGGGCGACCGCCTGCCGCACGGTGAGCCCCATCGCCAGCAGCCGGTGGTGGAAGTGCTCGCGGTCGCCGGTCATGAGCGGTGCGCCGCGCAGGCCGCGCCGCAGCATCGAGATCAGGGTGTCGGTCACCGGGAGCGCGAACGCGACCACCGGGATCGCGATGGCCACGATCGTGGCGCCCTTGGTCGCGCCCCGCAGCGCCAGCGTCGCGAGCACGAAGCCGAGGAACAGGCTCCCCGAGTCGCCGAGGAAGATGCGCGCCGGCGCGAAGTTCCAGCGCAGGAACCCGAGCGTGGCGCCCGCCAGCGCCACCGTGAGCAGCGCGACCAGCGGGTTGCCGAGCTGCACCGACGCGAAGAACACCGCCAGCAGCGCGAAGATCGCGGCCCCGGCGGCCGCGCCGTCGATGCCGTCGAGCAGGTTGAAGGCGTTGGTGATGCCGACGATCCAGACGACCGTGAACAGGAACCCCGCCACGTGGCCCAGGTCCACGATGCCGAGCGGCAGCCACACGGTGGAGGCGCGGACGCCCGCGGCGTACAGGCCCGCGGCCACCGCCACCTCGGCCAGCAGCTTCGGCGTCGCCTTGAGCGCGTGCAGGTCGTCCACGACGCCGAGCGCGAAGATCACGGCGCCCCCGACGTAGACCGCCGCGAGCTCGAGGCGCGAGTAGCCGAGCAGCGCGCGCACCGGGTCGAAGACCAGCGCCAGCAGGCCGAGGGCGAGCGCCGCGGACGTCCCGATGGCCAGGCCGCCGAACCGCGGCACCGGCGGATCGACCGTGCGGTCCAGCGCGCCGAGGCGACGGCCGAGGGCGCCGGCCAGCGGCGTCAGCAGCACGCCGATCACGGCGGCCAGCGCGAACGTGAACAGGTACGAGCGCATCCCGCGCCCCCCTTTGCGGGCCTAGTCTTAACGTGGCGGCACGGCTGGTGCAACCCCATATTAGGGCGTGACCTACGCCATCGTGCCCCTGGCGGTCGCGATCCTGTGCATCTGGCTGGGACGCCGGCTGCTGACGGCCGTGGTGATCTTCGCCTACCTCAGCGTCGAGGGGCTGCTCAAGCTCCTGTCCAACTACAACCGCGTCGTCCACGTCGGCATCGACGTGATCGTGCTGGCGGTGACGGCGGCCTGGATCCTGGACGCGATCGTCCGGCGCCGCGCGCACCTCCCGGCCCTGCCCTGGGTCCCGCTGATCCTCGCCTACGTCGCGTGGATCGCGCTCGAGACGCTGAACCCGTACAGCCCGGGGCTGCTGCCGAGCCTGGCCGCGTTCAAGACCCACCTCACGATGATCCCGCTGTACTTCATCGGGGCCGCCCTGGTGCGGAGCCGGCGCGACGTCGTCGCCCTGTGCGCCGCGCTGTGCGCGGTCGCCTTCGTGCCGTTCGTCTCCGCGCTGCTCCAGTACGCGGCGGGGCCGCAGAGCGTGCTCGACCTGTCGCCGCGCTTCTGGCAGAACATCAGCTTCTACCACGAGTGGCGGCCGTTCGGGACCAGCGCCGTGCCCGGCGGGGCGTCGGTGTTCGCCTTCCTCACGACCCCGCTCGCGGTGCTGCTGCTGGTGGCGCCCGGGCAGCGGACGTGGGTGCGCTGGCTCGCCGGCGCGACGATCGCGCTCGCCGCCGGCACGTTCATCGTCTCCGGCGTGCGCCAGATGATCCTCGGCTGCGCCCTCGCGGTCCTGGTCATGGCCGCGCTGCTCCTGGCGCACGGCCGCAGCCGCGGCCTGGTCGCGGTGATCTTCGTCGGCCTGGTGGGCGCCGGCGCGTACGCCGGCATCCAGGCCTGGCTCACGCCCATCTCGGTCGAGAACGTGAAGAAGTACGCCGCGGCGCCCGACATCTGGCGCGAGCGCAACGTGGTGGACCGGCTGTTCACGATGACCAAGGCGGGCACCTACTTCGAGGCCCGCCAGGGCGCGCCCGCCGCGATCTGGTACCGCATCCAGCGCTACCCGCTCGGCGCCGGCCTCGGGCGCACGGGCTCCGGCGCCGGCGCCTTCATGGAGACGATCACGGCCGACCCGCGGAGCGCCGCGATCGAGCGCGAGGTGGGCTGGTCGGACAACTTCTTCGCCGACGAGATCGTGGAGGCTGGCCTCCCCGGCGTCCTCATCTGGACCACGATCCTGGCCGGGCTCGTGGTCGGGGCCGTGCGCCTGGCGCGCCGCGCGCGCGATCCGCTCGACGCGTCGGCCGCCGCGGCCATCGCCGGCCTGTTCTTCACCTACTTCGTGATCTCGTGGGGATCGCAGCCGCTCCTGGCGAACCCGACGCTCGCGTACTTCTGGTTCCTGGCCGGCGTGCTCGCGGCGCTGCGGCGCCTGGACGGCGAGGCCGAGGCCGCGGCGCCCGCGGAGGCGGCCCCGGCGGCGGCCCTCGCACCGTGATCGGCCTCTACAGTCCCGACCTGCCGCCGGTGCGCGGCGGCGTCTCGGACCACACGCTGGTGCTGGCGCGCGCCCTGGAGGCCCTCGGCCACCGGCCCGCGGTGCTGGGCCGCTACGGGGATCCCGAGATGTTCAGCCCGCTGCCCTGCCGCGTCGGCCTGTCACCGTGGCGCGCGGCGCGCGCCGCGCGCGAGCTGCGCTGCAACGCGGTGGTCGTGCAGTACGTCCCGTTCCTGTTCGCGCGCCGCGGCGTGGCGCCGCAGCTCTACCCCGCGGTGTGGCGGCTGCGGCGGGCCCGCATCCGGCTCGCGGTGGTGCTGCACGAGCCGTACGTGCCGTTCACCCGCCTGCCGTGGCTCGTGACCGGGTGGCCGATGCGCTGGCAGCTGCGCTACCTGCTGCGGCGCGCCGCGTTCGTCTACGCGCCGGTCCCGCGCTACGTCGAGATCGCGCGGCGCTACGCGCCCGGCGCGAAGGTCAAGCTCGCGCCGATCGGCGCCACGCTCCCGCCCTCGACCCTGACCCGGGAGGCGGCGCGGCTCAAGATCGGGCTCCAGAGCGGGATGATCGGCATCGGGGTGTTCAGCCCCTCGGCGGCGGGCTTCCAGCGGCAGTGGATCGAGGAAGCCGCCCGCAAGCTCGCGGGACACATGCAGGTGGCCTGGATCGTGTTCGGCTTCGGCGGCGACCTGGTGCTGCGCGAGCCGGTGCCCGGCACCCGGGTGGTGCACGTGCCGGACCACGACCCGGAGGTGATCACCCGCATCATGCGCGCGCTGGACATCGCGGCGGCGCCGTACGTGGACGGGCTGACGATGCGGCGCAGCGGCGCGATGCTCGCGCTCGCGCACGGCGTGCCGACCGTGAGCTCGACCGGGCCGCTGTTCGACCCGCGGCTCGCCGAGCTGGCCGCGTGCGAGGAGACCTCCGCGGCCTTCGCCACCCGGCTGACCCGCCTGGTGCTCAATCCGGGCGAGCGCGCCGCGATGGCGGCGCGGGCCCAGGGGTACCGGACCAAGGCGTCGGTCGAGGTGCTGGCGCGGCAACTGCTCAACGACCTGGGTGGCCACGCATGAGAGTCGTGTACGTCGTGCCCCACGCGACCCGCGGCGGCGCCGAGCGGGTCACCATGGACCTGCTCGCGCTCCACGGCCGCGACGCCGTGGAGCCGGTCGCGGTCTTCCTCCACGAGGGGCCGCTGGTGGACGAGGCGCGCCGCCTCGGCGTGCCGGCGGAGGTGATCCCGGCGCCCCGGATGCGCAACCTGATCGGCGCGCGGCGCGCCAAGCGCCGGCTCGCGCGCCGCCTGGTCGAGCTCGACGCCCAGCTGGTGCACGGCGTCCTGGCGTGGGGCCATGCCTATGGCGGCGCCGCGGCGCGGATGGCGAAGATCCCGGCGGTGTGGTTCCAGCACGACGTGCCGGACTGGCACCGTCCCCTGAGCCTGGTGGCCGCGCTGACGCCGGCGCGGCGCATCATCGCCAACTCCGCGCTGACGGCGAACGCCCAGCGGCGCTTCAACCCGCGCCGGGCGCGGATCGAGGTCGTGCACCCCGGCACGCGGATCCCGTCCGAGCCCCGGGCCGCGCGGCGCGCGCGCGGCCGCAAGGGCCTCGGCCTCGGCGAGGACAAGTTCGTGGTCGGCATGGTCGCGCGGCTGGCCCGCGGCAAGGGCCACGCGACGTTCCTCCGCGCCGCGCGCTCGCTGTGCAACGCGCGCCGGGACGCCCGGGTCGTCGTGGCGGGCGGCTCGCCGTTCGGCCTCGACGAGGACTACCCGGACGAGCTGCAGCGGCTCGCGGCCTCGCTGGGCATCGCGGACCGCGTCACGTTCACCGGCCAGACCGAGGCCACGGTCGAGGTGCTGAGCGCGCTCGACGTCGCCGTGCACGTGCCCGACGGGCCCGAGAGCTACGGCCTCGCCGTCGTCGAGGCGATGGCCGCCGGGACGACCGTCGTCGCGGGCGACGCCGGCGCGGTGCGCGAGATCGTCGAGCCGGGCGTGACGGCCGTCCTGGTCCCCACGGGCGAGCCGGAGGTGCTCGCGACGGCCCTGCTCGCGATGCACGACGACCCCGAGGGCCGCGAGCGCCTCGCCGCCGCCGGCGCCGCGGCCGCCGGCGCGCGGTTCGACGCGGGCGCGATGGCCCGGCGCCTCGAGGCCATCTACCGGGACGCCATCGCGTGAGGGTGGCCCTGGCCATCCACCGGGTGCGGCCCGGCGGGGGCCAGGACCGCTACGCGCTCGAGCTGGCGCGGCGGCTCGCCGCGAGCTGCGAGCTCGACCTCATCGCGCTCCGGGTCGAGGGCGACCTGCCGCCGGGCGTCGGCGTGAAGCGCGTGAGCGCCCCCCTCCGTCCCATGCTCCTCACCGCCCCGCTGTTCCGCTCCGGCGCGCGGTCGCTGGCCCGCGCGGGCCGCTACGACCTGGTGCACACGGTCGGCGGCGCGCTGCCGGGCGCGAACGTGGTCACCGCCCAGTTCTGCGCCGCCGAGTGGCGCCGGCTGAACACGGACGCCGACTGGTACCAGCGGCTCGTGATGGCCCAGGCCGTGCGCGACGAACGGGCCGCCTACCGGGACCCGGCGCTCGCGGCGGTGATCGCCGTCTCGCGACGCACCGCCGGCGAGGTCGAGCGGCACTACGGGCCCCTGTCCGCGCCGGTCTACGTCATCCCGAACGCCGTGGACCTCGACGCGTTCGCTCCGCGCGCGGCGGCGCCGCGCCCGCGGCCGCGGCTGCTGTTCGTGGGCGCCTTCGAGCGCAAGGGCCTCGACGTGGCGATCCGCGCCCTCGCGCGGCTCGAGCACGACGCCGAGCTGCTGGCGGTGGGCGGCGGCGACGTCCCGCGCTACCGGGCGCTCGCCGCGTCGCTGGGCGTCGCCGGGCGCGTGACGCTGCAGCCGCCGCGCTCCGACATCGCCGCGGTCTTCGCCGACGCCGACGTGTTCGTCTTCCCCACCCGCTACGAGCCGTTCGGCATGGTGATCGCCGAGGCGCTGGCGTCCGGCCTGCCGGTCGTGACGAGCGCGCGGGCGGGCGCCGCCGACCTGATCCGCGACGGCGAGTCCGGCTGGATCGTGACCGACCCCGAGGACGCGGCCGGGTTCGCCGCGGCGGTGGACCGCGTGCTCGAGGACGACGCGGCCCGCGCCGCGATGGCCCGCGCGGCCCGCGCCGCGGTGAAGGGGCTGACCTGGGATTCGGTCGCGGCGCAGACGCTCGACGTGTACCGGTCCGCGGCCGGCGCGCCGGCACCCGGCGCCGCCGTGCCGAGCCCCGGCGCAGCGGCGGGCGCGTGAGGCCGCGACTCCGCGTCCTGTTCTTCGTCGAGGGCTTCACCGACATCCGGTTCGTCGTCGGGCTGAGCGAGGTGTTCGACCTCTCGCTCGCGGTGGCGGCGCGCCCCTTCGCCGAGAGCGGCCTCGGCGACCGGATCGCGGAGGCGGGCCTCCACGTGCCGGTGCACGGGATCCCCGGCGGGCGGCTCGCGTTCCAGCTCGCCTCGCTGCGCCACCTGCTCGCGCTCGCGCGGGACTTCGACGTGATCCTCGCGCAGGAGAATCTGCGCGGCGCGCTCAGCGCCAACCTCGCCGGGCGGCTGCGCGGCGTCCCCGTCGTCACCTTCACCGCCCTGCCGCCCCTCGAGTACTTCCGCTGCCGGCGCGAGCGAGGGCAGATCGGCGCCGCGAGGGCGCTCGCCGGCGAGCTGGTGATCCGCTTCCTGCTGCGCGCCAACGGCCTGATGGCCGCGCGCTGCGTCGCGCTGGGCGAGTACCTGCGCGGCGTCGCGTCGCACTGGTGCCCGCGCTGCGACGTGGGGCTCTACTACGGCGTGGACACGGACCTGTTCCGGCCGGCCGACGCCGCCGAGCGGATCGCCCTCCGCCGGCGGCTCGACCTGCCGGCGGACCGGTTCGTCGTCGTGCTCTCGAGCCGCATCAGCCACGAGAAGGATCCGGAGACCGTGCTCAGGGCCGCGGCGATCGCGCGCTCGCGGGGCCTGGACGCCTGGATCCTGAATCTCGGCGGCGGTCACGAGGCCTTCCTCGCGCTGGCCCGCTCGATGGCGCCCGACGCGGACGCGTGGGTCGCGGCGCGGCCCGCGGTCCACCCGATGCACGGGCTCGCCGACTACTACCGCGCGGCCGACGCGCTCGCGCAGGCCTCGCTGGCCGAAGGCCTCGGCCTCGCGCCGCTGGAAGCGCTGGCCTGCGGTGTCCCGGTCGCGGCGACCGCGGTGGGCGGGATGGCCCTGACGCTCGAAGGACGCGGGCGGCTCTCGCCGCGCCGCGACCCGGAGGCGATGGCGGAGCAGCTGCTGTGGATCGCGGCCCACCGGGACGAGGCGCGCGCGCAGGCGCTCGCGGGACGCGATTACGTGGTGCACGAGTGGAACCGCGGCAAGGCGTTCGCCGACCTCAGGTCCGTGCTCGAGCGGGTGGCCGGACGACCCGCCGCGGCACCACGGCCGGCGCCCGGCCCTCGGGTGGGCGCCTCGTGAGCCGCGTGCTGGCCGTGCCCGTCCTGGGGCTCGAGCGGTGGGTGGGCGTGGACCGCTACGCCGCCGGCCTCGCACGCTACCTCCCCGAGGTCGACCAGCCGGCGGAGGCGCGCACGATGCGCGGTCCCCGCTACGTCGCGCGCTACGGGCTCTACCCGCTCGCGCTGTGGCGCTACCGTCCCTCGCTCGTCCACCTGCTGGACCACTCGTACGCGCACTGCCTGTCGGCGTTCCCCGGCATCCCGTCGGTCGTGACCGTGCACGATCTCCAGCCGCTGCGCGTGATCGCCGAGGCGCGTCGCGGTGTGCGCGCCCGCGTGCGGGGCGGGCTGCTCGACTGGGTCGTGCGCTGGCTGCGGCGGGCCGACCGCTGGATCACGGTGAGCGCGTTCACGGCCGGCGAGGCGGAGCGCCTGCTCGGCCTGCCTGCCGGGCGCGTGCGGGTCGTGCCGCACGCGGTGGACGAGAACTTCCTGGTGCGGCCTGCGGACGCCGTCGTGGCAGCGCGCCGCAGCGGCTGGCTCGGCGGCGGCGCGTCATCGGGCGCGCGCGTGGTGCTCAACGTCGGGACCTGCGTGCCGCGCAAGAACGTCGAGGCCGCGATCCTCGCGGTGGGCCAGCTGCGGCAGGGCGGCGTCGACGCGCACCTGGTGCAGATCGGCGGGCGGTTCGGCCCGTCGCACCTCCGGGCGATCGCCGCCGCGGGGCTCGAGCGGTTCGTGCACCAGGAGCCGGTGGTGAGCGAGGACGCCCTGGTCGCGGCCTACGGCGCCGCCGACGCGGTGCTGCTGCCCTCGACCTACGAGGGCTTCGGGCTGCCGGCGATCGAGGCGATGGCGGCGGGCGTGCCGGTGGTGACGAGCGGCGCCGGCGGCCTCGCCGAGGCCGTCGGGGACGCGGCGCTCGTGGTGGAGCCGCAGCCGGCGGCACTCGCGGCCGCTCTCGCGCGGGTGCTGGGCGACGATGCGCTGCGCCGCTCGCTCGTCGAACGCGGGCGCTCGCGCACCCGAGCCTATACGTGGAGCGCGGTGGCGGATAAGATACGCGCCGTGTACGCGGAGTTGCTCACCCTACACCCTACACCCTCACACCCTACACCCTGATTGTGATGCTTCCCGTCGCCTGCATCTCCGTCTCCGCGGCCCTCGGCGGCTCCGAGTGGGTGCTGCGCGACTTCGCGACGCGCGCCCGGGGTCACGGGGTCGAGCCGCTGGTGATCCTGCCGAAGGAGGGCCCGCTCGGCGAGCGCCTGCGCGAGGACGGGGTGACGCTGGCGATCGCGCCGGCGGCGGACGACTTCCTGGAGCTGTCGCAGCGCGAGCTCAAGGCCTCGCCTGACATCCTGCTCCGTTTCGGGCGGGGGCTGTGGACCTGGTCGCGCGCCATCGGCGCGGAGCTGGACCGCGCGGAGTTCCTGCCGCCGGGGCGGCCGCGGGTGCTGTACACGAACGGCTTCAAGGCGCACCTCGCCTGCGCGCTGCTCAGGGGCAACCGTCGGGTGTGGCACCTCCACGAGTTCCCGCCCGAGAGCCTGGGATTCGCCTGGCGCGCGTTGGCGGGTGCGGTGCCCGAGGCCGCGATCGCGGTCTCGCGTCCGGTGGCGGAGGCGTGGCGCGGGCCGGGGCTCAACCCGGAGACGGTTCTCAACGGCGTGGACCTCGACCGCTTCAAGCCCGCGCCGCGCACCTTCTGGCTCCACGACCTGCTCGGCCTGGAGCACGACGCGCGGCTGATCGGGATGCCGGCGGTGTTCGCGCGCTGGAAGGGCCACCTGCAGGTGGTGGACGCGTTCGAGCGGGTGGCCGCGCTGGCGCCCCGGGCGCACCTCGTGCTGGTGGGCGGACCGATCTACGACACGGTCGCCGAGCGCGGGTACGCGCAGGAGCTGGCGCGGCGCGTCAGCCGCTCGAGCATGAGCGGGGTGGGAACGGTGCAGGCGCTCACCGACCGCATCCACTTCGTCCGCTTTCAGAACGAGCCGTGGCGGCTGTACCCGGAGTTCGACCTGGTGGTGCACTTCTCGACGCGGCCGGAGCCGTTCGGCCGCGTGATTCTCGAAGCGATGGCGTGCGGCACGCCGGTGGTGGCGGTGAACGCCGGTGGGCCGGCGGAGATCGTCGAGGACGAGGTCACGGGCTGGCTCACGCCGATGGGCGACGTGCGCGCGCTGAGCCTGCGCCTCCTGGCCGCGCTCGCGGCCGACGGCGCGCCGCTCGGGGCCGCCGCGCGCCGGGCCGTCGAGGCGCGCTTCGGGGCCGAGCGGTTCAGCGCGGAGGTGGCGGCGGTGCTGAAGCGGGTCGCGGGAGCCGGAGCGCCGCCAGCGCCAGCCCGGCCGCCGTCGTAAACGCCCACTCCGCCGCGAGGCGGTGCCGGAGCCCCACCGCAGTGACGGCCATCATCAGCAGCCATCCGCCGGCCACGCCGATCAGCGCCCGGCCTTCCGCCTGCCGCCGCACCTTCCAGAGTCCCGCC
>DASPSV010000180.1:0-21421 GCA_035623755.1 Gemmatimonadales bacterium
CGCGTCGCCGAGGCCATCGGCCACGTCGTCGTGTCCGTGTTCGCGGGCGGCGTCGCGGGCGCGTTGCTCGGCGGCGTCATCGGCCTGTCCGCGAGACACGAGGCCTGGCGGGACGCACCGCCCGGGCGCGTGCGGCCCCAGGTGCTGAACCTGCCCGGCGGTCGCATCGGCCTCGGCGTGGCGATGGCGTTCTGAGATGCGGGAGGGTGCGTGGCGAGCCGCGTCCGCGGCTTCGGCCACGCGGACGGATAGCGAAGTCAGGTGGGACACACCACGACGGAGGTGCACCATGAGGCGTCTCGCGATGCTCCTGCTCATCGGCCTGATCGCGGCCGGCTGTCAAAGCGATCGCCTGGTCAACCCGACCGGCACCGGCGCGCCGAGCAGCGACGCGCTGGCGGCGGGCGGGCCGGACTACCGGCTGCCGCCGCCCGGCGCGCCCGGCCTGCGGATCATGACGTACAACGTGTACCTGGGCACCGACTTCAGCCCGGTCATCGCCGCCGGCAGCGTGCAGGACTTCCTGACCGCGACGGCCCGGGCGTACGGCGAGCTGCAGCAGACGAACTTCCCCGCGCGCGCCGGCAAGATCGCGGACCAGATCGCCGCGGCGCGGCCCGACGTCGTCGGCCTCGAGGAAGTCGGGATCTGGAGCGTCTCCTCCCCGTACGCGCCGGGCGGTCCGCCGCTCGTGCCGTTCGTCGTGCAGTACGACTTCCTCCAGCTGGTGCTCGATTCGCTGGCCGCCCGGCACCTCGCGTACCGCGCGGCGGCGGCGGATACCACCAGCGACGTCGCGGCTCCGGTGCCCACGGCCTTCGACGGGCAGGGCAACCCGACGGCCTTCGCGCTCATCCGCTTCCAGGACCGTGACGCCATCATCGTGCGCGCCGGCGTACGCTGGCGCGACGCGCGGCACGGGGTCTACACGGCGTTCATCCCGCTCGACCTGCAGGGCACCCAGACCGGGGAGTACCGCGGCTGGAGCTCGATCGAGGCGCTCGCGGACGGCCGCGCGATCCGGATCGTGGACAGCCACCTCGAGGCCGACGACGGCCAGGTCAACCTCGCGCAGGCGCAGGAGCAGCTCGGCCTGCTGCGGAACGAGACCGATCCGGTGGTCTGGGTCGGCGACTTCAACTCCGGCCCGGGTGTGACCAGCGACTTCGCCTCCACCTACGCGCTCGTGACCGGCTCGAGCTTCACGGACCTCTGGCCGCTGGCGCACCCGCGGGATCCCGGTCTCACGAACGGGCCCGCCGACGGCGTGGGGGCGCTCGACGCCAACGGCGTGCTGGTTCCCTATCCGACCCTGGTCTTCACGACGCGGGTCGACCTGGTCCTGCTGCGGGACGCGGGCGGCAGGCCACACGACCTGCACGCGGCGATCTTCGGCGACCGGCCGGACGACCGCACGGCGGGGGGGCTCTATCCGTCCGATCATGCCGCCGTGGGGATGGTGTTCGATCTGCCGTTCGGACTGGCCGGCCGCTAGGACGGAGCCCGGCGCACCGGGAGGGACTCGACATGCGTGCACTCATCTGGACACTCCTGCTGGCGCCCCTCGCGGCGTGCGCGTCCGCGGGGGGGCCGGCCGCCGGCCTCGAGAACGGGGCCGCGCCGGCCGTGGACGACACCGTCTTCGGGCGCACGCCCCGGCGGAACGAACTCGTGCGGGTGGTCTTTCCGGCCACCGACAGCCTGCGGCGGCGCTACCTCGAGGGCAGGTTCCTCGGGCTCGCGGGCGATTCGCTGACCGTCGGATTGCCACACGCCGTGGAGACGATCGTCCTCGCCGACGGTCGCGCGCTGCAGGTCACGCAGGCCCACGACCGGCGGACCGCGGGTCTCACCGTGGGGACGATGGTCGGCGTGCTGGCGGGCGGCCTCGTGGGATCGCACTGCACGAGTGGCTTCTTCGGCCGCCCGAACTTGTGCAGCCTGGCGGTGGCGGGCGCCGTCCTCGCCGGCGGGTTCGCCGGCGGAGCCATCGGATGGCAGATCGGGAAGCTGGTGCACACGGATACCTGGGTCACCGTGGGTTCCGGCAGCGCCGGCGGCGAGCAGCTTTCCCTGGCGCTCGGCATCCGGGTCGGGGTCGGTCCTGCGCGCGGCGGAAGCCGGTGAGGTGGCATGAGCGCGAACCGCCCGGCTAGAATACCGGCACCGGGACCATCGGCATCAGGAGACACGCGATGTCCTCATCGCGGGCGCGACCGCCGGACGAGCAGGTCGAGCGCTTCCTCGCGGCCGTACGCGCGGGGAAGAGCGGCCTCGCCGAGCGGCTGCTCCGCGCGCATCCGCGGCTCGCCGGCCGCGACATCTTCACCGCTTCGGCCGCCGGGCGGGCGGACGCGGTCGCGCGTCTCCTCGAGGAGAACCGGGGCCGCGCGACGCTGACGCACGGCGAGGAGGAGTGGCCGCCGCTCGCCTACGCGTGCTCGTCGCGCCGGCACCGGGTGAGCGCGCGGCTCGCGCGGGAGCTGCGCCGGATCGCCGCGCTGCTGATGGACGCCGGCGCGAGTCCGAACAGCGGCAGCGTCTACCGGGAGCTCGGCGGCCGCAAGGCGCCCATCCCGGTCCTCTTCCACGCCTGCATGAGCGATCACGTCGCCCTGGTACGGCTGCTGCTCGAGCGCGGCGCCAAGACGCAGGACGGCGAGTCGATCTACCACGCGGCCCAGCTCAACCGCCGCGCCTGCCTCGAAGTGCTGCTCGCCCACGGCGCCGACCTCTCGGCGCGCCAGGAGCCGTACGGCAACACGCCGCTCTACTTCCTGGTCGGGCATCGCGACGACCGGGGCGGCAAGGCACCGTGGTTCAGGGGACTCGTCTGGCTGCTCGAGCACGGCGCCGATCCGAACGTGACGAGCACCGCGGCGGGCGAGGCGCCGCTCCACGGCCTGGCGGCGGGTTGGCCGAAGCCGGCGACGGCCCGGGCCCTGCTGGCGCACGGCGCCGACGTGGACCTGCCGCGCGCCGACGGGCGCACGCCGTACGCCATCGCGCTGAGGCGCGGCAACCGCGAGATCGCGAAGGTGCTCCTCGCACACGGGGCGCGACGTGACGGCCTTCAGCCGGTGGACGAGTTCCTCGGCGCGTGCCTCGTCGCCGACCGGGCGGTGGCGCGCGCGCTGCTCGCGCAGCACCCCGGATGGCCCGGCTCGATGGGCGAAGCCGACCGCGGCGCCCTCGTGGACGCGGTTTCGCGCGGCCGCGCCGACGCGATCCGCCTGATGCTGGACCTCGGGTTCGACGTCCGCTGGACCGACGCGGACGGCGCGACGCCGCTCCACGCAGCCGCCTGGGTGGGGCGGCGCGGCCTGGTGGACCTGCTGCTGTCGCACGGCGCGCCCGTCAACGTGCGGGACGGGCGCTTCAGCAGCTCGCCGCTCGCGTGGGCCGCTCACGGCTCGCGGTTCGGCGGCGGGCAGGCGCGGGCCTACCGGCCGATCGTGAACGCGCTCCTCGACGCGGGCGCCGACCGGGCGACGGCCATCAACCTGGATGGCGAGGCTCCGGAATCGTTCGCCAGCGCCGCCATCGCCAGGCTCCTGCGCTCGCGCGGCTTCGCGCCGCGGTAGAGGATCCCGGACCCCAGGGCGAATCCCAACCGAAACGGTCGTCTTGGCTGCCGGAGCACGAATCCTGCTGCTGGCTTCGCTCCGGGCCTCGCCGTAACGTTCGGGCGGCCGGAGGAGGCCAGCCCGGCCGGTCCGCACGTCTCGCCCGCCGGCCGGGAGCGCCCCGCAGGAAACGCAGCCCCACCTCTTCGAGGGTCGAGCCATGAGCGACGCCAGGATCTCCCGCGGCACGGAGCACCAGGTCGCCATCGCCGAACAGCCGGTGCCGCCGCGCGAGCCGGTCGCCGCTGCGGCCTCCGCCGGCGTGGAGCGCTACGTCGCCGCGGCCCGGGAGGCCGCGCGCCGCCACGCGGCGGACGTCGCCGCCATCCGCCGGTGCCGCTTCGACACGATCGCGGTCCACGGCCTGTACACGATGCAGGAGGCGCTCGACTTCAATCAGGGCTCGGTGATCGAGCCGATCTTCATGAGCACGTCGCAGGGCTACCGCGACGCCGACGAGATGGAGGCGGCGCTGTCGTACCGGATCCCCACCTGGTGCTACTCCCGCATCGCCAATCCCAGCCTCTACTACCTCGAGAACGTGCTCGCGCTGCTCGAGGGCTACGGCTTCGACGGCGAGACCGGCTGCTGCGCCACGTCCTCGGGCATGTCGGCGATCGTGAGCGCGACCGAGCCGTTCGTCGCCGTGGATCCGGCGGCGCCGCACCGCCCGATGAACTTCGTCTCCACCTGCCAGGTCTACGGCGGGACCTTCCAGTACTTCAACGAGCGCCTGGCCCGCGAGCGCGGCATCGAGTGCCGCTGGATCTGCGCCTCGACCGACCTCGACGAGTGGGAAGAGGCGATCGACGAGAACACGCGCTTCCTCTACGGGGAGCTGCCGTCGAATCCCGGCCAGGCGTTCTTCGACCTCCGCGCCGTGGCCGACCTGGCGCACGCGCACGGGCTCCCGCTGATCGTGGACTCGACGGTGGCGACGCCCGCGCTGCTGCGGCCGATCCAGCACGGCGCCGACGTCGTCGTGCAGTCGGTCACCAAGACGCTCAGCTCCTCCGGCTTCGGCATCGCCGGTGCGGTCATCGCGCGCAAGGGCCTCGGGTGCCGCATGGGACCGGACGCGATGCGGGCGGACTTCGCGACCTACCTGAAGACGCTGCCGAACCGCGACCACGGCCCCAACCTCTCCCCGATGCACGCGATCCTGTCCCTGAACGACATCCGCACCCTGCGCTCCAAGGTGGACCTGTTCAGCCGCAACACGATGCAGGTCGCCGAGTACCTGGCGCAGCACCCGAAGATCGAGCAGGTCGATTACCTCGGCCTCGAGCGGCACCCGCTCCACGAGCTGGCGAGCCGGTACCTCGTGCTGGTGGACAGCGAATACGACTTCGACTACGGACGTCCCACCAACCGGTACGGGCACCTGATGTCGTTCCGGGTGAAGGGGGGCGCGGCGGCCGCGCGGCGGATGTTCGACGCGCTGCAGCGCATCTGGCGCGCCACCGACCTCGGCCGGGTGAAGTCGGTCGCCACCATCCCGGCGATCTCGACCCACCAGCAGCAGGGCGCGGAGTGCCGCGACATGGCGGACATTCCCGCCAACCTGGTGCGGCTGTGCGTCGGGGCCGAGCACCCCGACGACGTGATCGCGGACCTCGACCAGGCGCTGGCGGCGATCGACGGCAAGGCGAGCGTGGCCGTGCCGGCGGCGTTCTCGGTGGGCGGCGCGTCGCGGGAATCGCACCGGTGACGGTGGCGGCGGGCATCCGGTTCTACAGCACCAACCATCGCGCGGCGGAGGTCGACCTCGCCGAGGCGCTGCTGCTGGGGCAGGCCGGCGACCGGGGCCTGTTCATGCCGCGCCCGATCCCGCACCTCGGCCGCGACCTCTTGGCGCGGGCGGGCTCGCTCTCCTACCCGGAGCTGGCGGCGGCGGTGCTCGGCGTGTTCACCGACGGCGCGTTCCCGCCCGAGGCGCTGCGCGCGATCTGCGAGGACGCCTACGACTTCGACGTGCCGCTCGAGCGGGTGGACGGCCCGCGACACGTGATGCGCCTGGACCGCGGGCCGACGGCGTCGTTCAAGGACTTCGCCGCACGGTTCATGGGGCGCGCGCTCGGCCGGCTGGTGCGCGAGCGCGGCCGCGACCTGCTGATCGTCACGGCCACCTCCGGCGACACCGGCTCCGCGGTGGCGAACGCGTTCCTCGGCGTGGCCGGGATCCGGGTGGTGGTCCTGTTCCCCATCCACGAGGTCTCCGAGCGCCAGCGCCGCCAGATGACCACGCTCGGCGGGAACGTCACGACCCTCGCGCTCGACGCGAAGTTCGACGACTGCCAGGCGCTCGCGAAGCGGGCGTTCGCCGATCCGGACCTCGCGCCGCTCAACCTGTCGAGCGCCAACTCGATCAACATCGGCCGGCTGCTGCCGCAGGCGGTGTACTACGTCTACGCGGCGTCGCGCCTCGCCGACGCCGGCGGCGGCGAGAAGGTCGTCTTCGCGGTGCCGTCGGGGAACTTCGGCGACCTGATGGGCGGCCTGCTGGCGTGGCGCATGGGGCTGCCGGTGGAGCGGTTCGTCGTCGCGACCAACGCCAACGACGAGGTGCCGCGGTTCCTCGCCACCGGCCGCTACGAGACGATCGTGCCGTCCCGCAAGTGCATCTCCAACGCGATGAACGTCGGCCACCCGTCGAACTTCGCGCGGGTGGTGGACCTGTACGGCGGCACGATGGACGAGGCCGGCACGGTGCTGGCGCCGCCCGACCTGGCGCGGATGCGCCGCGACCTGTACGGCGTCAGCGTGGACGACGACGAGACGCGAACGACGATCGCGGACGCCTGGCGCCGGCACCGGCTGCTCCTCGAGCCGCACGGCGCGACGGCCTGGGCCGGCCTCGGGCACTTCCTCGCCGGGAGTCCGGCGCTGGCGCGCACCACGGCGATCTCGCTCGAGACCGCGCACCCGGCGAAGTTCCCCGAGGAGATCCGCGCGCTGGTCGGGATCGATCCCGAGGTGCCGCCGTCGCTGCAGGGGCTCGACGGCATGCCGGAGCACCACCGCGAGATGGCGACCGACTACGGGGCGTTCAAGGACTTCCTGCTGCGGGAGTACCGCCGGTGAAGTCGGTCATCGTGATCGGCGACGGCATGTCGGACCGGCCGGTCGAGCGGCTCGGCGGCCGGACGCCGCTCCAGGCGGCGAAGAAGCCGCACATCGACCGGATCGCCCGCGAGGGCCGCTCGGGCCTGCTGCGCACCGTGGGCGAGACGGGGCCGGCCGATTCCGCCGTCGCGAACCTGGCGGTGCTGGGCTACGACCCGGCCGCGAGCGCGCAGGGGCGCGCGGTGCTCGAGGCCGCCAGCATGGGCGTCGAGCTGCTGCCGGACGACGTCGCGGTGCGCTGCAACCTCGTCTGCCTCGAGGGCCCGCGCGACGACCGCCGGATCCGGAACCACTCGGCCGGGCACATCTCGAACGAGGAGGCCGCGGAGCTCGTCCGCGCGCTCGACGCGGAGCTCGGCGGAGGGCAGGGGCCGGCGCCGGCGCACTTCTTCCCCGGCGTGAGCTACCGCCACCTGCTGGTGCTGCGGGGTGGCTGGGCGAGCCCCGCCGTCGAGTGCGCGCCGCCGCACGACAACGTCGGCGGGCGCGTGGCCGACCTGCTGCCCCGCGCGCTGGAGGAGGGCGCCGCACCCACCGCGCGCCGCCTGGTCGAGCTGTACGAGCGCGCGCTGCCGATCCTCGCCGCCCACCCCGTGAACGCCGCGCGCCGGGCCGCCGGGAAGGACGAGGCCAACGCGATCTGGACCTGGTCGCCGGGCCGGCGCCAGCCGCTGGCGTCGCTGCGCGAGCGGTACGGCGTGCGCGGGGCCGTCATCTCCGCCGTGGACCTCATCATGGGCCTCGGCGTGTGCGTGGGGATGGACCTGGTGCGCGTGCCGGGCGCGACCGGCCTCGCCGACACCAACTACGAGGGCAAGGCCGCCGCCGCCCTCGACGCGCTCGCGGACCACGACCTGGTGTACGTCCACGTCGAGGCCACCGACGAGGCGGGCCACGCCCGCGACCTCGACCTCAAGATCCGCTGCATCGAGTATCTCGACGGGCGCCTGGTGCGGCCGATCCTCGAGGGACTCGGGGCGCGCGGCGTACGCGCCGCGATCGCGGTGCTGCCGGATCATCCCACGCCGGTCGCGACGGGGCAGCACGGTCGCGATCCGGTGCCGGTGGCGATCCTCCGCCCCGGCGAGGCGCCCGACGGGACCGAGCGCTACGACGAAGCGGCAGCGGCGCGCGGGTCGCTGGGACTGATGACGGGATCGCAGTTCATGCAGCTGATGACGGAGCGCCGCTAGCCCGATCCTGCAGGACCCCCAGCCACGACTACTGCCAGGCGCGGTTCGCCAGGAAGCCGGACAGGCCGACCTTCACCGCGGCGGTGTGGACCTTGAGGGGCTCCCCGTGCTGGTCCTCGAATCCCGAGATCCAGATGCCGAGGGTGTCCTGGTCGGTCCGCGCGATGAGGCTCGACCGGTAGAAGCCGGCGCTGAACGTGGAATCGCCGAGGTGCGAGAGGACGGGCTGGTCCAGCACCTGCCAGGCGAGGGCGTCGGCGCTCCGGGCGAGGAACAGCTCGCCGGGCGTGCAGTGTCCCTGGCCCACCGGGTAGGCGCTGTAGAGCGCCCACAGCGTGGAGGCGATCTCGCGGACCTGGATGTGCCAGATCACGAACCCGGGCTGGTTCACGCTCACGACCGTGAGCGGGCTCCAGTCCGTCATGCCGTCCTGCGAAGTCGCGTAGCGCACCGCGGTGGCGTTGTCGCCGCACCGGCCGCTCACCGCCCACATCTGCCACTGCCCGCCGCGGAAGACGAAGGTCGGGGAGATGAGGGAGGCGTGCGGTCCGCGCATCACCTCCACCGGCGCCGTCCAGTGCGCGAGGTCGGACGACTCCATGACGAAGAGGACGTCCACCCCGTTGCCGAAGCCGCCCGAGGCCTGGCGGAAGTAGAGCCGGAGCCGGCCGGTGGCCGGGTCCACGACGAGGTCCGGATCGGAGAGGCACCCGCCGGCCACGTGCGTGCCGTACGCGGGTCGGCCCGGACCGAACACCTCGATCCCGGGATCGGCTTCCTCGTCGCTCCGCGCGCGGATCGGCGCGTGCCCCCAGTCCGGGAAGGCCGGCATCGCGTGCAGCCGCGCCGTCTTCGCGGCGCCCGTCACCGGCACCGAGTCGCCGGGCAGCACGAGCGGGTTCTCGACGCCGACCGGGACGTACCAGTGGATGCCGTCCATCGACCCGTACACCGACGGGTTCTCGTACTGCGCGTCCGTGAACGGATAGGGCGTGATCGCCATCACGTAGCGCCAGCCGACGAAGCCGGCGGGGAAGTACAGCACGCTCGGGTGGATGGCCTGGCCGGACCCCTCGTAGGTGCGGAGCGGCACGGGCACGAGGATGCCGGCCGGCCACGCCACCGGCTTGACGCCGAAATCCCAGTGAACGTCGGCCGGCAGGACGTTGCCGGCGTTGCTCCGGATGCCGGTGCTCAGGTCGGCGCGGTAGCGGTGGCCGCCGTCGGTCGCCGTGGCGAGCCAGAAGACGGCGACCGAGTCGTGGACCGCGACGGTGCCGGGAACCGGCGCCCCGTCCATGGTGACGGAGAAGGTCGCCGTGGTGACGGTCTTCGGGTCGAGCGTCTTCGAGAAGACGACCGCGATGCTGTCCGACGGGGTCTGCGAGTCGCTGCTGGACGGCGTGATGGAGACGATCGCGAGCGGCGGCGCCTGCTCGAGCGGGTGGTGCTCGCACGCCGTGCCCGCGGCCGCGAGCGCGGCGAGGATCCACGTCGAGACCTTCGTTCCCATCGCGTGCGCCTGTCCGGATCGGGGGGCCTGAATGCCGCGGCGACACGCTGGCTATTGTACCCCCCGCCCGGGGAGCGTCAAGGCGGCCGGACGCCCCCGGTCGGGCGGCTATCGCGGTGAGGTGCCCGCGCCTCCTGCCGCGGCGGCGCCGACCACCAGCTCGTACTGGGGAAACGCCCGTACCGACTGGAGTTGCGCGATCTGGCCGCCGGCCGGGAAGTCCGTGACCCGCGCCGACGGGTCGAGGTAAATGGGCGCGTCGCTGCGGAGCGGCAGGACGCGCAGCTCGAGCGGGCCGCGCCGGACCTGCGCGGCGAAGCGCCGGAGCCCGACGCGCCACGGCACGCCGTTGTAGAAGCGGTCGTCCAGCAGGTCGCCCGCCGCGACCAGCCGGCCCACGTCGCCGCGGAAGCGGATCTCCAGGAACACGTCGCGCACGGAGTCGAGCGCGGCGGCCGGGACGCTCACGCGCCACACGGCGGCCGAATCGAACGCCGAGTCCGACGGCACGAGGGCGATGGCGACGTGCCGCCAGGTCACCGCGTTGTAGAGCGTGACGGGCGGCGCGGGCGCCGCGGCGCGGACCGTGTCCACGGCGACGGGCACGTCGACCGCGGGCAGCGCCGCCGTCCAGCGCGCGAAGACACCGTCGGCGCCCGCCGGGGCGAGCGGCGCGCTGCCGCCCGGGGGAGCGGCGAGCGGAGGGAACACGCCCACCGAGAACCGCGGCGCGCCCGTCGTCCGCACGTGGATCCGCCCCGACTCGAAGAAGACCTCGCCGTCCGAGAGCACGAGGCGCTCGGCGCCCGCGACCTCGCCGCGCCAGGCGCTCTCGGCTTCCTCGCGCGTGAGCAGGACGATGCGCGCGGCCGGCCCGCTGGCCGGACGCACGGTGACGGCGACGCCGGTGCCCGGCGTGAGATTCCGCACCAGGACGCGTCCGGCGCGCCGCGTGACGACGGCCCCCGGCGCCGCGATCGACTTCACCGTGCGCGCGTCGAACGCGAGCTCGGGTGCGATGCCCGGCACCGCGAAGAAGAACCAGACCCCCGTCCGCCCGTCGGCGATGCGCGTGAGCGGCTGCGCGGTGGCGTAGGTGAGCCGCGCGCCGTCCAGGTCGAGGTTCACGGGCCAGATGAAGTACGCGCCGGGCGGCACGTCGATCGGCCGGTCCGGCACGCGCACGGTGCCGCCCGGGAGCCGCAGCGCGACCTGCAGGCTCTTCCGTGCCGGCATCGGGACCTGGCGCACGTAGTTGTCGAGGAAGACGAAGCCGCGGTCGCCCAGGGTCCGCGCGGAGAGCCGCGGCGTCGCCGTGTCGGCCAAGCCCGCCGGCACGACGTCGGGGCGCCGCACCACCATCGGCGCGAGCCGGTCGCCGAACGCGTTCAGGAACTCGTGCACGAGCTTGATGCGGCGGAACGACTCGCGCTCCTCGCCGTACTCGCCGAGCGGGGCCTGGAAGTCGTAGGAGACGGTGGGCACGTCGGTCGGGTAGCCGGTGCGCTGCGACTCCTGCAGCGTGGTGAGCCGGCCGCGCGGGTTCGCTCCTCCGTGGAACAGGTAGTACCCGTAGAGGTTGATGCCGGAGCCGAGCCCCACCGGGAGCATGGCGGCGATGTCGTCGGCGCCGATGATCGGGCGCCGGTGGTACGTGATCTGGATGCCGCCGCCGAACTCGGCGCCCAGGAAGGGGTAGCGGGACAGCGAATCCTGCGAGGTCCCGCCCGGGCTCCGCGCGTCCCGGTCCCCGGCCCAGCGGTTGGCGAAGCGGAACGCATACACCTCGTTCGGCGGCAGCTGCTCGATCGACTGGTCCCACGGCCAGTCGGGGTAGCCGCCGAAGACGGGGACGACCTCCGCCGGCGGCAGCACGGCGTTGTCCCACCCGGTCACGGTGTACAGCGGCACGTCGAGACCGGCGGCGAGCGCCATCCGCTTGAGCTGCAGGATGTGCTCGGCGCCGCGGCCGGGGCCGCGCGCGTTGTACTCGTTCTCGAGCTGGATCCCGATCACGGGCCCGCCGTCCTTCCACAGCAGGCCGCGCAGCTGCCGGCCGATCTGGTCGTAGTAGCGTGTGGCGTAGGCCAGGTACGTCGAGTCGTTGCTGCGGATGCCGGCCCCGGCCTTCCGCATCAGCCAGTCCGGGAGCCCGCCGTTGCGGACCTCGGCGTGGGACCACGGGCCGATCCGCGGATAGAAGTACAGCCCGTGCCGGGCGCACAGCTGCGCGAACGCGCGCAGGTCCTTCCGGCCGCTCCAGTCGAACTGGCCCTCGATCTCCTCGTGGTGGATCCAGATGACGTACGCCGACACGATCTCGACGCCGGCCGCCTTCATCTTGAGCAGCTCGTCCTCCCACTCCGCGGCCGGGTAGCGGCTGAAGTGGAACTCGCCCATCACCGGGAGCCACGGGCGCCCGTCGCGGGTGAGGTAGCGGCTCGTCACGCCGATGACGTGGCCCGCGGGCGACGCGTTCGTCCCCATCCGGATGAAGCCCGTCTCGGCGGGCGGCGGCTGGATCGTGGCGTCGATGCCGATCGTCTGCGCCGGCAGCGCGGCTCGCGCGCCGGCGAGCGCCGTCGCGACCGCGGCGGCGGCGAGGATGCGGGCGAGGGTGCGGATCGCACCGGGCGAGGGCGCGGCGGTCCTGGGGTCGTGCACGGCCATCCATCCTCCTCGATGCGGGCGGGCGGCCCAATCGTACGCGGCGTGCCGTCGAGCCGCCAGCGCGACCGGAGCCCGAGGGCGTCGCGGGGCGCGTGCGGATGACGCGGCGGGGCGCGCGGGTGCTAGGTTCATCCCGTGCGTCGCGACCTCCGCCTGCCATACCTCGTGGTGGGCACGGTGTTCCTGCTGCAGCTCGGGCGGCTGCTGTCGTTCACGCTGAGCCACGCGGTCAACCTGCTGTACTGGGACCAGTGGGACTTCTGGACGCCGCTCTTCGAGCGCGCCTCGCTGTGGCGCACGTTCACCTGGCAGCTGGGCGCGCCGCGGCTCGGCGTCGGGCTCGTCGTCACGTCCGCGCTCGCCGGCCTCACGCGCTGGGACGCCCGCGCGCAGGCGCTCGCGATGGTCGCGATCGTGGCCGCGGCCGCGCTCGCGGCGCTGTGGCTGAAGCGGGCGCTGCTCGGCAGGCTGGCCGTCACCGACGCCGTGATCCCGATCCTGTTCCTGAGCGTCGCCCAGCACGAGACGCTGCTGGGCGCCACCGATTTGTCGCACGGCCCCTTCCCGCTGCTGCTGGCCGTCCTGATCTGCCTGGCGTGGCTGCACCCCGATCGCCGGGTGCGCTACGGGCTGGTGCTGGTCCTGAACTTCCTCGCGATCTACACCGCGTTCGGGTTCTTCATGGGGTTGATCACGCCGGCGCTGCTGGCGCTCGACGCGGCGGCCGCCGCGCGCGCCGGCCGCCGGAGCGAGGCGGTGGGCGCCGCCGTTGCCTGCGCGGTCGCGATTCTGTCGCTCGCCTCGTTCTTCGTCGGCTACACGTTCGCGCCGGGCGTCGAAGGCTTCCGGTTCCCGTACGGGCGGCCGCTCGCCTATCCGTGGTACGCGGCGCTGATGTTCGCCAACGTGTTCGGGCTCAAGGCGCGCGACGGCCTGGCCGCGTCCGTCGCCGGCGTCGGACTCGTGCTGTTCGTGGCCGCGGTGCTGGCCGCGCAACTCGGGCGGCTGGTGCGGGCCGGCGAGGGCGAGGCGCGGACGAGCCGCTCGATCGTGATCCTGGCGGGATTCAGCCTGCTGTTCGCGGCCGGCGCCGCGGTGGGCCGGGTCCACCTCGGCGACGAGACGGCCGCCAGCTCGCGCTACTACCTCTACCTGCTGACCGGCGTCCTCGCGCTGTACCTGCACCTGCTCGGCGTGCGGCGCGCCGCGCCGAGGCGATGGGGGCTGGCGGTGCTGCTCCCGGCGTCGGTGGTGGCGGGCTTCCACACCACGCGCCTCGACCGGGACACGATCAACCACGTGACCAACGGCAAGGCGGCGTGGCGGGTGTGCTACCTGCGGACCGCGGACATCGCGGGATGTGACGCGGCCACGGATTTTCTCGTCTATCCGAAGTCGGGCGAGGCCGTCTTGAAGGCGAAGCTGGACTACCTGGAGCGCAACCGGCTCGACCTGTACGCCGATCCCCGGTGAGCTACCGCAGCGTGATGGTGTAGAGCCCCGTGACCTTCTGGCCCTCGGCGTTGACGATCACGACCTGGTACGTGCCCGTCGACCGGAGCTGGAAGACCAGCCGCGAGTTCCGCCCGCCGCCCGAGCCGCTGTCCTCCCCGAGCCGGCTGCCGTCGGTGTCGAACAGCTGAACGTAAGTGGTGAACGCCGTCGACCGGACGTCGATGATGACGGTCTGGCCCGCGGTGCCCTGGAACTGCCAGGTGTCCGCGTAGGTGCCGTCGGCCATCGTCTGGTCGCCGGGACTCAGCTGCCCCTGCATCGTCTGTCCGACGGCGATCTGCCCGATCTCGCCCGGCGCCGGAATCGTGTTGGTCGGCGTCACGTCCGGCGGCGGCGGGATCGCGGCCGGCGGCTGCGCGACGGCAGGGGCCTGCGCGACGGGTTGAGGCGTCGGCGTCGGCTGGGCCTGGACGGCCGGCAGCGGCGGCGGTGGCTGGGAGGCCGGCGGCGGCGTCGCCGGCTGTGCCTGCGCGACGGGCCGAGGCTGCACGGCTGGCGGCGGCGCCGAGACCACCGCAGGATGCGCGACGGGCTGGGGCTGCGCCGGCCGCGGCGGCTGAACGGGTTGCGCGGGTGTCGAGTCCGCGTGGCGCTGGTGTGCGGTTGTCGTATCCACGTGGACCGGCGCGGGTGTCGTATCCACACGTGCCGGCGGCGGCGCGACGACGACCGGCTGCGCAGCCGGCGCCGGCTTGACCGCGGGAGGCTGCCGGGACGGTCGCGTGCGCCCCCGGGCCGGGCGCGCAGGGGTCGTGTCCACGCGAGCCGGCGTGGTGTCGATCCGGGTCGGCGCAGGTGCGACGACGGCGGGCTGCGCTGCCGGCGGCGGCGTGATCACCGGTTGCGCGGCCGGCGGTGGCGTGACGACCGGCGGCGGCGGTGGCGTGACGACCGGCGGCGGCGGCGTGGCAACCGCGGGAGCGGCCGGTTGCGCCTGCGCCGCCGGCTGCGGCGGCGGCTGTGCCGGCTTCGGCGGCGTCGTGTCCACGTGGGCCGGCGTGGTGTCGACCCGGGCCGGCGCAGGTGCGACGACGGCGGGCTGCGCTTCCGGCGGCGGCGCTGCGGCCGCCTGCCGCTTCGCGGGCATCGTATCCACGCGGGCCGGGGCCGCTGGTGCCGTGTCCACCGGAGCGGGAGCCGGCGGCGTCGTGTCCCGAGCGGGCGCGACCGGCGCGACGACCGCGGGCGGGGCCGGCTGAGGCGGGGCCGCGGCCGGCGCCTGGACCGGCGGCGTCACGGTGTCGGCTTGAGCGGGAGCGGGAGCGGGCGGCGGCGCGACCGCGACCTGCTGCGCGGCCGGCGGCGTCGGGGCGGCGGCCGGGGCCGGCGGCGCGATGGCGACCGGGGGCGGGGGCGGCGCCGGAGGCTTCTCCGGGGTCGTCACGAAGGACAGCGTGAACGCGCCGGCCTGGTCCGGGCGTCGCGCGTCGGCCACCACCATGTACATGCCGGAGTAGGGCAGGGTGTACCAGATGCGCGCGCTGCCCCCGCCGCTGCCGTCCTCGGCGACCTGCTGGCCCATCCGGTCCTGCAGGACCAGGTGCGCGTCGAAGTCGCCGGTGACCAGGTCGATCCGCACGTTCAGACCGGCCGTCCCGAAGAAGCTGTA
Organism: Gemmatimonadales bacterium; assembly: GCA_035623755.1. Classification (GTDB taxonomy): domain Bacteria; phylum Gemmatimonadota; class Gemmatimonadetes; order Gemmatimonadales; family JACORV01; genus Fen-1245. Next base: position 15,253 of record DASPSV010000180.1, read on the forward strand.
CAGCCGGGAGCGAGCGGCCGGGGTGAGCGTGCCGGCCACGGACCGGCCCATGCCGATCTGCTGCTGCGCGGCCGCCGGCCGCGCGGCGGCACCCAGCGCCGCCCCCGCCAGCAGCGGCAGTGCGACCGTCCACCCAAGCCGATGCGACATGCCCGTGAGTCTAGCCTGGCGCGCGCCAGAGGCAATACCGCGTCCCGGCGCGAGCGCGCCGCCGCGGGGGCTCGCGACGCCGCTTGACCTTAGTTAGCGAATTGGCTAAATAATACGCCGTGCGCACGGGGACGGTGCTGGCGCGAAGCGACCTGTACGAGGCGGTGTTCGCCGCCCTCGCGCACCCCGCCCGCCGCCGCGTGCTCCTGGCGGTCTACTTCGCCGGCGGCGCGATGCCGGCCGGCGCGATCGCCGCGATGTTCGCGCACGCCTGGCCGACGACGACGCGCCACCTGCGCGTGCTCGAGGGCGCCGGGCTGCTCAGGACCGAGCGCCAGGGGCGGCTGCGGATCTACCGGCTCGAGCGCAAGCGGCTGGACATCGTGAGAGACTGGCTGTCCACGTTTGCCCGGCGTCCCTGACGCCGGCGGCTGAAGGAGGAAGTCATGGCTGCCCGAAGGAAGACGGTCCGTGCCCGCACCCGCACCCGCGCCCGCACGACGCGTCGCGGCGCGAAGGCCGGGCGCAAGGACGTACCACAGCTGTTCCGTCTCACGGTCGAAGTGGGGAGCCTCAAGGCCGCGCGGGCCTTCTACGCGGAGCTTCTGGGCGAGACGGGCCGTGTGCAGCCCGGATCGCGCTGCTACTTCGCGTGCGGCCCGGTCACGCTGCAGGTGCTCGACGTTTCGTCCGTGCGGCGGCCGCATCCGGCCGCGAAGGCGCTGTACTTCACCGTGCGGGACCTCGAGGCGGTCTACGAGCGCGCCCGCTCGCTCGGATGCCTTGCGCCCGACGAAACGCACGGCGCCGAGAAGGGCGGGATCGTCGTGCGCCCCTGGGGCGAGCGGTCGTTCTACGCCGACGACCCGTGGCGCAACCCGCTCTGCTTCGTCGAGCACGGCACGGTGTACACGGGCTGACGGTCCGATCCGCCGGGCCCCCGGGCCCGGCGGACCTCGCCCGGCACACCTGTCCGTAACCGCCGCAACCCGAGCGGGTTGCGACGTCGCCTTGCCCGCCGGCAGCGTGCCCGCTAGTCGTTAACGCCGCCCAGGCAACGCCTGGTGGAGGAGGGAGTGTTGGGGTTTCTCGACCGGCTCCGGCCGAGCACGTCCGGCGGAGACGAGGGAGCGGCGAACGCCCCGGTGCCACCGGCTGCCGTCCCCGCGCCGCGCCGCTCGTCGGCCGCCAGGGTCGCGACGAGACTCCTGCTGCACCTCGCGTTCCTGGTCGTCTCGATCGGCTGTCTCGTGGGCTACGAGCACTTCCGGGCGGGTGGCCAGTCGGGCGCGTCGATCGCGTGCCTGGTGGCCGGCGCGGTGCTCGGCTTCGCGCCGGTGCGCGACGTGGTGCGCCTCGTGTTCCGGGTCGAGGGCAAGGCGCTGCACCTCGTGCACGGCCTCGGCGGGCTGGCGCTGCTCGGCCTGCCGGTGGCCGGCGTCGTCGGCGGCCCGCCGGTGCTGAGCCACGCGGCGATGGCGCCGTTCGCGATCATGGGCGCCGCGCAGGCGGTGATGCACCAGCAGCACCCGCGGAACGCCGAGCAGGCCGCGGCGCTGCAGCGCTTCGCGTCGAGCCTGCCGGAGGTGGCGCAGTTCGCCGGCTCGAGGGACTTCGCGTCGCCGGCCAACGTGCAGCGCGCCATCGCGGCGCTGACGGACATCATCGCGAAGGCGCAGGCCCTCGGCGAGACCGAGCTCGAGGCGGACCCCGGCTTCCAGAGCGCGCTCCGCCGGGTGACCACCCGCGCGGGCGCGGGGCTCGGACTCGACGCCGTGAACCTGGTGCTGAACCGGCTGGCGGAGGTGCCCGGCGCGGCGGGCGCCGTCGAGAAGCTGCGCGGCCAGCTCGCGTCGGCGCGCGGCGCACTCGCGGCGACGGGGTCCGGAGCGGGCCGGCAGCCGTAGCCGGCGGTCGAGACTTCGGCGACGCCGGTGCGCGGCGGCCGAACCACAGACTGTGTCGGCTGCGCCACGAAAGCCGCCATGGCCGTGAGCGGCGGTCGGGATTCGCACCGCCGGCACGTGCAGGCGGCGCCGCCACTTCCGACCGGCGGCATGCGAGTTCCGCGGGCCGGCCCGTGCCGGGAACGGCCTGTGCAACGTCCGGTGGCCTGAAGGCGTAGTCGAACGGGTCCGGCAACGATCGGAGGTCGTAGTGCCTGAATGGTGGGGTTTGCGGGTGCAAGGCGCCCTGGTGAAGGTCATACGCTGGCGTGAAGCCTCCGCGCCGACGCTGGCCGACTTCGACGCGTCGGTGCCGAGCGGCGTCGAGTACGACATCTCTCCCCTGCACGTCACGGCAGGTTGACGGCCGACTCGCCCTCCCGACATCGTTGAGCAGTTTCTCTACCTCGACACGCCGTCGTTCGCGTCGGGCAGGCCTCGTCACGTGCCGCGGCACGAGGAGGCGCGCATGCGCATCGGGATCATCGGCGCCGGCATGATCGGGTCCACGCTGGCGAAGCTGTGGGTGGACGCGGGCCACGAGGTGCTCGTGGCGTCGCGCCACCCCGAGAGCCTCGAGGGCCTCGTCGCGCCGCTCGGCACGCGTGCGTCGGCCGGCACGCCGGATGAAGCGGCGGCGTTCGGCGACGTCGTGATGCTGACCGTCCCGCTCAAGGCCGTGCCCGACCTCGCCCGCGACCTCGCGCCGCGCCTCGCCGGCAAGATCGTGCTCGACACCGGGAACGCCTACGAGCGGCGGGACGGCGACGCCGCGCGGCAGGCCGCCCGCCACCCGCAGGGCTCCGCGGGATGGGCCGCGGCGATGTTCCCCGGCGCGCGGTGGGTGAAGGCGTTCAACACGGTGTACTTCAAGACGCTCCAGCAGGAGGCGCACCGGGCCGGCGACCGCGTGGGCATCCCTCTCGCGGGCGACGACGCGCAGGCGCTCGAGACCGCGGCCGCCCTGGCGCGGGACGCCGGCTTCGATCCGGTCACCGTCGGGCCGCTCGCTCGCGGCAAGGCCTTCGAGCCGGACACCCCGGTCTACAACACCGGGATGAGCGGGCGCGAGGTGCGCGCCGTCTTCGGCGGAAGCCGCTGAGGGCCGGCCGATGACGACGGCGGGCGCGACCCCGCGAGCGGCGCACGTCGATCCGCTGACGCTCGTCGCCGTCTCGATGCTGGTCTACGTGACGGCCACGGCCCTGCACGAGTACCTGGGCCACGCCGCGGCCTGCGCGCTGCTGGGCGGCACGGTGCGCGAGCTCAACGCGTTCTACGTCGACTGCGCGTACGGCGGCATGCGCGACCTGCCCGTCCGCGTGGTGGCCGCGGCCGGCCCGCTCGTGAGTCTCGTGACCGGGCTCGCCGGCTTCCGGGTGCTGCGACGGATGGGACGTGCGTCGCCGCACGCCGCCTACGCCGTCTGGCTCCTCAGCACGATCAGCCTGATGACCGCCACCGGCTACCTGATGTTCTCGGGGGTGTCGGGCCTGGGCGACTTCGGGACGAGCCGGGACGGGACGCTGTTCATGCTCGAGCCGGCCGCGCTCTGGCGGGGCGGCATCACGGTGCTCGGTCTCGCGGGCTACGCGGGCGCGGTCCTCGCCGGGCTGCGGGCGATGGAGGCGCTGCTGGGCGGCGAGGGCCGGGCGCGGGTGGCCCGCGCCCAGACGCTGGCGCTCGGCTCCTACCTGTCGGGCGCCTCCATGGCGGTCCTCGTGGGGCTCCTCAACCCGCACGGCATGGTGATCGTGCTGACGTCGGCGGCGGCCTCGACGCTCGGCGGCACGTCGGGGCTCGCGTGGATGATGCAGCTCCTCAAGCGCGAGGCGCGGACGGACCTGCCGCTGCTCGGCGTGGCGCGCGACTGGCGCTGGATCGGCGCCGCCCTCCTCGTCGTCGCCGTCTACGCGGGAGTGCTCGGGCCGAGCCTGCGGCCCTGACGCCTCACGACGGCCGGGTGCAACGCACATCGGCGGCCCCTCGCGAGGCCGCCGATCCACGTTCAGGTGGTCCGACGCCTACTGCATCGAGAAGCGCAGCTGGCCCCGGCCTCCGGACTTGAGCACCAGCTGGTAGTTGACGCTGTGGACGGTCTGGTCGCTCAGCCGCAGGGTGCCGTGGCAGCCACGGCTCGAGTCGGCTCCGTAGCCGGTCTGGCGGATGTCGGTCACGTCCTCGAACGTGAGGCGGTTCACCAGGGCGTACTGGCTCTGGTTGAAGGCGAGCTTGAGCGTCGCCTTCGCGTCGTCGCTGTCGCACGCGACGACGCCGGTCCGCTTCGGCTCCTTCACGCCGGTCGTGACCCTCCGCACGCCGCCGAGGATGGCGACGACGCCGGCGGTGCCCGCGATGATCCGCAGCAACCCTGTCATGTCCCGTCTCCGCGCCGAGTGAAAGGGTCCGAGCGGCACGACGGCCCCACACCGCAACGGTCGGCTCAAGTGCCGACGGGGTCAAGGGATTTTCGTGTGAGACTATGCCGACGGAACCGGACCGAACGCCGCGGCAGCCTGAGCCGTAAGCCCAGCGCGGGCAACGTGTTGGCCTGACGGCTGCGGGCCCGGGCGCGGGGGCGTGGCCCTGCGCTCCCCCCGGTGGAGCGGTCCTGATTGTGCCGCGCGGAGTCGGGCGGTAGGATTCGCCCTCACCGATACCTTGCGCTCCAGGAGGCGGACGTGAACCGCATCGCCATTCTCTGTTGCGCCGCCGTGCTCGCCGGCTGCGCCAAGTCCGGAGAGAAGTCGCCGGAGCAGTTCCCGGCCGACCATCCGCCGCTCTCGCTCGCCGACGTGGCCGGACGGTGGAGCATGAAGACGATGAACGAGACGAAGGACAGCACGCTGATCACGTTCGAGCTCGGGGCCACCGCCGACACGTCGGGGTGGACGTTCAACTTCCCGGGCCGCCCGCCCGTGCCGGTGCGCGTGTCGGTCTCCGGCAACGCCGTGGTCCTCGACGCCGGCCCGTACGCGAGCGTGCTGCGCAAGGGCGTGCAGGTGACGACGCACGGCGCGTACCATCTCGAGGGCGGCAAGCTGGTGGGTACGACGATCGTGCACTACGCCACGACGGCGGCGGACTCGGTGCGCCGGCTTCCCGCCGAAGGGACGAAGCTGCCTTAGGTCCGGCGCGTCACGATGCGGCGGGCGGCTACGCGTCGAGCGCCGCCACGACCAGCACCGTGGGAGCGTAGCCGAGCAGCAGCCGGTCGCCGACCTTGAGCGGCGCCTCGCCCTTGAGCCGTCGATCGTTGAGCCAGGTGCCGTTGGTGCTGCGGAGATCCCGGACCACCACCGAGCCGTCCGATCGGAACTGGATTTCCGTGTGTCGCGCCGACACGTGCTTTTCGTCGTCCGCGCCCACCAGGATCTGCACGGCGGCGGGATCGCGGCCGATGACAATCGTGTAGCCGCTCGCGGTCAACTCCCTCCCGCTTGGCTCGTGAATCAGCTTGACCGTCGGCACGCGTCCGACCCGGTACGGCCGGTCCGCGCTCCCGTCCCGGTCATCGACCCGTTGCGCCGCCGGCACCATCGGGGACACGCGCGAGGGCTGGGCGTGATCATCGACCAGCGTCGGAATCGCGTCCTGTCCGAGCTCGTCCTCCGGGATCGTGCGGTCCGGGCCCGTGCCCCCGAAGCCCGACTCGCACGAGACACGAGGTCCGCGAGCGCCAAGCCTGAACTCGTCGGCCGTGTGGAGCAGCATCTTGCCGCCGAGCCTGGCGCCCCGCACCCAGGTGCCGTTGGTGCTGCCGAGATCCTCGAGCACCCAGCGGTCGCCGTGTCGCTGGATCACGCAGTGCCGGTTGCTGACGACCTTGCTCAGGAGCGACGGGATCAAGGCGGCGAGGTGGCTGTCCCGACCGAGGTACAGCGCGTCCCCGTCGATCTCGACGTAGGTCCCTGGGGGGTGGATCCTGATGACCGGAGGATCACCCACGCCGTGGCGTCACGTGGTCGCACCCGCCGAGAGCCGAGCACACGTGTCCCAATGCCAGGGCTCTGGGTGGGGCCGCTGCCGCCCTCCGATCACCGGACCGCCCCCACGACTCGATCCGGGTTCGG
>DASPSV010000197.1:0-5105 GCA_035623755.1 Gemmatimonadales bacterium
CTCGCCGTTCCGCGAGACGGAGGGCATGCGGGACGGGAGCGACGCCATCGCCGACTGGCCGGTGCTGAACGCGATGCTGAACGTCGCCAGCGGCGCGTCGTGGGTCTCGTTCCACCACGGGGGCGGCGTCGGGATCGGCAACTCGCTGCACGCGGGGCAGGTGATCGTCGCGGAAGGGAGCAAGGGCGCGGCCGCGCGGCTGGAGCGCGTGCTCACCAACGACCCGGGCCTGGGCGTGGTGCGCCACGCCGACGCGGGCTACGACCTGGCCGTGGCGACGGCGCGGCGGCACGGTCTCCGGCTCCCGATGCATGGCTGAGCCGGGCCGCCGGCTGGCGCTCCTCAACCTGGGCGCGGTGGCCACGGGCCCGGTGGGGCCGGGGCCCGTCCGCCACCCGTCCTGGTACGACGTCGGCGTCCTGCGCGGCGTCGGCATCGGCGTCGAGGACGACCGCATCGCGCTGATCGCCCCCGACGACGAGGTCGGCGAGTGGTACCACGACGCGGCGATCCCCGACACCGTCGTGGACTGCGGCGGCCGGCTGGTGACCGCGGGCCTGGTGGACGCCCACACCCACGCGGTGTTCGGCCGGCCGCGGCTCGGCGACCACGCGCGGCGGGCGCGGGGCGAGGACTACAAGTCGATCGCCGCCGCGGGCGGGGGCATCCTCTCGACGGTGACGGACTTCCGCTCCCGCACCGAGGACGAGCTGGTGGCGCTGGCGCTGCCGCGGCTGGCGCTCATGGCGTCGCTCGGCACGACGGTGGTGGAGATCAAGTCGGGGTACGGGCTCGCCCTCGAGCCCGAGCTCAAGGCGTTGCGCGTCGTGGCGCGGCTCCGCGAGCTGGTGCCGCTGCGGCTGGTCGCGACCTTCCTCGGCGCCCACGAGGTCCCGCCCGAGTACCGCTCCCGCCGCGCGGACTACATCCGGCTGGTGGTCGAGGAGATGCTCCCGACGGTGGCGCGGACGGGCCTCGCCGCGTTCTGCGACGTGTTCTGCGAGCCGGGCGTGTTCAGCGTCGACGAGGCGGCGGCCATCCTCGGCGTCGCGGCCGCCCACGGCATGGGCCTGAAGGTGCACGCGGACGAGCTGGACCCCTCCGGCGGCGCCGAGCTCGCCGCGCGGCTCCGCGCCGCCTCCGCCGACCACCTGGGCGCCGTCTCCCGGGCCGGCATCGAGGCCCTGGCGGCGAGCGAGACGGCGGCCGTGCTGCTGCCGGGAACGCTCCTGTTCCTGGGCCGGGAGCGGCAGGCGCCGGCGCGCGCCCTGGTGGACGCGGGCGCCATCGTCGCGCTGGCCACCGACTTCAACCCGGGCTCCTCGCCGGGCGCCAACCTGCCGCTGATGATGACCCTGGCGGTGAGCCAGGCGCACCTCCAGCCCGAGGAGGCGTTCATCGCAGCCACCGTCAACGCGGCCCACGCGGTGGGTCTGGCGGGCGAGAAGGGCCGGGTGGCGGTCGGCCTGCCCGCGGACCTCGTGGTATGGAACTGCCGCGACGTCCGCGAGCTGGCCTACTGGTACGGAATGCCGCTTGCCTGGCGGGTTTACGCCTCCGGTCGTCCTTGTCACGGTCCGGGGCCGGGAATATCTTCCGCAGGTTCCCCTGGGGGTCCGCTCTCTCCGCCACTCTCCTGAGCTCCGAGCGCATGGCGAATCTGGAAAAGTACAAGGACCGGGCGCGCAAGTTCGAAGCGAAGGAGCAGTGGGCGAAGGCCATCGAGGAGTACGTCGGCCTCATCCAGGAGATGGAGGCGGCGCCCGATGCCGAGGCCGACCTCACCATCTACAACCGCATCGGCGATCTCTACCAGAAGATCGGGCAGGGCCAGAACGCGATCGTCTACTACGAGCGCGCGGTCGACAAGTACGCCGAGATCGGCCTCGACAACAACGCGATCGCGCTCTGCAACAAGGTCCTCCGCATCGCCCCCGGGCGCGCGCAGGTCTACCTCAAGCTCGGCATGCTGTTCGCGACCAAGGGCTTCGGCGCCGAAGCGAAGACCAACCTCCTCGAGTACGCGGACCGGATGCAGAAGGCCGGCCAGCTGGAGGAGGCGTTCAAGGCGCTGAAGAAGTTCGCCGAGATGACGCCCGGCCAGGAGGACATCTGGTCGGTGCTGGCGCAGCAGGCGCGCGCCACCGCGCGCACGCCGGAGCAGAAGCAGCAGGTCGACAAGCTGCTCGCCGACTTCGAGAACAAGGACCGGGCGCACCAGCGCAAGTCGCGGCTCAGCAGGCACATGATCACCGGCGAGGCGCTGCCGGAGGAGAAGCCGTCCAGGAAGGGCGAGCTGATCTTCCTGGACCTCGAGCCCACGCGGCCGAGCCGGCCCGCGATGCCGCCGCCCGAGGCGGCGGCGCCCCCGCGCCATACCGACTCCACCGCGCTCGAGATCGAGCCGACGTCGCTGGTGCCCGAGGAAGAGGCGGCGCCGGACCTGCCGATGCTCGAGATCGAGGCGACGACGCTCCACGGCGCCGAGGAGATCGCCGCCCCGCCGCTCGGCCTCGAGCCGACGGCGCTGGGCGGCGCGGCCCCCCCCGAGGCCGGGGCGCCGGCCGCCGGCGTCCTGGGCGACCTCGATCTCGTCGAGGAGGAGGCGCCCGCGCCGCCGGAGCCGGCGCTCGAGGCGGTGGAGGAGGCTCCGGTCGAGGAGGCGGGCCCCACCACCGACCTGCCGCTGCTCGACCTGGGCGAGCCGGAGGCGCCCGTGGAAGAGGCGGCGGGCGCCGAGATGGAATTCCTCGACGTGAGCGAGGTCGTCACCGCGCCGTCGATCGACGAGCTGGAATCGCGGGTGGCCTCCAGCCCCAACGACTGGGGCACGCACCGGCTGCTGGGCGAGGCGCTGATGGAGGCCGGCCAGCGGGACCGCGCCTTCACCGAGTTCGACATCGCGCTCGAGGGCCTCGAGCAGTCGGACGACCTCGACGGCGCGTACGCGATCGCCGAGGAGCTGCTGCGGCTCGATCCCAACAGCGTCCGCTACCACCAGAAGTGCGTGGAGCTGGCCTATCGCCAGGGCGACCGCCAGCGGCTGGCCGGCGCCTACCTCGAGCTGGGCGACGCGCTGCTGCGCTCGGGCGAAGCCGACAAGGCGCTGGCCGTCTACCAGCGCGTGCTGGAGCACGACCCCGGCAACGACCGGGCGAAGACCGCGATCGAGACCCTGTCCCCGGCCGCGCCGGTCGAGGCCGCGGCGCCCGAGCCGGCGCCCGCGGTGCCCAGCGGCGGGTACGTGGATCTCGGCGCGCTGCTGCTGGAGGACGAGGGCCCCAAGGACACCCGGATGCGGATCGAGGACGAGGAGCCGTCCGGGGACGAGGAGCAGGACTTCCAGACCATGCTGACGGCGTTCAAGCGCGGCGTCGAGGCCAACGTCGAGGAGGAGGACTTCCAGAGCCACTACGACCTCGGCGTGGCCTACAAGGAGATGGGCCTGCTGGACGAGGCCATCGCCGAGTTCCAGAAGGCGCTGCGCGGCACCGAGGGCCGGCTGAAAGCCTCGGAGGCGCTCGGGCTGTGCTTCTTCGAGAAGGGCCAGTTCACGGTGGCCGAGACGATCCTGCGCCGCGCGCTCGAGCTGCCGGCGTCCGGCGACGCCGACCGGGTGGGGCTGCTCTACTGGCTGGGCCGGACCCAGCAGGAGCTGAACAAGTCGGCCGACGCCCTGGCGTCGTACAACCGGGTGTTCGCGGTGGACATCACCTTCCAGGACGTGAGCCAGCGGGTCAAGGCGCTGTCTCGCGCGGCGGTGTAGGGTGCCGCGGCAGGCGGCGAGCGTGTCGCTGCCGGACATCCAGCGCCCGGTGGCCGAGGAGCTGGACCGGGTCACGGCGGAGCTCGGCCGGATGATCGCGGCCGACGTGCCGCTGATGCAGGAGGTCAACCGGCACCTGCTGCGGATGAAGGGCAAGCTGTTCCGGCCGACGCTGCTGCTCCTGACGCACGACGCGTGCGCGGCCGGCGATCCGCGCGCGGTGGCGCTGGCGGCGATCGTGGAGCTGATCCACCTGGCGACGCTGGTGCACGACGATTCGGTGGACCACTCGGTGCTGCGCCGGGGTATGCCCACGGTGAACACGCTGTTCAGCCACCAGGTGTCGGTGATCATGGGCGACTACCTGTACTCGCGCGCGATCATCGAGCTGGCGCGGCTGGACGACCTGGAGCCGATCCGCGTGCTGGCGCGGGTGACCGACGCGATGACGGTCGGCGAGATGCGGCAGCTGGCGGCCTACGACGCGCTGGACTTCGACGAGCCGCAGTACGAGCTGCTGTGCCGGTCGAAGACGGCGTCGCTGTTCGCCGCGGCGTGCGAGGTGGGGGCGCTGCGGGCCGAGCCGGCCCAGCGGCGCGCGGCGCGCCGCTACGGCGACGCCCTCGGGATGGCGTTCCAGATCACCGACGACCTGCTCGACTACACCGAGGGCGAGGCGGTGACGGGCAAGCCGTCGGGGCTCGATCTGAAGGAGCACAAGGTCACGCTGCCCCTGATCGCCGTGCTGGCGCGGCTCGCGCCGGCCGAGCGCGGGCAGGTGGAGGCGCTGTTCCGGCAGGAGGCGCCCGACGACGGGCAGGTGGCCCGCGTGGTGCACCTGGTGGAGCAGCGGGGCGGGCTCGCGTATGCGCGCGAGCGCGCGGCCGCCTTCGCGGCGGAGGCGGAGGCGGCGCTCGACGACCTGCCGCCGTCCGCCTCGCGCGACGCGCTGCGCGACGCGATCGTGTACGCCGTCGAGCGGCGGCGCTGAGCCGTGGCGCACCTGCCGCGGCGTCCGCTGTTCTACCTCGCCGTGCTGTCGACGGGGTTCGCGCTCGGCGGCTTCCTGTCGGCGCTGCTCGAGCGGGTGCTCCCGGCGGGCGCGCCCAAGGAAGTGCTGACGCTGGCCGTGACGCCGAAGCTCGGCCCGTTCACGGTGGACCTGCTGGTGCTGTGGTTCACCATCGGCCCGGTGGGCGTCCGGATTTCGGTACTGGCGGTGGTCGGGGTCGTCCTGGCGTACCTGCTGGCGCGATCCCTCTTCTAGGGAAGGAAGGCACTGATGTTCGAAGGGCTCAGTCTCACCCACATCCTGCTGTTTCTGGTGATCCTGCTCCTG
>DASPSV010000200.1:0-3480 GCA_035623755.1 Gemmatimonadales bacterium
CGCCAAGTTCTTCTTCGCCGCCGGCCTGCCGATCCTCGAGGGCTACGGGCTCACCGAGACCTCGCCGGTGATCTGCGTGAACCTGCTCGAGCGCCCGCGCATCGGCACGGTCGGGCCCCCGCTGCACGGCGTGGAGGTCCGGATCGCGGCCGACGGCGAGATCCTCACCCGCGGCCGCCACGTGATGCAGGGCTACTTCAACAAGCCCGAGGCCACCCGCGAGGCGCTCGACCCCGACGGCTGGTTCCACACCGGCGACATCGGCGAGCTGGACGCGGACGGCAGCCTGAGGATCACCGACCGCAAGAAGGACCTCATCGTCACCGCCGGCGGCAAGAACGTGGCGCCGCAGCCCATCGAGCAGCGGGTCAAGCACAACAAGTACGTCGGCAACGCCGTGATGCTCGGCGACCGGCGCAAGTACTGCATCATGCTGGTGGTGCCGAACTTCGATCAGCTGGAGCGCTGGGCGGTCTACAAGCAGCTCGCCTTCGCCAACCACCGCGGCCTGATCAAGCTGCCGGAGGTCCAGGTCAAGATGGAGCGCGAGGTGACGAAGATGCTGCCCGACCTCGCCGCCTACGAGACCCCGAAGAAGATCCTCCTCCTCGAGCACGACTTCTCGATCGAGAACGGGGACCTCACGCCGACGCTGAAGGTGCGGCGGCGGATCGTGGAGAAGAAGTACCAGCGGCAGATCGACGCGCTGTACGCCGACACCCCGCCGGCGATGGTGGACTGACCGCGGCGCGCTAGCGGTCCAGGCTGCCGACGAACATCCCCGCGCCCCGGGCCAGCTCCGTCACGCCCGCGGCCCGCGCCCCCTCGTCCTCCACCACCAGCCGCAGCCCGGGCAGCAGCACCCGCGCCGCCTCGGCGAGCCACGGGCCGCCGGCGTGGTCGGCGCCCAGCGCCACCGCGCGGAGGTGCCGCGTCTTGAAGGGCAGGCCGCCCGGACAGCGGAGCACCGAGAGGGCCGACCCGGGCGCGACGCCGGCGGGCGGGTTGACCGCGACGACGTGGACCCCGGGCACGAGCGCCGGCAGCGCCGGACCGTGGCGCGCCGCGCGGCCGACCAGCGCCGCGTAGCCGCCGGGGCCCTCGAGGCCGAGGAAGCCCGCCAGCGCGGCCGCGTCGTACTCGGGCCCCGCGGCGGGCGCCGCCGCCGCGGCGGGCGCGCGGTCCGGCGCGCCGAAGTACACCACGCCGTCCACCACCGGGAATTCCGCCCGGCACTCGGGACACCCGACGACCCCGCGCACGATGCGCCGGCCGTCCATCGCGATCGGCGCGGCCACGACGTAGGACTCCGCGTGGTCGCGGGGGCATTTCAGGATCTCGGTGAGCTCGATGAACACGGTTCAGCCGGGAGCTGCGCGCTGCACGCTCAGGGCCTGAACTCTACCCAGGTCACCTTCCCCGCCTCGACCCGTACGTGCCGGTAGACGTTCCTGCCCTCGATGGCCACGCCAAGGTCGTACTCCCCCGGTGGCACGTCGCCCACCGCGAAGTGCTCCTGGTAGACGGGATCCGGGTGCGCCTTGTCGCCGTAGGTCTCGGCGTAGAGGAACGGCGTCTCCTGCGGCTCCGGTTTCACGATGCCGTAGATCCGGGCCTGCGGCACCGGCCGGCCGGAGGCGTCGACCACCCGGCCCGCCACGATGCCCGTCTCCGGCAGCGGCTCGATCCACAGTTCCGGGTTCGCGGTGTACGGCGGGAAGCGCTGCGTCGAGTCCACGATCGCCGCCACCTGGTCCGTCGGCGCGACGTGCACCTCGAGGTGGAGGTGCGGGTTGGTCGCGCGCCCCGTGCTGCCGACGTGCGCGATCACCTGGCCGCGCGCCACCCGCTGCCCCACCGCCACCAGCAGCCGCGCGTTGTGGTAGTAGGTCGAGAACAGCGACAGGCGCCGCCCGTCCACCGTGACGGTCGAGTCGTGCCGGATCGCCACCGTCAGCGCCCCGCGCTCGGCCGGCCCCGCCCACACGACCACGCCCGAGCCGATGGCGTGCACCGGCGTGCCGGGCGGCTCGTTGAACTCCACCCCCTGATGCTGCTGGAAGGTCCCGCCCATCGTCGAGCCGTAGCGGTAGGTCTGGTCGATGAACGGCTGGTCCGCCGCCGCGATCGGGCGCGCGAAGACGGCGTGGCGCAGCGGCGCGGGCGCAGCGACGCCCGCCGTGTCGCCCGGCGCCAGGCACGACGGCGGCTGTGCGCCCAGGAGGCCGCAGGCGGTGCCGAAGATGGTGTCGCCCGGCGCTCCGGGCGGCGGCGGCAGCACCGCGTACACGTCGCGCGAGCGCGCGGTCGCGCCCGGCGTCCACAGCACGAAGCCGAGCCGGGTGCTGAGGAACGCGCCCGAGCTGGTCGCGCCGCCGCACACCAGGCGGTCGCACCCGGCGAGGCCGCGCACCGCCCGGCCGGCGGGCGGGGCGTCGCGCATCAGCACCGTGGAGCACTGCCAGAAGGCCTTCACCTCCCGGCGCTTGGGGTGCAGGCTGCCCGGGCAGCGCTCGCCGCCGAGCACCAGCGGCACGACGGCCTTCTCCCCGGTCACGACGAAGATGCTGCGCACCCGTGCGCCGAGGGCCGGCACCGGCGGCGGGTCGGCCGGCTCCGGCGCGCCGCGCGGGCGCCAGCGCACCAGCCCGCGGAGCGTCGAGACCCACAGCCCGGTGTCCCGGGCGGCCTCGACGGCGAGCACGTACGGGCTGGGCAGCGCCAGCGGACCGCTGTCCGTCACCTCGCGCCAGGTGACGCCGGCGTCACTGGTGTACTTCATCCCGTCGGCGGTGGCCACGAACAGCGTGTCGCCGCGGTACACCAGGCCGTCGGGCGCGACGTACTGCCACCGCGGCCCGAGCGCGCGGTACTCCCAGTTCTGCCAGGTCCGGCCGCCGTCGCGGCTGAGGCCCCAGCCGTTGCCCACCGTGCCGTACCACACCTCGCCGCGCGCGCCGAACGCGAACGCGTGCACGTAGTCGAACGAGAGGCCGGTGCCCGCGGAGTCGGCGCGCAGGTTCTCCCACGCGCCCGCCCCCGGCCGCAGCACGTACACGCCCTCGCCGTAGGTGCCCGCCCAGATGGTGCCGTCGTCGGCCCGGCCGAGGGCGAGCACCGGCGTGCCCCAGCCGGTGGGGTCGGGCAGCGGGGGCAGGTGCGGCGCGCTCTGCGCGAGCGCGCCCGGGGCGAGTGCCAGCGTGGCCACGAGCAGCGGCAGCGGTCGCACTAGGTCCTCGGCTTCCAGGTTTCGGGGACGATGCGCATCTCGGGGATCGCGACCTCGTCGCGCCGGGTGGCGACGAACAGCACCGCCTCGGCGACGTCCTCGGCCTTGAGCATCTGGGCGCGCTTGGTGAACCCGGGCCGGCGGTCGGGATCCACCGGGTCCCAGAGGGCCGTGTCGACCGGGCCCGGCGAGACGAGCGTGGCGCGCACGCCGCTGCCGCGCAGCTCCGCGCGCAGCACCTCGTGGAGACC
>DASPSV010000210.1:0-9911 GCA_035623755.1 Gemmatimonadales bacterium
GAGGAGATCATCAATGCCCTCTCCAAGGTGCCGGGCATGCAGGTGGCGTCCCGGACGTCGTCCTTCGCCTTCAAGGGCAAGGAGGCGGACGTGCGCCAGATCGGGGAGAAGCTCGGCGTGGCGTCCGTCCTCGAGGGAAGCGTCCGGAAGGTCGGGAACCGGATCCGCATCACCGCGCAACTCGTGAGCGTGGAAAACGGGTACCAGCTCTGGTCCGAGACCTACGACCGGCAGCTGGAGGACGTGTTCGCCGTGCAGGACGAGATCTCACGCGCCATCGTCGAGGCGCTCAAGGTCCGGCTGGGCGGCGAAGCCGGCCAGCTGGTGGTGCCGACCAAGAACCTCGAGGCGTACAACCTCTACCTCAAGGGGCGCTTCTTCTTCAACAAGTTCACGGAGCCGGGGCTGCGGAAGGGGCTCGACTTCTTCCAGCACGCCCTGCTGCAGGATCCCGGATACGCGCGTGCCTACGCCGGCATCGCGGACTGCTGGTGCAACCTCGCGGACGACTGGGTCGTACCGGACGACGCCTACCCCCGGGCCAAGGCTGCGGCGGCGCGCGCGCTGCAGCACGATCCGGAGCTGGCCGAAGCGATCACCTCCATCGGCAAGGTGCTGTGCTGGTACGAGTGGGATTTCGCGGGTGCGGAGCAGCAGCTGCGCCGGGCGGTCCAGCTCAACCCCAACTACGCCGAGGCGCATTTCGTGTTCGGCAGCAACCTGCCGTCGGTCGGCCTGCTCGGCGAGGCGATCGAGGAGATGCGGAAGGCGCTCACGCTCGATCCCCTGTCGGCGCACTTCAGTCGCTGGCTGGGGCGTTTCCTGCTCTACGCCCGGGACTACGCGGGCGCCATCGCTCAGAGCCAGAAGACGCTGGAGCTGGACGACGCGTACTTCCAGGCGTACCTGGATATCGGCTCGGCGCACCTGGCACAGGGCGACGCGGAGACGGCGCTGAAGTGGTTCCGGCGTGGCCAGGCGCTGGAGGCCAGCGTCCGGTCGTACGACGCATTCATCGTCCGGGCCCTGGCCCCACTGGGGCGGCGCGACGAGGCCGAGGAGATCCTGAACCGCCTGGAGGACGAGTCCCGGCGCCAGTACGTGCGAGCGGAGATCCTCGCCATGGGCTACGCGGCGCTCGGCGATCGCAACCGCGCGTTCGCCGGGCTGGAGCGCGCTTTCCAGGCCCGCTCCGCCGGGCTGGTCTACCTGCACATCGACCAGGGCTACGAGCCGCTGCGCGGCGACCCGCGCTTCGCCGACCTGGTGCGGCGGATCGGGCTCAGGTAGGCGAACGGCCTACCTTCGCAGGCTCAGCGCGCCGAAGACGATCACGGCCGTCGCCGCCCGGCGGCTCATCCCCACCTAGCCGATCGGCCGATGGTCGCCGCGCCCCTTCGGCGCGATGGTTCGCCGCAGGCCGTCGAACCATCCACCGAAGGGGAACGCCGCATGTCCGCAGACACGAACGCCCTCGCCGCGCTGTCCGACCAGCTGGCCGACGCCGTGGCGCAGGCCGGCGCCGCCACCGTCGCGGTGCACGGCCGCCCGCGCCTCGCCTCCACCGGCGTGCACTGGCGCGACGGGATCGTGATGACCACCGAGGGCACCATCCGCCGCGAGGACGGTATCACCGTGACCCTGCCCGGCGGCGACACCGTGCCCGCGACGCTCGCGGGCCGCGACCGCGGCACCGACCTCGCCGTGCTGCGCATCCCGGCCGGCCGCCTGCCGGTCGCGACGAAGGGCGACCCCGCGGCGCTGAAGCCGGGACACCTGGTGCTCGCGCTGGCGCGGCTCGACGAGCTGGGCGCGCGCGCCGCGTTCGGCGCCGTGAGCGCGGTGGGCGGCCGGTGGCGCTGCTGGAAGGGCGGCGAGATCGACCGGCTGGTCCAGTCCGATCTCGTGATCTACCCGGGCTTCGGCGGCGGGCCGCTGGTGGACGCGGCCGGACGGATCCACGGCCTCAACTCCGGCGGGCTCAGCCGCTCGCTGGCGACCACGATCCCGGCCGGCACCGTGGACCGCGTGCTGGACCAGCTGGTCGAGCGCGGCTACGTGTCGCGCGGCTGGATCGGCGCGGCGATGCAGCCGGTGCGCTTCAACCCGGCGGCGCGGCAGCGGCTCGGCCTCGCGTCCGAGGGCGGGCTGGTGATCGTCGCCGTGGAGCCGGACGCGCCGGCCGCGGCGGCGGGCCTCCTGGTGGGAGACGTGATCGTGAGCGTGAACGGCAGCCCGGTGGACGACCCGGCGCAGGTGGTGGAGGCGCTCGCGGGCGACGCGGTCGGCAAGTCGCTGCGGCTCGACCTGGTGCGCGGCGGCCAGCGCGCGAACGCCGACGTGCTGGTCGGCGAGCGGCCGCGGGAGCGCCGGTGATCTCGCTCGCCGCCGCGGCGGAGCGGCTGCGCGCCAGCGTGGTCGTGGTGCGCGCCGGGGCGGACGGGCGCGCCGGCGGCGGCGCCGGCATCGCGTGGCGCGCGGGCGGCGTCGTCGTCACCAGCGCCCACGTGGTGGACGCGCGCGACGTCACCGTCGTGCTGCCGGACGGCGGCGCGGTGCCCGGCGAGGTGGTGCGGCGCGATCCGCGCCGCGACCTCGCCCTCGTGCTCGCGCCGCGGGCGGCGCTCCCGCCGGTGCGGCACGCCGACCCCGCCCGGCTGAGGCCGGGCTCGCTCCTGTTCGCCGTGGGCCACCCGCTCGGCGTGGTGGACGCGGTCACGACCGGCGTGCTCCAGGCCACGGGGCCGCTGCCGCCCGGCCTCGGCGTGCCGGGGATGCCCGGCGACCTGGCCTGGCTGCAGGCCGACCTGCGCCTCGCGCCCGGCAACTCGGGCGGGCCGGTCGCGGACGCCGAAGGGCGCGTCGTCGGCGTGTCGGCGATGGTGGTCGCGGGGCTCGGCCTCGCGGTGCCCGCACCCGACGTCGAGGCGTTCGTGGCGGGTGAGGCCCCGCCGCGCTCCGCCTCCGGGCGCACGCCGCGCCGGGGCCGGCGCCCGGCATACATCTAGAGGAGCCCGACGGCGAGCGACGTGAAGCTGCGGGTGCACATCGACGTGGTGGACGACGCCCTCCGGCGCCGCCTCGCGGCCGCGCTGCGCTCCGACGCCGGCGTGGTGGTGGTGGCCGACGCCGAGGACGCCGACCTCGTGGTGGCCGAGCGCGCGGTGGCCACCGCGGCGCCCGCCCTCGCCCCCGCCGTCGAGGGGGCGAGCCTCACCGCCCGCGAGCTGGCGGTGCTGCGGCTCGTGTCCGAGGGCCTGGGCAACAAGGAGATCGCGGCGCGGCTCGGCATCTCCGCCCACACCGTGAAGTTCCACGTCGCGTCGGTGCTCGCGAAGCTCGGCGCGCATTCCCGCACCGAGGCCGTCTCCACCGGCCTCAGGACCGGCCTGCTCCCGCTGTAGGGTTTCCCGGCCCGGACGTGACGCGGGTCACGCGGCCGCCATGGCCGCGGGGCCGCCCTGTCCGCGCCGCCCGCTTGGCGCTAAGTTCGTCGCGCGCTCTTGCAGTCGCGGTACCCCCACCGCCTGCGCCCCGCGCAGTCCCGGGACGCCGGCCATTCGGTGGGGCACCAGCACCTACAGTCGTTCGCCGTCGCGCGGGCCGCGCGGCCGGGCTCCTCCGGCCGCGGGACTCTCCGCCGGCGACCGCGGACGGGGATGTCGTGCGGGTCCTCCACGTGCTCTCGCCGGTCGAGGCGGCCGGGGGCGGCGCCCCGTGACCGACGGCGGCTGGACGCGCCTGCGGCACCGGGTCAAGCACCGGGTGCAGACGGCGTGGGCGCGGGCGCTCACCTCGACGCTCGACCGCCGCGCGCGGTCCGTCGCGGACCTGGACGGGCTCGTGCCGCGCACGATCGTCGTCTCGCGCACCGACCGGATCGGCGACCTGCTCGTCGCTTCCCCGCTCCTCCACGCGCTGCACTGCCGCTGGCCGCGGGCGCGCCTGGTGGTGATCGCGGGCCCGAAGAACCACGCCGTGCTCGACGGCCTGCCGTTCGCCGAGCGCGGGCCCGTGTTCCGGCGCGACCCGCTGAGCTGGACGCAGCTGGCCTGGTGGCTCGGCCGCCAGGACGCCGACCTGTGCGTGAGCCTCGGCGCCGAGTCCATGGCCGGGGTGTGGATCGCGGCGTGCAGCGGCGCCCCGGTGCGCATGGTCACCCACGCGACCAAGACCCGGCCGGCCTACAACCTGGTCCTCGGTGCCGACGACGCGCACCAGACCACGCGCTACTGCCGCGCGGCGGCCATCCTCGGCTGCCCGGCCGACGAGGTCCGGCCGGTGTTCTTCGTCTCGCCCGACGCGGAGCGGAAGGCCGCCGAGCTCCTGCCGTCGCTGCTCCCGCCCTCGGGCGGACCGCTGGTGGGAGTCCAGATCCCGCACCGCGGCACGCGGCACCACGCGGCGCGGGCGTGGCCGGCCGACCGCGTGCGCGCGCTGGTGGGCCAGCTGGCGGCCGACGGCTGCCGGGTGGTGCTGTGCGGCACGGGCGCGGAGCGGCGCGAGGCCGAGCAGGTGCGCGCGCTGGTCCCCGAAGCCGTGGTCTCGCCCCCGGTGTCGCTCGCGATCTTCGCCGCGCTCCAGCGCCGCTTCGACCTGTTCATCTCCCAGTTCACCGGGACGCTGCACCTCGCCGACGGGCTCGGCGTGCCCACGCTGAGCTTCGGCGTGCCGGAGCAGCGGGAGAGCTGGGCGATCCTGGGGCCGCGGCACCGGTTCGTCGAAGGGCCGCGGGTGGCGGACATCCCGGTCGAGCGGCTGGTCGAGGCGACCCGCTCGCTGCTCGGCCGCGGGACGAACTAGCGTCCTTGCGAGGACCTCCGCCTGGAAGCCGCCGGCGGCGCGGCGGGTGCCGCGGCGCCCGCGGCGGCCGGCGCGCACTTCACGAGCGGCGGCGCCGCGAGGCGCTTCGAGGCGAGGGCCGTCGTGGCGAGCTGGACGTAGCCGGGAGCCACGCCGGGCACGGGCGGCGTGGCGATCAGCAGCTCGGTCGAATCCGGCCGCCACACCAGCACGGCCCAGTGGCCCTCGCTGGAGCCGGAGCAGGCGGTGTCGGCGCGCGCGCCGAGCCAGCGCTCCAGCGCCGCCGCCGTCCGCCGGAACTCGCTGTCCGTCGCCACGGTGAGGACGACGGCCTCGAGCCCCGCCTGCGGCGGGGGCGGCGCGCCGAGGATCGAGGTGATGGCCCCCTCGAAGGCGAGCGACATCTGGGTGCTGCCCAGCCACGGGTTGTCGAGCGTGGTGTCGAAGGTGCGATTCGCCTTGAGGGAGAAGCCCGGCAGCTTCCGCTTCACCGTGGCGGCGTTGTCGCCGAACCGGAGGCCGGGCGTCAGGCTGTCGAGCGCGGCCGCGAGCCGCGTCGGGCGCGGGCGGCCCCCGTGGCAGGCGGCGGCGAGCAGGCAGGCGGCGACGGCGGCGGCGATGCGTCTCATGGTCGCTCGGAGTGGGGGGCGAGGGCGCGCACACCTATTATCTCCGGCGCCGCCGCCCGCACAAGCCGGGCGACTCTTGACGGCCGCACGGCGGGGCGTACAATCCCGCGCAGGTACCGGAACGGCGCTCGTTCAGGCCTCTAACCAACACGGAGGGGAACGTATGTCTCCGAGGAGAGTGCTTCCCGCGGTGCTGGTGTTGCTGGTCGGCGTGGCGGGCTCGGCGAAGTCGCGGCTCCCGGACCAGCGCGACTTCTGGGCCCTGAACAACACCGGCAAGGAAGTCCGCGAGTTCTACGTGTCGCCGCACGACAACACCCAGTGGGGGAGCGACGTGCTCGGCCGGAACACGCTGCCCAACGGGATGGGCACGATCATCACCTTCAGCGGGAAGGTGCAGACCGGCTGCGTCATGGACTTCAAGCTGGTCTTCACCGACGACACCAACGACACCTACACGAACGGCCGGAACGTCTGCAACCTGGAAGCGATCGTCTTCACGTCGGGAGAATCGTACGGGCTGACAAGACCGTAACGGGAAGAAGAGTGCGGGCGGGGTGTAGGGTCTAGGGTGTAGGGTGTAAGGGTGTAGGGCGGGGGTGGCGGTGGTGGGGAGGACAACCCACCACCGGCCACCCACCGATCGTTTCCATCACGGCGCGAGCACCGCCATCACCAGCTGCGCCGTCTCCCGCGTCGCCCCCTCGTAGTAGAACACGTAGACCTTGTGCGTCCGCTCGTCCACCGCGCACGTCCGCGCGCCGCCGCCCGTCGGCACCTTCCCCACCACCGTGTACGCGTCGGGCGCGTCCTCGTGCACGACGGTCATCGTGCTGTCCACGCGGTTGGGGTTGAAGGCCAGCCGGGTCGTGGGGTCGAAGCAGTTCTGGTCGGCGCGGCTCGGCACGCGGATGCGGGTCACGACGTTCCCGTTGTCCGCGTTCAGCACCACCAGCTGGGTGTCGCACGCCATGAACAGGCGCCGCGACGTGGTGTCCATCGAAAGGCCCTGGGCCCGGCCGCAGCCCGCGACCTTGTACGTGGCCTCGGTGGCGAGCGAGCCCGCATCCACGCGGGTCACGAAGCCGGAGTCCTCGACGTTGAGGAACAGCTTGCCCCGGCCGTCGGCGACGCCAGACTCGAGCCCGTCGCCGATCGTGCCCTTGGTGATCAGCGCGCCGGTCCGCATGTCCACCACCCACGCGTCCTTCCCTTCCCAGGTGAAGGCACGGTGGGTGAACGGGTCGTAGCGGATCCCGTCGCCGCGCGCCTCGACGTGCCCGGTGACGGCGAGCGTCGTGAGGTCGAAGACGACGCCGTTCCGCACGAAGCCGCGGTTCAGGTCGTGGGCGATGGCGTAGCCGCCGCCCCCGCCCTGCACCGTGCCGATCGCGCTGTCGGCGTCCACGTCGATGACCTTGTCGCCGAGGCCGTACAGCCGCCGGCCGGCGGGATCGACGATGATGTAGTCGGCCCGCATGTGGCCGAGGACGGTCCGCTTGACCACGTGGTACTGCGGGTTCTGGCCGGCGAGCGCCGACGCGGCGAGGGCCGCGAGGGCGATGGACGCGAAGGCCGTGAGGGGTGCGCGCATGGGTTCTCCCGGAGGTATTGGGCCGGGCCGAAGTTACCGGCCGAAGCTGTCAGCAGGATGACAGGGGGAGCGGTCGACCCGGTCGCTAGTGGCGGCAGCCCGTGGAGTCGGCGCCGGGCGCGCGTCGCGCGCCGTGGCGCGTCGCGTCAGCGCGCCTCGCCATGGATCCGGGTGAACAGCGGGCCGAGGGCGATCGTGAGCGGCGCGGCCGCGCCGGCCGGGCGCCAGTCGATCGTGTCCGCCAGCACGTCGGGCCGCTCGTCGCCGGGCCGCCAGCGCTCGATCAGCCGCGCGTCCGCGTCCACGATCCAGTACTCCGGCACGCCCGCCCGCTGGTAGCGCCGCCGCTTGGTGGTGCGGTCCGCGCGGGCCGTCCCGGGCGAGAGCACCTCGACGACGAGGAGGAGCGGCGCGCCGACGTTCCACGCCCCCGCCGGCCGGCCCTCGACCAGCCCCTGCACGAACACGTCCGGCTGCACCATCCCGTGCGGATCCAGCTCGATGTCGGCGGGCGAGAACAGCGCGTCCCCGAGGTCCGTGTCCTTCAGGAAGGCGACGAGCAGCACCGTCACCTCGCGCACCGCCCGCTGGTGCGTCCACGTCGGCGCGGGCGTCACCAGCAGCTCCCCGTCGACGACCTCGTACCGGTTGCCGTCGTCGGGGAGGGCCCGCACCATCGCGGCGGTCCACACGGTCGCGCTCTGCGGCATGCCCATAAGCTCGGCTCGGCGCACGAGGGTTGGCAAGGTTCGCGCACCCCCGAACATCGTCACCGCCGCGGATGCCCGGTCATCGGAATGGCGCGGACCGGGACCGGATCCGCGCACCAGCGGCGGATCGCGTCGTGCGCCTCGCCCAGCCGGCCGTACGGGCCGACGTGCGTGACCGTGGCCGCCCTTCCCCGCCCGCTTGACACGCCCGCCGCGCGTGGGCCGATTCCGGCGATGGCCGGCCGCGTCCGCATCGGCACGCAGGGATGGCGCTACGACGCCTGGGTGGGCCCGTTCTACCCGCCGGGGACGCGGGCCGACGACTTCCTCGGGCTCTACGCCCGCGCGTTCGACACCGTGGAGGTGGACTCCACCTTCTACGCCGTGCCCGAGCCGCGCACCGTGCAGGGCTGGGCCAGGCGCACCCCGGCGGGATTCACGTTCGCCCTGAAGCTGCCGCAGGAGATCACCCACGTGCGGCGCCTGCGCCGCTCGGAGGACGTCGCCGGTCAGTTCTTCGACGTCGCGCGCGAGCTGGGGCCCAAGCTCGGCCCGATCCTCGTGCAGCTCGGGCCGGACTTCGGGCCGTCGGAGCTGCCAGCGCTCGAGGCGTTCCTCGCCGCCGCGCCGCCCGACCTCCGGCTCGCGGTGGAGTTCCGCCAGGAAGGATGGATCATCGATCGGGTGGTGGACGTCCTGCGCGCGCACCGCGCCGCGCTCGCGCTGACCGACGGGCCGTGGGTGCCGCGAGAGACGATGCTCGCGCTCGCCGCGCGGCCGACCGCGGACTTCGCCTACCTGCGCTGGATGGGAGCGGACCGGTCCATCGAGGACTACTCGAGGGTCCAGCTCGACCGCACCCGCGAGCTGGAAGGGTGGTCGGTCGCGATCCTCGACATGCTGCAGCGGGTCACGGAGGTCCACGGCTACGTGAACAACCACTTCGCCGGGCACTCGCCCCAGTCGGCCCGGGAGCTGCAGCGCCTGCTCGGCCAGCGGCCGGTCGCGCCGGACCGGCTGGCCGACCAGACGGAGCTGTTCTAGCGGCCTGCGCCGGCCTCCCCGCGCCGCACGCCGCCCCGGCCGCGGCATAGGTGAATCGGCGTCGGCCAAGGTAAGTTGCGGCGGCACCCTTCCACGAGACGGCGCGCGATGAAGCTCAGGACGCTGGTGGCGTTCGCCACCATCTACCTGGTGTGGGGCACCACGTTCTACGCCATCCGGATCGGCGTGCACGACGTGCCGCCGTTCCTGCTGGCGGGCCTGCGCTTCGTGCTCGCGGGCCTCGCGCTCGGCGGCTGGACGCTGGCGCGCGGTGAGCGCCTCCCGACCGGCCGCGAGTGGCGGTCCGCGTTCGCCGTCGCGTTCCCGTTCTTCGTCGTCAACTACGGGCTCGTGTTCTGGGCCGAGCGGCGGATTCCCTCGGGCGTCACGGCGGTGATGATGGCGACGATCGCCGTCTTCATGGCGCTCTCCGAGGTCGTCTTCCTCGGCACGCAGCGGCTCACGCCGCGCCTCGTCGCGGCGCTCGCGATCGGCATCGCCGGCGTGGCGGTGCTGGTGAGCCGGACGCTGAACCTGGGCGGCGCGCCGGTGGACGCCGTGGGCGCGGGCGCGCTGATCGTCGCGGCGATGGGCTGGTCGGTGGCGTCCGCGCTGACGCGCAAGCTGCCGCTGCCCCCGTCGAAGGTCGTGAGCAGCGGCGCGCAGATGCTCGCCGGCGGCGTGATGCTCACGCTCGCGGCGGCCGCGCTGGGCGAATTTCGCGGCTTCGATCCCGCGGCGGTGCCGGCCGGGGCGTGGCTCGCCCTGCTCTACCTCGTCGTCGCCGGGTCCATCGTGGCGTTCACCGCGTACACCTGGCTCATCCACCACGAGTCGCCCACGCGCGTCGGCACCTACGCATACGTGAACCCGGTGGTGGCGGTGCTCGTGGGCTGGCTGCTCGGCGGCGAGGGGCTCGGCGCGCGGACGCTGCTGGGGAGCCTGCTCGTGCTGGTGAGCGTGGTGGTGATCACGACGATGCCGGCGAGGCAGCCGGCGGCGGCCAAGGCGCTGGACGAAGCCGCGTGACCTGCGGCGGCGCCGGGCGCGCGCAACCTTCCGGCCGGCCGGCGGCGTCTACCGTCGTCCCATTCCTCGAGAGACGACGCATGATCCTGCGCCACCTCTACC
>DASPSV010000223.1:0-14411 GCA_035623755.1 Gemmatimonadales bacterium
GCGTGGGGGGGGGGTCGCGGGCGTGAATCCCGTCACCGGCGCGGCGTTCGTGTGGATCTCGGTGGTCAAGATCCTGGTGATCTTCGGCGGGCTGCTGACCCTGATCGCGCTGTGGACCTGGGTGGAGCGCCGGGGCGCCGGATGGATCCAGAACCGCCTCGGCCCCAACCGGGTCGGCCCCGAGGGGCTGCTGCAGCCGGCGGCCGACGGGCTGAAGAACTTCCTCAAGGAAGAGACGCTCCCGCCGTTCGCCGACCGGTTCCTGTTCGTGCTGGCCCCGATGCTGTCGTTCACCCCGGCCCTGATCACGTTCGCCGTGGTGCCGTTCGCCTCGCCGCTGCCCACGCCGTGGGGGCTGGTGAGCACGGCGATCGCGGACCTGCCGGTGGGCTTTCTCTACATCCTGGCCATCGGCTCGCTGGGCGTGTACGGCGTGGTGCTCGCGGGGTGGTCGTCGAACAACAAGTACTCGCTGCTGGGCGGCCTGCGCGGCTCGGCCCAGCTCATTTCGTACGAAGTGTCGATGGGCCTGTCGGCGGTGGCGGTGCTGGTGCTGGCCGGCAACATCACGATGAACGAGATCGTGGCCCAGCAGCAGCACAGCCTGTGGTTCGTGCTGCCGCTGTTCGTCGCCTTCTTCACCTTCCTGATCGCGAGCTTCGCCGAGACCAACCGGCTGCCGTTCGACCTCCCGGAGGCGGAGGCCGAGCTGATCGCGGGCTATCACACCGAGTACTCGGCGATGAAGTTCTCGATGTTCTACATCGCCGAGTACAGCAACATGGTCACGGCGTCGGCGCTGATGGTGACGCTGTTCTTCGGCGGATGGGACATCCCCTTCACGGCGTGGGACAACACGCCGCCGTGGACGGTGGTGAAGTTCCTCGCGACCTTCGCCGCCTTCTGGGCCAAGGTGCTGTTCTTCCTGTTCGCCTACGTGTGGGTGCGGTGGACCCTGCCGCGGTTCCGGTTCGACCAGCTCATGGACCTCGGCTGGAAGGTGCTGCTGCCGGTGGCCCTGGTGTACGTGATGGTCATCTCGGTGCTGGTGTGGGCCCTGGAGACCGCCGGCGTGCCGTTCGGCCTCGGCTACGCGTTGTGGCTCAGCGGCGTCAGCCTGGTGCTGGGTGGGCTGCTGCTGTGGGGGCTCGACCACAACCGGGTGATCGGCGGGTCGGCCTCGCGGCAGCGGGCGCGGTGGCGCGCCGACGCCGCGCGCTCGCGCGGAGAGGCGGCGTAGCGTGATCACGGTCCGCACCATCCCGCGGCCCGGGGCCGAGAGCTCCTACGTGCGCGCCACGTTGAAGGGCATGGCGCTCACGTTCCGGCACCTGTTCGCCAAGAAGTGGACGATGCAGTACCCGGAGCAGACCGCGGCGCCGGACTGGACGCTGTCGAAGCGCTGGCGGGGCACGCACCGCATGGCGGTGGACGAGTCCGGGAAGGCCAAGTGCGTCGCGTGCGGGCTGTGCCCGCAGGTGTGCCCGGCGAACTGCATCAAGCTGGTGGCCGGGGAGGACGAGCAGGGCAACCGGTACCCGCTGGTCTACGAGATCGACGAGTTCCGGTGCGTGTTCTGCGGCTACTGCCAGGAGGTGTGCCCCGAGGAGGCGATCCACGTCGGGGTGCACTACGAGAACGCGGAGTACGGCCGCGAGGGCTTCGTGTACGACCTCGCGCGGCTGACCCGCCAGTCCCACGAGGTGTCCAGCCTCTGGGACCCGGCCGACCCCAAGGGGGAGTGAGCGTGACCCTCGTCGCCTTCTGGGTCTTCGCCGGCGTGGCCATCGGCTCGGCGCTGCTGTGCATCACCCGCCGGAGCCCGGTGGCGAGCGCGCTGTGGCTGGTGAACACCCTGTTCAGCCTGGCCGCCATCTACGTGCTGCTCGACGCCCACTTCATCGCGGCGGTCCAGGTGCTGGTGTACGCCGGCGCGATCATGGTGCTGTTCCTGTTCGTGATCATGCTCCTCAACCTCGGCCGCGGCGGCGCGACCGACATCCGGGGCCCGCGGGGGATGGTCGTCGCCGCCGTGGCGGGCGCGGTGCTGGCCGGGGAGCTGATCGTGCTGCGGCTGGCGGCGCCGCCGGGCCAGCTGGCGCTGCCGCCGGGCCAGGTGGCCGAGCAGGTCGCGGCCGAGGGCGCGGTGCGCGCGGTGGCGGAGCCGCTGTTCCAGGGCTACCTGGTGCCGTTCGAGATCACCTCGGTGCTCCTGCTCGCGGCCATCGTGGGGGCGGTCGTGCTCGCCAAGCGGAGGCTGTAGCGTGCTCCTCGGACCCTCGCTCCTGGTGTCGGCGATCCTGTTCTCGCTCGGCGTGGTGGGCGTGCTGCTGCGGCGCAACGCGATCGTCATCTTCATGTGCATCGAGCTGATGCTCAACGCCGTCAACCTGACCTTCGTCGCCCTGTCGCAGCGGCTGGGGCTCGACGGGCAGGTGTTCGTGTTCTTCGTGATGACCGTCGCCGCCGCGGAGGCGGCCGTCGGGCTCGCCATCGTCATCGCCGTCTACCGGCACCGGGACACCGTGAACCTGCAGAACATCAACCTGCTGCGCGGATGACGGAGCTCGCCGGCAGCGCCGCGGACCGCGTCGGCCTCGCGATCCTGCTCCCGTTCCTGGGGTTCCTGGTGAACGGGGCGGTGGCGTTCCTGCGCCCGCAGGCCAAACGCCTGGTGAGCGTGGTCGGCGTGGGGTCGGTGGCCGCCGCCTTCGCGGTGGCCGTCGCCGTGTTCCTGGCCGTGCTCGGCGCGCGGCCGCCGGCGCCGTACGTGCACACCCTGTGGACCTGGATCGCCACCGGCGACCTGCAGGTGGACCTGGCGCTCCAGGTGGACCAGCTGTCGGTGGTGATGCTGCTGGTCGTGACCGGGGTGTCGTCGCTGATCCACGTGTTCAGCATCGGCTACATGCGGGACGACCCGGGGTACGCGCGCTACTTCGCCTACCTCAACCTGTTCGTCGCCTTCATGGTGGTGCTGGTGCTCGGCGCCAGCTTCCCGGTCATGTTCATCGGCTGGGAAGGCGTGGGCCTGTGCTCCTACCTGCTGATCGGGTTCTGGTTCGAGGAGCGGGAGAAGGCCGACGCCGGGCTGAAGGCGTTCCTGGTGAACCGCATCGGGGACTTCGGGTTCCTGGTGGCGATGTTCCTGATCTTCTCGCACACCGGCACGCTGGAGTTCCGCGACGTGTTCGCCCGCGCGCCGCACGCGCTGGCGGGCGGTACGGCGACGGCGATCGCGCTGTTCCTGTTCATGGGCTGCGTCGGCAAGAGCGCGCAGATCCCGCTGTACGTGTGGCTGCCGGACGCGATGGCGGGCCCGACGCCGGTCTCGGCCCTGATCCACGCCGCCACCATGGTCACCGCGGGCGTGTACCTCGTGGCCCGGTGCAACGTGCTGTTCGCCATGTCCCCGACCGCGTGCGCCGTGGTGGCGGGCGTCGGCGCGCTGACGGCGCTGTTCGCCGCCACCATCGGCCTCAAGCAGTGGGACATCAAGAAGGTGCTGGCCTACAGCACCGTCTCGCAGCTCGGCTACATGTTCGTCGGCGTGGGCGTCGGCGCCTACGCGGCCGGCGTCTTCCACCTCGTGACGCATGCCTTCTTCAAGGCGCTGCTGTTCCTCGGGGCCGGCAGCGTGATCCACGTGCTGCACCGCGCCTACCACCACACCCACCGCCACGCCGACGCCCAGGACATGCGCAACATGGGCGGGCTCGCGGCCTACCTGCCGTGGACCTCGCGGGTGATGTGGGTGGCGACGCTGGCGATCGCCGGCATCCCGCCGCTGGCGGGCTTCTTCTCCAAGGACGAGATCCTCGGGGCCGCGTTCGCCCGCGGGGCGGCGTCGCCGTTCTACTACCTGGTGTGGGCGTTCGGGCTCGCGGCCGCGTTCCTCACCGCGTTCTACATGGCGCGGCTGATGCTGTACACGTTCCACGGGCCGAACCGCACCGGGGACCTCGAGCGTCCGCACCTGGCCGAGGCGCCGTGGGTCATGACCTGGCCGCTGGTCGTGCTGGCGGGCCTGACGGTCCTCGGCGGCGCGCTCAACCTGCCGCACGTGGGCACGCTGCACCGCTGGCTGGAGCCGGTGACCGAGGCCAGCGCCCCGTACCTGCCGACCCTCGCGCCCGCGACCGGCGTCGAGATCACGCTGATGGTCCTCGCGGCGGCGATCGGGGTCGGCGGCATCTGGCTCGCGACGCGGGTGCTCAAGCCGGCGGCGCTCCTCACCCCCGAGCGCGCCCCGGCCGAGACCGGGTTCGCGAAGCTGCTGCTGGAGAAGTACCGGGTGGACGAGCTGTACCGCGCGGTGATCGTGCGGCCGCTGGTGTGGCTGGCGCGGGTCGTCCTGTGGAAGGGCGTGGACGCCGGCGTCATCGACACCGCGGGCGTGAACGGCTCGGCGGCGGTGGCGCGCGGCCTCGGCTGGATCGGCAGCCGCCTGCAGACGGGGCAGGTCGGCACCTACGTCGTCCTGTTCGTGGTGGGCGCGGCCGCCGTGCTGGCGGCGCTGCTCCGGTTCGGGAAGCCATGACCGCGTTCCTGGCATCGCTCCACTACGCGCGCTGGGCGGTCAGCGCCCTGCTGCTGATTCCGCTCGCCGGGGCGGTGGCGATCTGGCCGGCGCCGGCGCGGTCCGCGAAGCGGATCGCCCTGGCGGTGGCCCTGGTCGAGCTGGCGGTCTCGCTCGGGCTGTGGTGGGCGTACGACCCCGGCGGGCCGGCGATGCAGATCGGCGGGTACCTGGACTGGATCCCGAAGTGGGGCATCACCTACCGGGTCGGGATCGACGGCATCTCGCTGTTCATGGTGCTGCTCACCACGTTCCTGACGCCGCTGGCGGTGCTCGGCAGCTGGGCGGGCATCACCCGCCGGGAGAAGGGCTACTACGCGCTGCTGCTGGTGCTGGCGACCGGGATGCTGGGCGTGTTCGTCGCCACCGACCTGTTCCTGTTCTACGTGTTCTGGGAGATGATGCTGATCCCGATGTACTTCATCATCGGGATCTGGGGCGGCAAGGGCCGCCTGTACGCGAGCATCAAGTTCTTCATCTACACCTTCCTCGGCTCGCTGCTGATGCTGGTGGCGATCCTGGTGCTGTACTTCAACGCCTACCGCAGCGCGGGCACCGCGCCCTCGTTCGCGCTGGACGACATCCTCCGCAACGCCACGCTGCCGGCGGCGACGCAGTACTGGCTGTTCGGCGCGTTCTTCCTGGCCTTCGCCATCAAGGTCCCGATGGTCCCGTTCCACACCTGGCTGCCGGACGCGCACGTGGAGGCGCCGACCGCCGGCTCGGTGATCCTGGCCGGGATCCTGCTCAAGATGGGGACCTACGGGTTCCTGCGGTTCGCGCTGCCGCTGTTCCCGGCGGTCGCCCTGAACCGGACGGTGACCGCCGTCGTGGTGACGCTCGCGGTGGTGGGCATCATCTACGGCGCGCTGGTGGCGATGGTGCAGCCCGACTTCAAGAAGCTGATCGCCTACTCGTCGGTGAGCCACCTCGGCTTCGTGGTGCTCGGCATCTGGGCGATGACGGTGCAGAGCGTGCAGGGCGCGCTGATGGTGATGATCAATCACGGGATCTCGACCGGCGCGCTGTTCTTCCTGGTGGGCATGATCTACGAGCGCCGCCACAGCCGCATGGTGGCCGACTTCGGTGGCATCGCGCGGGTGGTGCCCGCCTACGCGGCGGTGCTGACGCTGGTGAGCCTCTCGTCGATCGGCCTGCCGGGCACCAACGGGTTCGTGGGCGAGTTCCTGGTGCTGCTCGGCACCTTCCGCACCCACCCGCTCGCCGCGGGCATCGCGGCCACGGGCGTGATCTTCGCCGCCGCGTACCTGCTGTGGGCGCTGCAGCGCGTGATCTACTACAAGCTCGACAAGCCGGAGAACGAGAAGCTCACCGACCTGACCGGCCGCGAGTGGGGCGTGCTGGTGCCGCTGGTGGCGGCGATCCTGTGGCTCGGGCTGGCGCCCGGGCCCGTGCTGCGGCGCATGGAGCCGTCGACGCGCCGCTTCATCGAGACCGTGCAGGGCCGGCCGGCGCCCGCGGTGGCCCAGGCGGCGCCCCCCGGACCCGTGCCGGGCGCGCCGGCGCCTGGGGATGACGGACCCTCCGGCGCGGTCGCCGGCGCGAGGCTCCCCTCGCCATGACGCTCGACCTGGATACGGTGGGCGGCCTGCTGCTCAGCGCCCTCCCCGAGACCGTGCTGACGGTCTGGGCCCTGGCGCTGCTGCTCGACGCGGCCTGGCGCCACCGGGAACCCGGCGCCCAGCGGCGCACCGGGCTGCTCGCGCTCGGGGGCATCGCGCTCGCGTTCGCCGCCACCGTGTGGCTGTGGGCCTCCGGCGCCCGCGTCCCCGGGATCGCGAGCAGCCTGGCCGTGGACTCGTTCCGCTTCGCGGTGGACGCGATCGTGCTGGTGTCCGCCGCGCTCGCGGTGCTGCTGTCGATGGACTACCTCGAGCGCGAGGCGATCCGGATCCCCGAGTACTACGTGCTGATCCTGTTCGCGGCCGTGGGGATGATGCTGCTCGCCGGCGGCGAGGACCTGTTCGTCGTCTTCCTCGGCCTGGAGCTGATGTCGGTCTCGGTGTACGTGCTGTCGGGCATCGACCGGCGCAGCCCCGTCGGCGGCGAGGCGGCGCTCAAGTACTTCCTGCTCGGCGCGTTCGCGTCGGCGTTCCTGCTGTACGGCATCGCGCTGCTGTACGGCGCCGCCGGGACCACCAAGCTGCGCCTGATCGCGTCGCAGATCGGCCCGCTGCAGCTGCGGTCGCACGTGATGCTGCTCGCCGGGATGGGGCTGCTGCTGGTGGGGTTCGCCTTCAAGGTGGCCGCCGTGCCGTTCCACATGTGGACGCCCGACGTGTACGACGGCGCGCCCACGCCGGTGACCGGCTTCATGTCCACCGCCGTGAAGGCGGCCGCGTTCGCGGCGCTGGTGCGCGTGCTGCTCGAGGCCTTCGGCGCCGCCGAGACGCACCAGCTGTGGGCGCCGGTGATCTGGTGGCTCGCCGCGGTGACGATGGTGGTGGGCAACCTGGTCGCCCTCGCGCAGCGCTCCCTGAAACGCATGCTGGCGTATTCCAGCATCGCGCACGCGGGGTACCTGCTGACCGCGCTGGTCGGCAGCTACGGCGGCTCGACCGCCGGCGCGGCGGCGTTCCTGTTCTACCTGCTGTTCTACACGCTGATGACCGTGGGCGCGTTCGCCATCCTGGCCCTCAAGGGCCGCGGCGGCGAGCGCGACGTGCTGATCGACGACCTGGCGGGGCTGGCGGAGACGCACCCGTGGCTCGCCTTCGGCATGGCGGTCTGCATGCTCTCGCTGCTCGGCTTCCCCGGCACCGCGGGCTTCATCGGCAAGTGGTACATCCTCGTGGCGGCCACGGGCGGGGGCTACGGGGTGCTGGCGGTGATCCTGGTGCTGACCAGCGTCGTCTCCGCGGGCTACTACCTGCCGGTCGTGATGACGATGTACATGAAGCCGGCCAGCCACGACCAGGCGCACGCCGGCGTGCTCGTGCCGCGCCTGGCCGGCGCCACGCTGGCGGTGATGGTCGCCGCCCTGCTCGTGTTCGGCTTCTGGCCGAACCGGGTGCTGGACGCCGCGCAGGCCGGATCGCACGCCTTCCTGCCCCCGGGGATCACCACCATCACGCTGCCGGTCCCGGTCGGCAACTAGGGAGGCCCGGCCGCGGCGGCGGCGGAGGCCGCACCTCGATGAAGATCGATCCCGTCATCTTCCGGCAGTACGACATCCGCGGCACCGTCGGCGCCGATCTCACGACCGAGGTCGCCCGGGCGGTCGGCGCGGCCGTGGCCGCGGAGGCGGCCGAGCGGCTCGGACGGCCCGCGACGCTCGCGGTCGGGCGCGACAACCGCCCCAGCGGCGTGGAGCTGCTCGACGCGCTGACCGACGGGCTGGTGTCGGGCGGCGTCACGGTCCTGGACGTCGGCCTGGTGCCGACGCCCGCGCTGTACTTCGCGATCCACCACCTCGGGGCCGACGGCGGCGTGCAGGTCACGGGCTCGCACAATCCGCCCGAGATGAACGGCTTCAAGATGGTGCTCGGCGGCCTCCCGTTCGCCGGTGACGACATCCAGACGCTGCTCCGCAGGATCCAGGGCGGCCGGTTCGCCGCCGGGCGCGGCACGCGCACCCGGCACGAGGTGCTCGACGCCTACCGCGGCGAGATCGCGACGCGGATCGGGCCGCTCGCGCGGCCGCTCCGCGTGGTCGTGGACTGCGGCAACGGCGTCCCGGGGCTCACCTATCCCGACGCCCTCGAGGCCATCGGCGCCCGCGTGGACCGGCTGTTCTGCGAGTCCGACGGCCGGTTCCCGCACCACCATCCCGATCCCACCGTGCTCGCCAACCTCCGCGACCTGCAGGCGCGGGTCGCCGCCGTGCACGCCGACCTCGGCATCGCCTTCGACGGCGACGGGGACCGGATCGGAGCCGTGGACGAGGGCGGCACGGTCCTGTTCGGCGACCAGATCCTGGCGCTCCTGGGGGCCGACCTGGTTCGGCGGCTCGGCCGCGGCCAGGAGGTGATCTTCGACGTGAAGTGCTCCGACGCGCTGGTGGAGTGGCTGGAGCGCGCCGGCGCGAGGCCGACGATGTGGATGACCGGCCACTCGTTCATCAAGAAGAAGATGAAGCAGAGCGGCGCGGTGCTGGCCGGCGAGATGAGCGGCCACATGTTCTTCGGCCCGCCCGACTACCTCGGCTTCGACGACGCGCTGTACGCCGCCGCCCGCCTGCTCAAGATCGTTGCCGGCCAGGGGGGGAAGCTGTCGGAGCTGCGCCGCGCCCTCCCGCAGTACGTGTCCACGCCGGAGATCCGCGTGGACTGCCCCGAGGAGCGGAAGACTGCCGCGGTCGCCTCGGCCGCGAAGTACTTCGCCGCCCGCTATCCGACCGTGACGATCGACGGCGTGCGCTGGCGGACCGGGGAAGGGTGGGGCCTGATCCGCGCCTCCAACACCCAGCCGCTGCTGGTGCTGCGGTTCGAGGCCCGGAGCGAGCCCGCCCTGGCTGCCATCCGCCGCGAGGCGGCCGACGTCCTGCGTGCCGAGGGGGTCGGCGGACTGGAGACATGACCCGCCGCCGCGTGGTGCTGTACGCCGTCGCGGCCGCGCTGCTGCTCCTCTTCGGCGGCCGCTGGGTCGCCATCCGCTTCACCGAGGCCTCCTGGTACGCCGACCTGGGCCTGGGGCGGCTGTACCGGGCCCGCCTGGTCCACGACACGCTGTGGCAGCTCGCCGTCGCCGCCGCCGCCACGGCCTGGTACGCCGTCCAGACGCTCGCGGTCTACCGCTCGATCGGCGCCGTGCACCTGCCGCGGCGGGTCGGCAACCTCGAAATCGCCGAGGCCGTCCCGCAGCGCGTGCTGCGGTGGATCGCCATCGCCCTCGCCGTGCTGCTCGGCCTGGTGACCGCCGCCACCTTCACCGACGTGCCCGAGCTGGTGTCGCTGTACGCGTCCGCGGTCCCGGTCGGGTACGTGGAGCCGGTGCTCGGCCGCGAGGCGTCGTTCTACCTCGCGCGGCTCCCGCTGCTCGAAGCCCTGCACCTCGGCGCGCTGGTGATGGTGCTGTTCGGTGCGTTCGTCGCCACCGCGCTGTACGCGATGACCGGCAGCATCACGTTCACCGACCGGCGGCTACGGATGACGCCGCACGCGCGCACCCACCTGCTCGCGCTCGCCGCCCTGCTGGCCCTGGTGGTGGCGTGGGGATTCCAGCTCGACGCCTACGGCCTCGTCGGCGGCGGTGGCAGCGCGGACGGCGCGCTCGCGATGGCCGACCGGGCGGTCCGCGTGCCGGCCTCGACCGCGCTGGCGGCGCTGGCGCTGGTCGTCGCGGCCGGGACGGGCGCGATGCTGCGCCGGATCCGGCCCGGGCTGCTGATCGGGATGTGGGCCACGCTGGCCGCCGCGGCGGTCCTCGGGCGCTGGGTGGCCCCGTACCTCTCGGACGCCTGGCGCGGAAAGCCGGATCCCGCGGTCGCGCTCGGCCTGGCGCAGTACGCCGACCGCTACTCGCGCGCCGGCCTCGGCGTGCTGGCCGGCGTGCGCGACGAGCCGGGCCCCGCGGCCCAGGCCGTGCCCGCCGAGAGCCTGGAGGCCCTGCGCCGAGGCGTCCAGGGGCTCTCGCCGTGGGACGCCGAGCCCGGGCTGCTCGACGCGGCGCTGGAGGCCGCGGTGGCCGACAGCGCCCGGCAGCTCGCGTGGACCACCACGCTCGATCGCTACGGCGGCCGGGACGCGCCCCCGGTGCTCGTGGCCCTCGCCGTCCCCGAGACCGACGTGCTGGGCCTCCGGCGGTCGGGCCGTCCGCTGGACTGGGAGGTCCTGCACCGCGGCGCCCTGGCCTGGGCGGGCGACCCGCTCGCCGTCGCAGCCGGCGCCGCCGAGGGCGACCAGATCCGCTTCATCGAGAACCTGGGGCCACCCGGCGTCCCCGGCGCCGCGCCCACCCCGCTCGCGCGCGCGCCCGGACGGATCCGCTACCTGGCGCACGGGGCCGAGCCCGCGGTGATCGGCCCCGACGAGCCGGCACCCGAGGGCTCGCCGGCCGGCCTGAGGCTCGGCGGGACCGTGCGACGGCTGCTGCTGGCGTGGGCCCTCCAGGAATCGCCCCTGCTGGACCGGCGCACGAGCGTCGCCGACCGGCTGCTGGTCTGGCGCGACGTGCCCGACCGGCTCGCGCGGCTGTACCCGTTCGCCACGTTCGACCCGCCGCGCGCCGTGCTCGCGAACGGGCGGCTGCTCTGGCTGGCCGACGGCTACCTCGCTTCGGCGCGCTTTCCGCTGGCCGACCGCGTGAGCTGGAACGGGGACGAGGTGAACTTCCTGTGCGCGCCGTACGTCGCCGTCGTGGACGCGGTGAGTGGCGCCACCCGACTCTACCTCCGACCGCCGGACCTGCCGTTCGCCGCGCGCCTGGCCGCGGGCGACGGCGCCCGGGCGCTGCCGAGCGACAGCCTGACCCCGGACCTGCGGCTGCACCTCGGCTATCCCGAGGGCCTGTTCCTGGCGCAGGCCCAGATGCTCGCGAGGCATCGCGGAGACACGGGCGCGGCCGCGAGGCCGTGGGTGCTCGCGATGCCCGAGCCCGCCGCGGGAAAGGGCGGGGAGCCGCCGGCGCCGCACGCCGCGCTGGCGCTGCTGGCCCTGGACAGCGAGACGCCGCAGCTCACGCGCCTGCTGCCGTTCGCCGACGCCGGCGGCAACGCTCTCGCCGGCTTCGTCGCCGGCACGACGCGGCCGGACGGCACGCTGTCGCTCCGGCTGCTGCGCCTGCCCGGCGGCCGGTTCCCGACGCCGACCGCGGCCGCGAGCCGGTTGTCGCTCTCGCCCGGACTGGTGAGCGCGGTGGCGGAGGCGACAGGTCCCCGGGGCAGCGTGCGCCGCGGCCAGCCGATCGCGCTCCCGGCGGCGGGCACGGTCGTGTACGCGCAGTTCGTGTACGCCGCGGCGGTCCCGGATACGCCCCAGATGCCGCACGCCGTGGCAGTGCTCGCGGCCGGCCGCGTCGGCGTCGGCGCGGACGCGACGGGCGCCGTCCGCAGCCTGGCCGCGGCGCGCGAGTCGCCCGAAGGCGACGCGCGCGCCACGGCGTCGCTGGCCGAGGCTCGCGCGGCGTTCCTCGCCATGGACTCCGCGTCGCGGCACGGGAACTGGGGGCAGTTCGGGCGCGCCTGGCAGGCGCTCCGGCGCGCCCTCGGCGCCGACACGGCGGGGCGGCGGCCTTGAAGCGCCCGGCCCCCGTCCCTAGGTTCGGCCCCCGGCCGGAGGCATCGTGACGGGCCAGGTCCTCGTCGTCGCGCTCGGCGGCAACGCGCTCGCGCCCCCGGGCGAGCGCGCCACCATCGCCAACCAGTTCCGCCACACGCGCGAGAGCCTCGCGCCGATCGTGGACCTGGCCCGCGACGGCTGGCGGATCGCGATCGTCCACGGCAACGGGCCCCAGGTCGGCGACTCGCTGGCCCGCAACGAGATCGCGGCGCGCGAGGTCGAGCCGCTGCCCCTGGGCGTGCTGGTCGCCGAGACGGCGGGGTGGATCGGGTACATGATCCAGCAGTCGCTCCAGAACGCACTCGAGCGGGCCGGGATCGCCCGCGAGGTGGTCACGGTCATCACCCAGACGCTGGTCTCGCACGACGACCCGATGCTCGCGGCCCCAGTCAAGCCGATCGGCCACGAGCTGACGCCGGAGCGGCGCGCAGCGCTCGCGGCGCGCGGCATCCCCACGGCGGCCGATCCGCTGGGGCGGTGGCGGCGGCTCACGGCGAGCCCGATCCCGGTCGAGGTCGTGGAGGCGCCGGTCGTGAAGCGCCTCGTCGCCGGCGGAACGATCGTGGTCGCCGCCGGCGGCGGCGGCCCGCCGGTCTACCGCGATCCCGTGCTCCGCACCGAGGGCGTGGACGCCGTGGTGGACAAGGACCGCACCGCGGCGATCCTGGCGCGCGATCTGGGAGCGGACCTGTTGCTCATTCTCACCGACATCGAGGCGGTCTACCGCGACTACGGCACGCCGCGTGCAGCACCGATCCGCCGGATTTCGGCCGCCGAGGCCGAAAGCCTGCTGGCGGCCGGGCAATTCGGGGCGGGCAGCATGCGCCCCAAGGTCGAGGCCGCGATCGCCTTCGCCCGCACGGGCGGCCGGGCGATCATTGCGGAGCTGAGTCAG
Organism: Gemmatimonadales bacterium; assembly: GCA_035623755.1. Classification (GTDB taxonomy): domain Bacteria; phylum Gemmatimonadota; class Gemmatimonadetes; order Gemmatimonadales; family JACORV01; genus Fen-1245. The sequence goes on from DASPSV010000223.1 coordinate 12,713, forward strand.
GGATTGGCCGCGATCCGCGGCGAGACGGGCACCACCATCCTGCTCGAGGACTGATGAACATTCACGAATACCAGGCTCGCGAACTGCTCGCGCGCGCCGGCATCGCCGTGCCGCCGGGCATCGTGGCGACGACGGCCGCCGAGGCCAAGCGCGCGATGGAGCGGCTCGGCGTCCCCAAGGTCGTCGTCAAGGCGCAGGTGCACGCCGGCGGGCGCGGCAAGGCCGGCGGCGTGAAGCTCGCGGCGACCCCGGAGCAGGCCGAGCGGTTCGCGTCCCAGATCCTGGGGATGCAGATCAAGGGCCTGACGGTGACCAAGGTGCTGGTGGTGCCGGCGACCGACATCGCCAGCGAGGCCTACGTCGGCGTGATCGTGGACCGGGTGTCCCACTCGCCGGTGTTCATGGTGAGCCCGGCGGGCGGCATCGACATCGAGGAGGTGGCCGCCAAGACGCCGGAGAAGATCTTCAAGGCCACCGTGGACGCCCGCTACGGGCTCCTGCCGCACCAGGCCATGGCGCTGGCGTTCCACCTCTACGCCGACCTCGCGCAGGTGCGCCAGGCGGCGGACATCCTCCAGAAGCTGTACCGCGCGTTCGTGGACGCCGGCTGCTCGCTGGCGGAGATCAACCCGCTGGTGGTGACGCCGAAGGGCGAGGTCGTGGCGCTCGACGCCAAGATGAACATCGACGACAACGAGCTGGAGCGGAAACCGGCGGTCGAGGCGCTGCGCGACGTCGCGGCCGAGAACCCGATGGAGGTCCAGGCGCGCGAGGCGAACCTCACCTACATCAAGCTCGACGGCAACGTGGGCTGCTGCGTCAACGGCGCGGGCCTCGCAATGGCCACGATGGACCTGGTGAAGTACTACGGCGGCGAGCCCGCGAACTTCCTCGACATCGGCGGCTCGTCGAACCCCGAGAAGGTCGTCACGGCCCTGAAGATCATCACCGCCGACCAGAACGTGAAGGCGATCCTGTTCAACATCTTCGGCGGCATCACCCGCTGCGACGACGTGGCCAACGGCATCGTGGCCGCGACCAGGCAGTTCAAGGTGGACCGGCCGCTGGTGATCCGCCTGACGGGCACCAACGAGCAGGAAGCGCTCAGGATCCTCGAGGGCGTGGGCATGCGCGCCCTCACCGACATGGACGCCGCGGTGGAGCAGGCGGTGAAGCTGGCGAAGGGAGGGGCGGCGGCGTGAGCATCTTCGTCGACAAGAGCACCCGGCTGGTGGTGCAGGGCATCACGGGCCGCGACGGCTCGTTCCACACCAGGCAGATGATCGCCTACGGCACGCCGGTCGTGGCCGGCGTGACGCCGGGCAAGGGCGGCCAGAAGTTCGAGGGCACCGTCCCGATCTTCAACACGGTGGCCGAGGCGGTGGCGGCCACCCGCGCGAACACCTCGGTGATCTACGTGCCGGCGAAGTTCGCGGCCGACGCGGTGTTCGAGGCGGCCGACGCCGGCGTCAAGCTGGTCGTGTGCATCAGCGAGGGCGTGCCGGTCCTGGACATGACGCGCGTCTGGCCGTTCCTCAAGGAGAAGGGCGTGCGGCTGATCGGCCCCAACTGCCCGGGCATCATCTCGCCCGGCGCGGCCAAGGTCGGCATCATTCCCGGCAACATCTGCATCCCGGGGCCGGTGGGCGTCGTGTCCCGCTCGGGCACGCTGACCTACGAGGTGGTCTACCAGCTCACC
>DASPSV010000244.1:0-4814 GCA_035623755.1 Gemmatimonadales bacterium
CCGCTGGGCCAACGAGTGGCGGTGAGGCGCTGATGGACGACGTCGAGCGGCTGTTCAAGCTCGCGGTGAACGTGCTGGCGGACCAGGCGCCGGCCAGACTGCGCGCGCCGATCCAGCTCGCCGATCTGTACCTCAAGATCATTCCCTACAAGAGCTGCAAGACGGTGCTCCGGTTCGACACGAACCAGGACTACGAGATGGCGCTGCTGCGGCTCCTGGCCGGTGAGCGCGGCTACGCGTTCGTCGAGCCGGAGGAAGCGCGCGTGACGCTGGCCGGAGAAGCGGCCGGCGTCAACCCCGACACCACGGCGTACCGCCGCTTCGGCAGCGCGACCGTGACCTTCGACCCGGAGCGCGTGCGCGAGGTACTCGCGTCCACCGACGCCCTGGCCCCGCCGGCCGCCGCGCCGGAGACCCTGCGGGCCGAGCCGCACCCGGACGCCCCGCTCCCATGGTTCCCCGAGCCGGACGAGGAAGTTCCCGGCGCTGAGGCGCCGGAGCCGGAGGCCGCCGAGCCCGGCCTGCCGTTCGCCCTCGACGAGGGAGCGCCGTCGGGCGTCTCTCCCCGCTCCGGCACCGCGCCGTGCGCCTTCTGCGGCGGCCAGCTCCCGGTGGGCCGCGCGGTGATCTTCTGCCCGCACTGCGGGCAGAACGTCGGCGTGGTGCACTGCCCGTCCTGCGGCGCGGAGCTGGACGTCGGATGGCGGTTCTGCATCACCTGCGGGCAGCAGATGTCCGGGCTGGCGTGAAGCGGCACCGCGTCGCGGTCATCGCCGGCGACGGGATCGGCCCCGAGGTGGTCGCGGCGGCCCTCGCGGTCCTCGAGGGCGCGTCGCGGCGGTTCGGTTTCGCGCTCGACGTCGAGCGCCTGCCGTACTCGGCCGACCACTACCTCGCCACCGGCGAGACCATCCCCGACGCCGCGGTGGAGCACCTGCGGAACGACGTCGACGCCATCTTCGTGGGCGCGCTCGGCGACCCGCGCGTGCCGGGGAACGAGCACGCCCGGGACATCCTGCTCGGGCTCCGCTTCCGGCTCGACCTGTACGTCAACCTGCGCCCGGTCACGCTGCTCCACCCGGCGCTGTGCCCGCTGCGCGACGGCCCCGCGGGGCCGCGGACGATCGACTTCGCCATCTTCCGCGAGAACACCGAAGGGATCTACGTCGGCGCCGGCGGCGGCCTCCGGATCGGCACGGCGGACGAGATCCAGCTCGCCGAGGAGGTGCACACCCGCCGGGGCGTCGAGCGGATCATTCGCGCCGCGTTCGAGTGGGCGAAGGCGAACGGCCGGACGCGGGTGACGATGTCGGACAAGTCGAACGCCGTGCCCGCGCACCGCCTGTGGGGACGCGTGTTCGCCGAGGTCGGGGGCGAGTTTCCCGGCATCGAGCGCGAGCACCGCTACGTGGACGCGCTGGCGATGGAGCTGGTGCGGGAGCCGGAGCGCTTCCAGGTCGTGGTGACGCAGAACCTGTTCGGCGACATCCTCTCCGACCTCGGGGCGCAGCTCGTGGGCGGGCTGGGCATCTCGCCCTCGGCCAATCTCCATCCCGGCCGCGCCGGCCTGTTCGAGCCGGTGCACGGCTCGGCGCCGCCGATGGCCGGCCGGGACGTCGCCAATCCGTTCGCGGCCGTGCTCACCGCCGCCATGATGGTGCGCGAGCTGCGGCTGCCCGAGGCGGCGGCGGCGCTCGAGGGCGCGGTGCGCGGCGCCGTCGCGGCCGGGGTGACCACGCCGGACCTCGGCGGGACGGCGGGGACGCGCGAGGTCACCCGGTGGCTCGCGGACCAAATCGCCCACTGATCCTCGCGCTCGCTTGCTGGCCCCCCTGAGCCGGGGCGATATTCCGCCGCTGCCGGGACGGCCCGGCTTCCCTCGCGAGGCGGCGGAGCCTCACCCATGAAGACCCAGGGCAGGGACACGGACGTGGTCTTCCTGAGCGGCGTGCGGACGCCGTTCGGGACCTTCGGCGGGACCCTCAAGGACCATTCGGCCATCGACCTCGCGGCCGCCGCGGCGCGCTGCGCGGTGGAGCGCTCGGGCGCCGCACCTGCCGCGTTCGACCACGCGGTCTTCGGGAACGCCCTGCAGACCTCGGCCGACGCGATCTACTTCGCCAGGCACGTCGGCCTCAAGGCCGGCCTGCCCATCGAGGTGCCGGCGCTCACCGTGAACCGGCTGTGCGGCTCCGGCTTCGAGGCCATCGTGCAGGCCGCGCAGCAGATCCTGCTCGACGAGTCGCAGGTCGTGCTGGCGGGCGGCGGCGAGTCCATGAGCCAGGCGCCGCACGTGATCCGCGGCGCGCGCTGGGGCCTGAGGCTCGGCCCGCCGGCCCCGCTCGAGGACCTGCTGTGGGAGTCGCTCACCGACCCGCAGTGCGGCTTCTCGATGGCGCAGACGGCCGAGAACCTCGCCGAGAAGTACCAGCTGACGCGCCGCGAGGTCGACGAGTTCGCCCTGCGCTCCCAGCAGCTCGCCAAGCAGGGCTGGGACGAGGGCGTCTTCGAGGACGAAGTCGTCGCCGTCCAGGTCAAGGACCCGAAGACCCGGCAGCTGGTGCCTTTCCGGTCCGACGAGCACATGCGGCCCGCCACCACGCTGGAGGGGCTCGCGAAGCTGGCGCCGTACTTCAAGAAGGACGGCCTGGTGACGGCCGGCAACGCGAGCGGGATCTGCGACGGGGCGGCGGCGTGCGTGGTCGCGTCGGAGACGGTCGCCAAGGCCAAGGGCCTCGCGCCGCTGGGCCGGCTGGTGGGCTGGGCGGTGGCCGGGGTGGAGCCGAAGTACATGGGGATCGGCCCCGCGCCCGCGATCCGCAAGCTGCTCGAGAAGACCGGCATGACCCTCGAGCAGGTGGACCTCATCGAGGTGAACGAGGCGTTCGCCCCGCAGTACGTGGCCGTGGAGAAGGAGCTCGGGCTGCCGCGCGCGAAGGTCAACGTGCACGGCGGCGCCATCGCGATCGGGCATCCGCTCGCGGCTTCCGGCACGCGGATCACCATCCATCTCCTCCACGCGCTGCGTCGGCGCGGCGGACGCTTCGGCGTCGGCAGCGCGTGCATCGGCGGCGGCCAGGGGGCCGCCGTGATGGTCGAAGCCTTCACCAAGTAGGGGGACCGACCGGTGGACGCTCTCGCAGTCGTCGCGGTGGTGGCGGCGCTGTACGCGCTGTCCAGCCTGCGCATCATCCGGCAGTACGAGCGGGCCGTGGCCTTCTTCCTCGGCCGCTACTGGAACACCAAGGGGCCGGGCCTCGTCTTCCTCCCGACCATGATCGCCCACATGCACCGGGTGTCGCTCCGGATCGTCGCGCTCGACATCCCGCCGCAGGACGTGATCACGCGCGACAACATTTCGCTCAAGGTCAACGCGGTGCTGTACATGAAGGTGAAGGACCCCGCCGCGGCGATCATCGGGATCGAGAACTACCTGTACGCCACCAGCCAGCTCGCCCAGACCACGCTCCGCAGCGTGTGCGGCCAGCACCAGCTCGACGAGCTGCTGAGCGAGCGCGAGAAGATCAACGAGACGCTGAAGGCGATCATCGACGCCCGCACGGTCGAGTGGGGGATCGAGGTCTCGGCCGTCGAGGTGAAGGACGTGGACCTGCCGGTCGAGATGAAGCGGGCGATGGCGCGGCAGGCCGAGGCCGAGCGCGAGCGGCGGGCCAAGATCATCAACGCCGAGGGCGAGCTGCAGGCCTCCGAGAAGCTGGCGGCGGCGGCCCACGTGATCGGCTCGGAACCCTCGGCCATCACGCTCCGCTTCCTCCAGACGGTCTCCGAGATCGCGTCGGAGAAGAACTCGACCACCTTCTTCCCGCTGCCGATCGACCTGCTCAAGCCGTTCCTCGCGGCCGGCCAGCGTGCCGAAGCCGCCCCGGGGCCGGCGCCCCTGGCGCGCACGTCGGCGCCCGCGGCGCTGGGCGGACCGGCGCCCGGCGCGGCCCTGCCGCCGCCAGGTCAGCGCGAGGGCGCCGAGCGCCGGGGCTAGTCGGCGCGTGGCCGGCGAGCTGGTTCCGCGGAAGATCACCCGCGAGCAACTCGAGCGGATCATCCAGCGCGCCGCCGAGCTGCAGGCCGGCGAGATGGACACCGGCGAGGAGATCACCGAGCAAGAGCTGCTGAAGCTGGGCGCCGACGTCGGGATCCCGGGACGGCTCATGCGCCAGGCGATGTACGAGGAGGGCGCCGGCGCGCGGGTGCCCGAGAAGGGACTGCTGGCGAAGTGGTTCGGCCCGGGAACCGTCGGTGCGGGGCGCGTCGTGCCGGGCGACAAGGCGCAGATCGAGGCCGCGCTCGAGCGGTGGATGATCGAGGGCGAAGCGCTCACGGTGAAGCGCCGCCTCCCCGACCGCACGGTGTGGGAGAAGCAGCGCGGGTTTTTCGCCGAGATGAAGCGCGGCTTCGGCGCCGGCGGCCGGGGCTACGCGCTGGCCAAGGCCAACGACGTCAGCGCCGCGGTCACGCAGCTCGAGTCGGGATACTGTCACCTCGAGCTGTCGGCGGACGTGTCGTTGCTGCGCTACGGAGCGATCCGCACCGGCGTCGCCAGCAGCGGCGCGCTCGCGGTGCTCGGCGGCGGCGCCCTGACGCTCGCTAGCACCGTCGTCGTCGCGCCGGTCGCGGTCGGCCTCGGCGTCATCCTGCTCGGGGCGACAGCCGCCGCGCCCCCGCTCGCCGGCCGGATGCAGAAGGCCCGCAGCGCGCAGGTGCAGCTGGCGCTCGAGCAGGTGCTCGACCGCCTCGAGCATGGCGAGATTCGCAGCCGGCCGACGTTGGGCGGCCCGCGGCTCGGCGCCTTCGGCCGC
>DASPSV010000117.1:0-49566 GCA_035623755.1 Gemmatimonadales bacterium
AGCCCGCTGCCCGGGCGCGCAAGCGCGGCGGAGGGCGTGGGGCGATCCGCCGCCCCCCCGGAGAACCTCAGCCGTGCTTGATGAACGTCCCGTCGTGCAGCTCCGCGTAGGCCCGCTGCAGCTCCTCCTCGGTGTTCATCACGATCGGCCCGTACCAGGCCACCGGCTCCTTGATCGGCTCCCCCGAGACCAGCAGGAACCGGATCCCGTGCTCGCCGGCTTGCACGGTCACCTCGTCGCCCCGGTCGAACAGCACCAGGGAGCGGTTGCCCGCCTCCTCGCGCACCACCGTGGCGCCCGGGTCCAGCTGCTCGGTCAGCACGCCCTGCGGCGCCGAGGCGTCGCGGAACGTGCCGCCGCCCTCGAACACGTAGGCGAACGCGTTGCGCGTGGTCTCGACCGGCAGCGTCTTGCGCTGGAGCGGCGGGACCCACACGTCGAGGTACCGCGGGTCCGCGGCGACGCCGTCCACCGGGCCGTGCTTGCCCCAGAAGGTCCCGCACACCACCCGCACGCGCGTGCCGTCGTCGTCCGTGACCTCGGGAATCGCGGCCGCCGGCACGTCCTGGTAGCGCGGGTCCGTCATCTTGAGCGACGCGGGCAGGTTCGCCCACAGCTGGAAGCCGTGCATCCGGCCGTTCGGGTCGCCCTTCGGCATCTCCTGGTGCAGGATCCCGCTGCCGGCGGTCATCCACTGCACGTCGCCCGCCCCCATCGTGCCGCTGTTGCCGAGGCTGTCGCCGTGGGACACGGAGCCGGCGAGCACGTAGGTGATGGTCTCGATGCCGCGGTGCGGATGCCACGGGAAGCCCGCGAGGTAGTCGGCGGGGTTCTCGTTCCGGAAGTCGTCCAGCAGCAGGAAGGGGTCGAAGTCCTTCGTGGCGCCGAAGCCGAACGCGCGGCGCAGCTTCACGCCCGCGCCCTCGAGCGTCGGCCTCGATTCAATGATGCGCTTCACCGGTCGGATCGACATCGTCGCTCCTTGCTGAGGCCCTCCCGTACACCAATGAAAGGTAATCCCAAAGGCAAGTCCCGGACTCGGGATTCCGCCTGACGGACGCGTGACGGGTCCGGTACAGTGTGGTGGAGTCAGGCGCGCGCTGCGCCTGCGGGGAGGCACCGTGACTCACACGACGGTCCGTCACGTTTCGCGGGTGGCCACGGCTGCGGGCACGGTTGCGCTGGCGCTGATCTCGTGCCGAGGCATCGAGGTCGCCCAGGTGCGGTTCTACAGCGTCCGGATCTCGACCCCGGTGGTCTGGACGTCGAGCCGGGTCGTCCTCACGTCGCCGGACCTCGCCGGACCGGACACCCTCCCCGTCGTCGTCATCGGCACGGACACCGTCTCGGTGCGATTCGCCCCGCCCGATTCCCTGATCGCGACCGCACCTTCGTCGCCGGGCCTCTTCGGCGTGCTGGTGGGGTTCCGCGGCCAGGCGCCCTCGATCGTGGGCACCGTCACGCTCGCGGGCGGGTACGCCGGCGAATGGGACGTCGGGCCGGTGAGCGGGCGGCCGCAGCTCTGGCCCGGCGCTCCGCAGACGAGCTTCGCCATCCCGGCGGACACGGGCCTGGCCATCGTCGATCCGCGCCTCAGGATGATGCGGCGCGTGCTCGGCCGCTCCTACCAGGACGCCAGCTGCATGACCGGCGTCGGCCCGGCGGCAGGGGGACGCGTCGCGGTGGGCTCTTGCGGCGGCACGCTCTCCGTGTCCCTCGACCCGGTCGCGGTGGCCGACACGGGGCCTGCGGGCGCCGGCCGCTTCGCGGCCCAGCTCGCGCCGGGGCGGTGGCTCGCGGCCTGGCAGCACGGCGTCGCCAGCTTCCTCCGCAACGCGACCGGCGGCTGGGACACCGCCGCGATCGCCTACCACATCGAAGAGCCGCTGGACATCGCCGTCTCGCCGACCGGCGCCCGCGCGGTGATCGTCGGCCGCGACGCGCTGGGAACCGGCATGCCGGTCTTCTCCCCGTCATCGGCCGACCCCGCCTACTTCCTCGCCGGCCTCCACGAGATCGATGGCGCCGCCTTCAACGAGGCCGGTGACTCGCTGTTCGTGCTCGGCCCCTCGACCCTCTCGATCGTGAGGGCCCAGGACGGGGTGATCCTCGCGTCGATCCCGAGCTGGACGAACGCGTACCGCGTGGTACTGGACCCCGGAGGCAAGTGGATCTACCTGGCGGGCGAGGTGCCGCAGCCCGGCGTGCCCTACGTGTCCCAGGCACCGGCGCTGCAGGTCCTGGATCGCGCGACGCTGGCTCCGGTCACGACGATCCACGCCCCGTTCGGGACCGACCTGGGCGGCTCGGACCTCTATCCGGTCCTCTCGCCCTCGGAGCACCGGCTGTACGTCGTCGCCACCTGCGCCTTCTGCAACGCGTCCCGCGGCACGACCGTGCCGGTCTACGCCTTCGATCTGATGCCGTAGGGCGCAGGCCCGCCGGGCGGCGCTCCGAAACCGTGTCCGGGCGCGCCACGTACGGGCTCTGGCCGCAGCCCGTCCCACGCCGCATGTTGGGACCGTCCGCCGATCGCGGCCCCGCCGCGCCACTCGCCCGCGGCCGCCGGATCGCGCCGCCACCGCCTGGAGGATGGATGTCCACCCGCCTGTTCTCTCTCGGCCTCCGCGCCCTGCTCACCGTCGCCACCTTCGCCGCCGTCGCCGCGCCCGCGCGCGCCCAGCAGCCCGAGCGCACCTGGGCCGGCCACTGGACCGGTGCCATCCAGCTGCCCACGGGCGCGCTGGCCTTCGAGGTCGTCCTCGCGCAGGCCGGCGGGAGCTGGACCGGGGACATCTCGATCCCCGCGCAGAACGCGTCGCACGTGCCGCTCACCGGCATCACCGCCACCGGCGACTCGCTCGGCTTCGCCATCCAGGGCGTGCCGGGGACGCCCACGTTCCGCGGGGTGCGCTCCGCCGACGGCACGTCCGTCGCGGGCCAGTTCACCCAGGGCGGCCAGGCGTTCCCCTTCGCGATGCGGACCGGCGCGAGCGCGGCCGACGCCGCGCGGACGGCCCTCGCCGGCTTCGACGCGTGGGTGGACTCCGCACTGGCGGCCTGGCACGTGGTGGGCGCCGGCATCGGCATCGTCGTGGACGGCGAGGTGGTGTACGCGCGCGGCCACGGCTTCCGCGACCGCGACCGCCAGCTGCCGGTGACGACCTCCACGTTGTTCGCGATCGGCTCCTCGTCGAAGGCGTTCACCGTCTTCGCCCTCGGCACGCTGGTGGACCAGGGGCGCATCGCGTGGGACAACCCCGTGGTGGACTACCTGCCGTGGTTCCGGATGTACGATCCGGACGTGACGCGGCGGCTGAGCGTGCGCGACCTGGTGACCCACCGCTCGGGCCTGCCGCGCCACGACCTGCTGTGGTACAACAACCCGACCGCCACCCGCGAGGACCTGGTGCGGCGGCTGCGGTACCTCAGGCCCAACAAGGACCTGCGGGAGACGTTCCAGTACAACAACCTGATGTTCCTCACCGCGGGCTACCTGGCCGGGACGCTGATGGGCACGTCGTGGGAGGACGCCATCCGCTCGCTGGTCTTCCAGCCGCTGGGCATGACGGCCAGCAACTTCTCGGTCGCCGAATCACAGCGCACTGCCGACTACTCCCTGCCCTACGAGGTGCGCCACGACACCGTGCACGTGATGCCGTTCCGGGACATCTCGCTCGTGGGCCCGGCGGGCTCCATCAACTCCACCGTGGACGACATGCTGAAGTGGGTCCGGATGCAGCTCTCCGACGGCACGGTGGACGGCCGCCGCGTCATCCAGGCCGCCACGCTGCGCGACATGCACGCGCCGCATATGCCCATCGGGCTGTCGGACCAGAAGGAGTTCGGCGCGACCGACTACGGGATGGGCTGGTTCCTGACCAGCTACCGCGGGCACTACCGGGCCGACCACGGCGGGAACATCGACGGCTTCTCGGCCCTGGTGACGCTGTACCCGCAGGACCACGTCGGCATCGTCGTGCTGACCAACCAGAACGGCTCGGCGCTGCCGGGCCTGGTGGCGCTGCACGCGGCCGACCGCATCTTCGGGCCGCCGCTGCGCAACTGGAACGCCGAAGCGCTCGCCCGGCGCAACGCGGGCCAGGCCGAGGAGCGCCAGGCCGAGCAGCGCAAGCAGTCGGTCCGGGTCCCGAACACCCGGCCGTCGCATCCGCTGGCCGACTACGCCGGCGACTACGCCGACTCGGGCTACGGCACGCTCACCATCGCGGTGGACTCCGGCCGCCTGGTGGCGACCTACAACGGCATCCGCACCGCGCTCGAGCACTGGCACTACGACGTGTTCAACGGCCTGCGGAATCCCGCCGATCCCACGTTCGAGGACATGAAGTACCTGTTCGGCGGGAACCTGAAGGGTGACATCGACGCCGTGAGCGCGCCGTTCGAGGTCTCGGTGGATCCCATCGTGTTCCGGCGTCAGCCGGACGCGCCGCTGCGGGACTCGACGTACATCCAGCGGTTCGCGGGGCGGTACGCGCTCGCGACCGACACGGTCACCGTCGTGCGGCAGGGTGCCGTCCTGGTCCTCAGCGTGCGGGGCCAGCCGGGGTACCGGCTGTTGCCCTACCGGCGCGCCGAGTTCGACCTCGAGGGCCTGCAGGGGTTCAGCCTGCTGTTCACGACCGACGCGTCGGGCGCGGTGACGGGCGCCGTCGCCCGCCAGCCGAACGGGGTGTTCACGGCGAAGCGGCTGCCGTAGCGGGCGGCGGCGGGCTCCGGTCGGCGCTCCCGGCGAGCCTGGCGGCGACCAGTCCCAGCACGGCGGCGGCGAACAGCGCGATCACCGTGCGCGGGGCGTCGCCGAGCGAGGGAAAGACCGCGTCGAACGCGGTCGCCCGCTGGAGCATGGTCCACGCGACGAACGCGAGCGGCGGGATCAGCGCCCGGCCGACGTCCAGCTTCTCGCGCGTACGGAACCGCGGCACCAGGTAGAGCACGACGCTCAGCACGATCAGGCCGGCGAAGGCCCAGCGCAGGGTGACCGGCTCGGTGATGGTGACCTGCGGAAAGCCGTCCCGGTCCACGACCGTGGCCGTCGTGACCGAGAGGAACAGCGCGTGCAGGGCGAGCACCTCGCCCGGCACCAGGGCGGCGAGCGCGTCCACGTAGGTCCCCAGGCCCGGCGGCGCCGTGGTCTCGCTGGTGCCGGGCTGCGCGCACAACCGCCGCGTCGTCAACGCGCCATAGAGCAGCGTGCTCATCGGAAGCCTCCTCGCGGCGAACGGGTCCCGGTGCCGCGCCGGTAAGACCGGCGCTGCACGACTCCTACCAGCAGGCGGGCTCCCCTTCCTTCGCGCCGTGCATGCCGTCGGGCGGGCGGACGCCGACCCAGACGCCGCACTGCGCCAGCGACGACGAGGAGCGCGCCGTCGCCCACCACCCCTTCCGATCGGGCGAGACGGTCACGACGACGCTGTCCCGCGCGAACGGCTGCCACAGCAGGTGCTCGCGCGCCCCGTACGCGCCGGAGTCGGCCCGGAACGCCTCCTCGGCCGTCGCCAGGTCGCGCAGGTCCGCCTTGAGCGCCGCGACGTACTCGGTGGACTTGACTCCCGTGGAGAGCCCCAGCACCCGCATCGCCACGACCAGCGCGAGCAGGCCGGCGACGGTGGTCGCCGCGTGCCGCAGGCTCGCCGGCACGGGCGCGCCCTCGCCCCTTCCCACCGTCGCGGCGCGCAGCGCCACCAGGGCGCCCACGACCGCCACGGGCCCGGCGACCGCGAAGCCGCCGCTGACGCGCCATTCCAGGAACGCCGCCACCAGGCCGGCCACGCCGCTCCACAGGGCCGACCTCCGCAGCCCCGCGGGGACCGGCGCGCCGCGATGGGCCACCGTGTGCGCGACGAAGAACGCGCCGGGCGCCAGCACCAGCAGCAGGCTGGCCACCATCAGCAGGGCGACCGCGGTCACGAGGAACAGGTCGCTCGCGGTGACGTAGGCCGCCGCCGCCAGCACCAGCGTCGCGAGCCAGAGCCAGGTGAGCGCGCGCAGCGTGCGTCGGCCGAGGAGCACGGGCCGGTCGGTGGACGGGGTCATGCGCGGAATCTACATCAGCGTCGTCACGCCGACGGCGCTGCTTCGCTCACGGCACGTCGATCGCGGTGCCGAGCCCCGCGTACACGTACGCCGCATCGAACGTCCTCCGGAGCGCCAGGAACGCGGGTTCCCCGGTGCAGTGCCCGGGCGCGATCCGGTCGATGTGCCACCGATCGTGCAGCGCCGCGGCCACGCGGGCGATCTCCGAGTCGGGCGTGGTCACCAGGTGCAGCCCGCCGACGATCATGTGGACGTGCGGCGCCACGCGCGCCGACGCCGCCACGATGGTCTCGATGCCGGGATGGGAGCAGCCGACGACGAGCACGAGGCCCTGCGGCGTCCGGACCGCGAGGGACAGCTCGCGCAGCTCCAGGGTTCCCGGCCGGTTCGAGACCGTGGGGATGACCGACACGCCGGGGGCGACCTCGCGGATGCTGTCGACCAGCTCGATGTGCGCCCCGGGCCAATGGGTGCCCATCACCACCTGGTCGGGCGGCTGTCCGTCGAAATAGCGGGAGTGCGCCGGCAGGGACGCCTCGCGGCGGTAGAACGTCGAGGGGACGCGGGTGCCGAAGACGCCGCCGAGGCCCTCGGCCGGGGCGTAGACCGTCACGTTCGGGTTCACGGAGAGGACGTAGCTCAATCCTGCGGTGTGGTCGCCGTGGCGGTGGGAGATCACGACCAGGTCGATCGACCGCAGGTCGACGCCCAGCGCGGTGGCGTTCCGCGCGAAGATGTCCGCGTTGTTCCCCGTGTCGAAGAGAATCCGCTTCCCGCCGGTCTCCACCAGGGCCGCGAACCCCCAGTCGCGCTGGAGGTCGTCCCGCGCGCCGAAGGCGTCGTAGAGGATCGTGACGCGCGCCGCCGCGGAAGCGGGCGCGCGCGCCGGCGCCCGCGCCGGGGCCGGGTGCAGGATCGCGGTGGCGAGCAGAGCGAGACCGAGGTGGCGCATCGGAACCTCAGGGAACGGGGCACGGCCGGACGTACGATGCCCCGCCGGTCGATGACCGCGCGGGGCGTCACTGCGTCTGTGCGTCTGTGCGTCTTGGCGAGTGGGCCAGGGTGGAGTTGAACCACCGACCTCACGCTTATCAGGCGTGCGCTCTAACCACCTGAGCTACTGGCCCCTTGCCGCCCGGCAACCGTCACGACCCGTCCCATTCCCGCCGCGGACGGCCGCCGCCGCGCCGGGGCACCGCCTCGTCGTCGTCGTACTCCTCGTCCAACTCCTCGAAGTCGTCGAAGTCCTCTTCTTCCTCGTCGAGCTCCTCGTCGTCGAGATCCTCGTCGAGATCGTCGTCCTCGAATTCCTCGTTCTCGTCGAACTCGTCGAGGTCCTCGAACTCCTTCTCCTCGTCGTCGTCCCCGCGACGCCCGCGCATCGCGATCCGAGGCTCCGACGCCCTGCGCGCGTTCATCCCGCCCTCCAGATCAGGTTCGAGCCGGCCATGGGACTCCGATGACATCAATCCGCCACCGCCCGGGCGGCCCGGGCGAGCTTCTTCCGTTCGTTCTGGCCGAGCGCGCGCTTCCTGAGCCGCACCGCCCCCGGCGTGACCTCGATCAACTCGTCGTCCTCGATGTACTCCAGGGCGAGTTCGAGGGTAATGTCCCGGGGCGGTTCCAGCAAGACGGCTTCGTCCGAGCCGGACTGCCGCATGTTGGTCAGCCGCTTGCCCTTGGCCGGATTCACGTCCAGGTCCCCCGGCCGGCAATGCTCCCCCACCACCATCCCCTCGTAGATCGGCTCCGTGGGGCGCACGAACAGTACCCCGCGCTCCTGCAGATTGAACAGCGCGAACGCCACGGCGGTTCCCTGGATCATGCTGACCATCACCCCCCGGCTCCGGCCCGCCAGCGGGCCCGCCCAGGGACCGTAGTCCAGGAAGCGGTGGTGCATCACGCCGTTGCCGCGCGTGTCGGTCAGGAACTCCGAGCGGTAGCCGAACAGGCCCCGCGCCGGGATCCGGAACGCCATCCGCACCGTGCCGTGGCCCGGGTTCTTCATGTCCACCAGCTCCGCGCGCCGCGGCCCCAGCTTCTCCATCACCGTGCCGACGAACGGCTCCGAGACGTCGATCGCCAGCTCCTCGTACGGCTCCTGCATTTCACCGTTGGGCCCCTCGCGCGTGATCACCCGTGGCCGCGACACCAGGAACTCGTACCCCTCGCGCCGCATCGTCTCCATCAGGATGCCGAGGTGCAGCTCGCCGCGCCCCGCCACCCGGAAGGTGTCGGGCGAGTCGGTCTCCTCCACCTTGAGCGCCACGTTCCGCTCCACCTCGCGGAACAGCCGCTCCCGGAGCTGCCGGCTGGTGACGTACCGGCCGTCGCGGCCGGCGAACGGCCCGGTGTTCACCGAGAAGTCCACCGTGATGGTGGGCTCCTCGACCGCGATGCCCGCCAGGCGCTCCGGCGTCTCGGGATCGGTCACGGTCTGGCCGATCTCGATGCCCTCGAGCCCGCTCAGCGCGACGATCTCGCCCGCCGAGGCCTCCTCGACCTCGACGCGCGCCAGACCCTCGAAGCCGTGCAGCTGCGCGACCTTCGCCTGCGCGAAGGTGCCCTCGGGCACCAGACCCGGCTCGCCCCAGGGCAGCAACGCGACCTGCTGGCCGGCGCGCACCGTGCCGCGCTCGATCTTCCCGATCGCGATGCGCCCGACGTAGGGCGAGTGGTCGATCGTGGAGACCAGCATCTGGAAGGGACCCCGCCGCTCGACCGGCGCCGGGATGTGGGCGATGATGGCCTCGAACAGGGGCTTCAGGTCGCCCTCCAACCGCGACTCGCGCCCGCCGCCCGTCCCCTCCGGCAGCTCACGGAAGGCCACGCCGTAGCGGCTGGACGCATAGAGGAACGGCGCGTCCAGCTGCTTCTCCGAGGCCTCGAGATCCATGAACAGCTCGAGCACCTCGTCGTGCACCCGCAGCGGCTCGGCGTCGGAGCGGTCGATCTTGTTGATCACCACGATCGGCTTGAGGCCCAGGGCCAGCGCCTTGCGCGTCACGAACCGCGTCTGCGGCATCGGCCCCTCGGCGGCGTCCACCAGCAGCAGCACGCCGTCCACCATCTTGAGGATGCGCTCGACCTCGCCGCCGAAGTCCGCGTGCCCGGGCGTGTCCACGATGTTGATCTTGGTCTCGCCCCAGCGCACCGCGGTGTTCTTGGAGAGGATGGTGATCCCGCGCTCCCGCTCCAGCGGATTCGAGTCCAGCACGCGCTCCATCACCTGCTGGCCGGCGCGGAAGACGCCCGCCTGGCGCAGCATCATGTCCACGAGAGTGGTCTTCCCGTGATCGACATGGGCGATGATGGCGATGTTGCGGATGTGCACGGGTTTACCGCTGGTGCCGGAACCTAGACGAGGGGACCCATAGTGGTGGCGGCGGCAAGGTAGGGGGGAGGGGGGAATGGCGCAAGTGGAGGGACAGGGCCGACTGTGAGAGGTGAGGGTGAGACGTGAGCGGTTCACGTGAGAGGTGAGAAGCGGGAGGCGTGAGAGGTGAGCGTTCCCTCTCACGCCTCCACCTCTCACCCTCACCTCTCACGGCCGTCACTCATGCCATTCTGTTTCGCGCTCCATCTGTATGGTGACGTGCTGGATGCCGAACGTGCGCACCCGCGCGCATATCTCCTCCAGCGCCGCCTGGTGGCGGCCGGGATCCGGCACGGTCGCGTGGGCGCTCATCGCCACGATCCCGTTGCTCACCGTCCACACGTGCAGGTCGTGCACGTCCGCCACGCCCGCCACGGCGCCGATCGCGCCCTGCAGCTCGGGCAGCGAGACGTGCTGCGGGGTGGCCTCGAGCAGCACGTCCACCGACTCGCCCACCAGCCGCACGGCGCTCACCAGGATCAGCGCGGCGATCACGACCGAGATCAGGGGATCGGCCGGCAGCCAGCCCGTCGCGAGGATCACCCCCGCCGCGGCGATGGTGCCGACCGAGCCCAGGGTGTCGCCCAGGATGTGCAGGTAGGCGGCCCGGGTGTTGAGGTTCTCGTCCCGCGCCCGGTGCAGCATCACCACCGCCACCACGTTGGCGGCGAGGCCCAGGATCGCCACCGCGAGCATCAGCCCGCTGCGGATGGCCGGCGGCTGGTGCAGCCGGCCGAGGGCGGCGACGACGATCCAGATCGTCACGCCGATCAGCAGCGCCCCGTTGAACAGCGCCGCGAGGATCTCGAGGCGGTAGTAGCCGAACGACTTCTCGGCCGTGGCCGGCCGGCGCGCGATCCACAGCGCGAACAGCGACAGGCCCAGCGCCCCCGCGTCGGTCACCATGTGCCCGGCGTCGGCCAGCAGCGCCAGCGAGTGCGACACCAGCCCGCCCGCGACCTCGGCCACCGCGATCACGCCCGTCAGCACCAGCGCCCACACCAGGGCGCGCGCGCTCTCCGGCCGCGCCGGCGGCTGGACGCAGCCGTTCCCGGTCAGCGGCGCCTCCGGGTGCGGGCCGCCGCGATCACGTGTAGCTTGCCACCCCGGACATGATCGGCTCCTGGCAGGACGTCCTCGCGCGCCTCGGCGTGGTCGCGCTGCTCGTGCTGGCGAACGCGTTCTTCGTCGCCGCCGAGTTCGCGCTGGTCTCTTCGCGCCGGCTGCGCATCGAGGCGATGATACGAAGGGGCGATGGAAAAGCCAAGCTGGCGCGGCGCGCGCTGCTCGCCATCGACCGCTCGATCTCCGGCACGCAGCTCGGCACGACGCTCGCCAGCCTCGGCCTCGGCTGGGTGGGCGAGCCCACCATCGCGCGCACGCTCCAGGGCCTGTTCGCGCCGCTGCCCGGCGTGCTGGCGCCGCTCGCCACCCACGGCGTCGCGGGCACGCTCGCGTTCCTGTGCATCACTTTCCTCCACATCGTCCTCGGCGAGCTGGTGCCCAAGGCGGTCGCGCTGCTCTACCCCGAGCGCACCAGCGCCTGGGTCGCGGGCCCGCTGCTGGCGTTCACCTACGCCACCAACCCGTTCATCTGGCTGCTGCGCGGCAGCGCGAACCAGGTGCTGCGGCTGGCGGGGCTGCGGGCGCCCACCCGGCTCGACCGCCTGCACTCGGCCGAGGAGCTGCGGATGCTGGTGGACCAGAGCGCCAAGGCCGGCAGCCTGGACCGCACCGACGCGCGGCTCCTGGCCGGCGTGTTCGAGTTCTCCGAGAAGACGGCGCGCGACGTGATGACGCCGCGCACCGCGATGACCACGCTGCCCGCGACCGCGACGCTGGCCGAAGCCGCCGACCGCATCGCCGCCGCCCGGCGCTCCCGCTACCCGGTGACCGGCGCCTCGCTCGACGACATCGTCGGCGTGGTGCACGCCAAGGACGTGCTCGCCGCGCTGCGCCGGCCCGGCCCGCCCGGCACGCTCGCCGAGCTGATGCGGCCCGCGCTGTTCGTGCCCGGCACGCGCGAGGTGGAGGACGTGCTCGCGGACATGAAGCTTAGGAGCGCGCACCTGGTCATCGTGCTGGACGAGTTCGGCGGCACGGCCGGCCTGGTGACGATGGAGGACCTGCTGGAGGAGATCGTCGGGCAGATCTACGACGAGTACGACCGCCCGGCCGGGCTCCGGCCCAGCGGCACGATGCCGCCGCCCGGCGCCGCCCAGCCCGGCAGCCTGACGCTCGCCGAGGTGAACGCGCGCACCGGTCTCGCGCTCGCCAGCGACGACTACACGACCCTCGGCGGCTACCTGTTCGGCAGGCTGGGCCGCCTGCCCGCGGTCGGCGACCGGGTGGAGGTGGAGGGGGGGGCGTTCGAGATCACTTCGATGGATGGCCGACGCGTCGGTGAAGCGAGGTTCCTCAAGAGCGAAAGCGTGAGAGGTGAGAAGTGAGCCTTGAGACGTTCACGTGAGAAGTGAGAGGTGCAGAGGCGTGAGAGGGTCGTGAGAGGTGAGAGGCTCCCCTCTCACGGCTTCTGCCTCTCACGTCTCACGTGAACGTCTCACCTTTCACCTCTCACTTCTCGCTCTTCAGCCGCTCCACAATCTCCCTCGCCACCTTGATCGCCTCTTTCATCGATGACGGGTCCGCCACGCCCTTCCCCGCAATATCCATCGCCGTCCCGTGGTCGGGCGAGGTGCGCGGCACCGGCAGCCCCAGCGTCACGTTCACGGCGTGGCCGAACGACGCCACCTTGATGGCCGTCATCCCCACGTCGTGGTAGGGCGCCAGCACGGCGTCGAACTCGCCCGCCATCGCCCGCACGAACACGGTGTCGGCCGGCAGCGGCCCCGCCACGCCGAGCGTGCGCGCCGCGGGCGCCAGCACCCGCGCCTCCTCGTGCCCGAACAGGCCGCCCTCACCCGCGTGCGGGTTGAGCGCGCACAGCGCCAGCCGCGGCTCGGCGAGCCCGAACCACGAGCCGAGGAACTCGCGGGTCACGCGGCCGACGTCCACGATCCGTTCGGGCGTGAGGATCGAGAGCGCGTCGCGCAGGGCGAGGTGCGTCGTCACCAGCACGACCCGCAGCCGGTCCGACGCCAGCATCATCGCCACCCGCTTCGCGCCGGTGAGGTCGCGCAGCAGCTCGGTGTGGCCGGGGAAGCGGTAGCCCGCCGCGTTGAGCGCCCGCTTGTCCCCCGGACCGGTCACGATCGCGTCGACCCGCCCTTCCTTCCACAGCCGCACCGCCGCCTCGACGGCGCGTCCGGTGAGCCGGCCCGCCAGCTCGAGGCCGCCGCCCCCGTCCCAGCGGCCGACCCCCTCCGCGTGGTCGGCGCCGATGCGCTCGATCACGTCGTCGGGCCCTACGACCGTGGTCTCGACGCCCGCCGCGCCGATGGCGGAAGCCACGACCTCCGGGCCGATGCCGCGAGGGTCGCCCACCGTGATCGCGAGACGGGGCGTGTAGGCTGGCACTATTCCTCTTGGACTACGGACGGAAGACTGCAGACTTCAGGACGGTTGACCGGTCCACGGCCTCACTGCCTTCTCACATCCTGACGCTCACATAGGTCTGATTGCGCAGCGTCCGCAGCAGCTCCTGGATCGACTTCTGCTGGCTCAGCCGCTGCCGCAGCTGGTCGCGCACGTCGTCGAAGGTGTAGTCCCGCTCCGGCTCCACCCGGTTGAGGATGGCGACCACGATCTTGGTGCGGGACATCATCTCGGTGCCGATGCCGAACGGCGGGATCGGGCGGCCGATGGTCGCCGAATCGAAGGCCGCGGAGTAGATCGGCGGCAGCTTCGAGCGCTCGACCGAGTCCACCTGCACCTGCTCGGCGGTGTCCGCGTAGATCCGCGCCAGCGAATCGAAGTCCGCCCCCGAGCGGAGCGCCGCGTACACGGTGTCGGCGCGGGCGCGCGCGATGGCGAGGTTGGTCGAGTCGATCGCGGGGATGAACAGGATGTGCCGCGCCTTGATCTCCCCCGGCTGCACGTGCTCGACCTTGATGATGTGGTAGCCGAACGGCGTCTCCACCGGGCCGGCGAGCGCGCCCTCGGGGGCGTTGAACGCGACGCGCTCGAACGCGTCCACCATCGTCCCGCGCCGGAACCAGCCGAGGTCGCCGCCCAGCTCCCGGGTGCCGGGGTCGTCGGAGAAACGGCGGGCGAGCGTCGCGAAGTCGGCGCCGTGGCGGAGCTGGTCCAGGATCGAGTCGGCCTTCGCCAGCGCGGCCGCCCGGGCCTCGGGCGTGGCCCGCGGCGCCACCACGATCTGCTTGAAGAACACCATCGCCGGGCGCTTGTTGTGCTGCCCCAGCGTCTCCTGCCACTCCCGGAACGCGTCGCGCAGCTCGGGCAGCGTGACGTTGGCGGGCTTGAGCTTGCCGTCCTGGCGCAGCTTGCCGAGGTAGGCGTCCTCGTACTGGGAGCGGCGCTGCTGCTCGGTCAGCCAGCGGCGCCACTCCTCCGGTGTGCCGAAGCCCGACGCCGCGATGGCGGCGCGGAACTCGCCCTCGGTGCGGTACTGGCCGCGGATGGTCCGGACCTGGTCCTCGGTCTTGCTCAGCACGTCGGCGTCGTTCACCGTGATCGAGGTGTCGCGCCGGGCCTTCTGGTACAGCACCTCGTCGTCGATCATCGTCTGGAGGATCTGCCGCCGCAGCGTCGTCCGGGCCGCCGAGTCGGGCGGCAGCTGGAGCCCGTTCTGCGACTGCTGGATCAGCATCCGCTCCTGGACGTCGGAGAGCAGGATCGGCTCGGCGCCGACGACCGCCACGACGCGGTCGACGAGCTGGGGCGCCTGCGCCGCCGCCGGCGCCGGCACGCCGAGCGCCGGCGCGAGCAGCAGCGCGCCGAGCGCGAGGCGGCGGCGGCCGGCCACGGGCCGAGCCTACTGGATCGAGCGCCGCGGGGGACCGACGGGCCGCGCGCCCACCGGCGGTCCGCCGGGCGCCGGCGTCATCGGCGGCACGCCGCCGGACGGCGCCGTCGGTCCGCGCAGCGCGGTCGCCCGCTCGAGCGCGCGGTCGATGCCCGCCGGCGAGACGTCCCAGGTCGCGCGGGAGCGCAGCACGTCGGACAGGAACGGCGGCAGCTCGAAGTACTGGCGGGACGAGCTCGCCGAGACCAGGTCCGCGAAGAACCGCTCGGCGTGGTGCGCCGCGATGTCCGCGCGGTTCCGCCGCGCCGCGGTGTCGGCGGCCAGCGATTCCGGGCTCACCCCGAGGCGGGCCTTCATGGTGTCCAGGTCCATGCGGAAGTAGTTGCGGATCGTGTCCCGGTCCGACGCCGTCAGCGTGATGCCCTTCGTGCGCGCGGCCCGGATCAGGATCTCGTTGCGCACCACCGTCTGGATGAACTGCGTCAGCGACGAGTCCGGCGCCTGCGCGACCGCGGACCGGGTCTGCGGCGGGAACGCCTCGAGCCAGTGGACGAAGTCCCCCAGCGTGAGCGAGCCGCCGTGGTAGGTCGCGACCACCCGGCCGCTCCCCTGGAACGCGTGCAGGTCCTGCGCGGCCGAGCGCACCGCCGCGGGCGCCGAGCCCTTCACCGCGATCGCGCTGCTCTTGTCCACGCTGTCGGCGTAGGTCGAGTCGAGGCGCTGCACCATCGCGCCCTTCACGCCCGCCGCGAACGAGTCGCGTACCTCCGCGAGCGTCGGACGCCAGATGATGTGATACCCGAACGGCGTCTGGACCGGGTCCGACATCTGGCCCGGCCGCAGCCCCCACGCCGCGTCCTCGAACGCCTTGACCATCGTGCCGCGCGCCACCAGGCCCAGCGACCCGCCCGCGCGGGCGCTGCCGGGATCCTCGGACTTCTGCGAGGCGAGCCGCGCGAAGCTGGCGCCGTGCCGCAGCTGGGCGAGGTACCCCTGCGTGGTGCGGAGCTTGGCCGCCTTCAGGTCCGCCGTCGTGTCGGGCGACACGCGCACCAGGATGTGGTCCAGCCACCGCACGTCGCCCACGTTGTAGGCGCTGTCCACCTGCCGCGGCGTCAGGTCCGCCCGGCTGCCGATCATCTGGTCGTGGAAGTGGTCGGCCGTGCGCTGCATGACGGCCGGCCAGTTGGCCGCCAGCACCGTCGCGCTGTCGAGCAGGCTGTCGCCGCCGGCGGCCGCCTGGGCCAGTAGCTGGTAGTCCACCCAGTCGTCGGCCAGCCGCGCGATCACCTCGCGCCGCAGCGGGATCTGCTTCACCGGCGCGATCAGCTCCGCGAGCTGCGTCACCGTCAACTCGCGGCCGGCCGCCCGGGCCACCACGTCCTGGTGCGCGGACAGCGCATCCCGCAGGCCCGAGCATCCGGCCAGCGCGAACAGCGAAACCACCGCCAAGCGGCGAAGCATCGTGTCTCCTATCGGTCGGTCTCGTCCACCGCGCGCCCCAGCGCGCGGACCAGCCCCGCCACGATCGGCATCCCGCCGAGCCGGCGGAGCTTCATCACCAGCGGCGCGGCCCGGCGCACCTCGGCGTCGAACTGCACCTCGTCCATGGCGGCCGTGAGATTGGCCAGCCGCGGCGTCGCCCCGGCGCGGAACACCAGGCGGGCCTCGTCGCCCCGCACCAGCACCGTCTCCAGGCCCAGGCGCGAGCCCACGACCCGCAGCTGCGTCAGCGCGACCAGCGCCTCGGCTTCGGCCGGCGCGCGGCCGAAACGGTCGGCCATTTCCTCCCGCAGCTTTTCAATCTCGCCGCTGGACTGACTGCGCGCCAGCCGCCGGTACAGGTCGAGCTTCGCGGCGTCGTCGGGGACGTAGGCGTCGGGCAGCAGCGCGGCGCGGTCCAGCAGCACCTCCGGCGGCGCCGCCGTCACGCCCCGCGCCTCGCCCTTCAGGCTGCGCACCGTGTCCTCGAGCATCCGCAGGTACACGTCCACGCCCACCGACAGCGCGAAGCCCGACTGCTCCGCGCCCAGGATGTTCCCCGCCCCCCGCAGCTCGAGGTCCTTGAGCGCGATCCGGTACCCGGCCCCCAGCTCCGTGTAGTGCACCAGCGTCTCCAGCCGCGCCTCCGCCGCCCGGTCCACGTCGTCGGGCACCAGCAGGTAGCAGTAGGCGCGGCGGTCGCTGCGCCCCACCCGCCCGCGCAGCTGGTAGAGCTGCGCCAGGCCGAGCTGGTGCGCCTGGTGCACGATCATGGTGTTGGCGTTCGGGACGTCGAGGCCCGACTCCACGATCATGGTCGAGCACAGCACGCCGACCTCGCCGGCGACGAACCGGCGCATCACCTCGTCCAGGTCCCGCGCGCGCATCGCGCCGTGCGCCAGCCCCACCTCCGCGCGCGGCGCCAGGCGCCGCAGCCGCTCGGCCACCGTGTCGATCGTCTCGATGCGGTTGTGCACGACGTACACCTGCCCGCCGCGGTCCAGCTCCCGCGCGATCGCCTCCTCGAGCAGCTCGTCGTCCCACGGCTCGACGAAGGTCAGCACCGGGGACCGGTCCCGCGGCGGCGTCTCGATCAGCGTCAGGTCCCGGAGCCCGGCCAGCGAAAGCTGCAGCGTCCGCGGAATGGGCGTGGCGGTCAGCGTCAGCACGTCCACCGCGAGCCGCAGCTTCTTGAGCCGCTCCTTGTGCTCCACGCCGAACCGGTGCTCCTCGTCCACCACGATCAGCCCGAGGTCCTTGAACTGGACGTCGGGCGAGAGCAGCCGGTGCGTCCCGATCACGATGTCGAGCGTGCCCGCCGCGAGGTCCGCGAGGGCCGCGCGCTGCTCCTTCGGCGTGCGGAACCGCGACAGCGTCAGCAGCCGCACCGGGTAGTCGGCCAGCCGCTCCCCGAAGGTGCGCCCGTGCTGCTCGGCGAGAATCGTCGTGGGCGCGAGCACCGCCACCTGCTTGCCCGCCGCGACCGCCTTGAACGCGGCGCGGACCGCGATCTCGGTCTTGCCGTAGCCGACGTCGCCCACCACCAGGCGGTCCATCGGCCGCGGCGCCTCCATGTCCGCCTTCACCGCCTCGGTCGCACGCCGCTGGTCGGGCGTGTCCTCGTAGAGGAACGACGACTCCAGCTCGCGCTGCCACTTCCCGTCGGGCGGGAAGGCGTGCCCGGGCGCCAGCCGCCGCCGGGCGTACAGGTCGAGCAGCTCGGCGGCCATCCGGTGGACCGACTCCTCCGCCTGGCGGCGGACCCGGGCCCAGCGCTTGCCGCCGAGCCGGTCGAGCTTCGGCGGCTTCTCCTCCGCGCCGTCGCCCTCGACGCCGCGGAACCGCTCCAGCTGGTCGATGCGGTGCAGCGGCACGTGCAGCAGGTCGCCGCCGTGGTACTCCACCATCGCCACGTCGAGCGTGCCGTCGGCGACGGCGATGGTCTGCATGCCGCGGTAGATCCCGATGCCGTGCTCGAGGTGCACGACCGCGTCGCCCGGCTTCAGCGCCGCGACCGCGCCCACCGGCGAGGCCTGGCGGTAGCGCCGCGGCCGCCGGATGCGGCGGGCGCGCCGGAAGACCTGGTGGTCGGTGAACACGACGAGCCCGGGCAGGGCGAAGCCCCCGTCGAGCGCGCCCACGGCGAGGTGCAGCCGCTCCGGGAACCGCCCGCCCTCGCCCAGCAGCTCCTCGAGGCGCTCGAGCTGCCCCTCGTTGTCGCACAGCACCAGGGCCTCGGCGCCTTCGGCCGGACGCAGCCGCGCGAGGTCGCGGGCCACCTCGGGGGGCGGGGCCACCGGCAGCCGCGTCCCGCCCGCCGCGCCGAGCGCCAGCCGCGGGAAGCGCGCGCGCGCCGCGGCCCACGCGCCCGGCTCGGCCAGCAGCTCCTCGCGCGGCGGCACCGCCTCGCCGAGCCGGCGCGCGATCGCGGCGTGATGCTCGGCCTCCGCCCACGCCCGGCGCACCTCCTCCTCGAGCCGGGCGGCGCCGTCCTCCACGACCAGCGTGGCCGCCGGCACCAGCTCGAGCACGCCGCGCCGCACCGAGCCCGGTGCGTCGCCCAGGGTGACCCGCGGGTCCACCGGCAGCACCGTCACGCGCTCGGCGGGACCCGTGGACCGCTGGGTCGAGAGGTCGAAGGTGCGCAGGGCGACGCAGGCGTCGTCCCAGAACTCGGCGCGGGCCGGCTGCGCCATGCCGAACCCGTACACGTCCACGATCCCGCCCCGCACCGAGAACTGCGCCACGTCGGTGACCATCGGCACGCGGCCGTAGCCCATCCGCTCCAGTCGCGCCACCGCGTCCCTGAACGAGGCCCCGGCGGCGAGCTCGAGCCGCGCGGCCTCGAGCGCCGCGGGAATCAGCGTCCGCTCCGCCGTGGCGCGCGCCGTCGTCACGATCACCCGGACGGCCCCGCGGTTCAGCCGCTCCAGCGTCTCCACCCGCTCGCCGGCGATCTCGTAGTGCGGCTCGTCCTCGCCGAGTCCCTCGCGCTGCGGGTAGAGCGCCACCGCCTCGTCGCCGAGCAGCACCGTCAGGTCCGCGAGCCACCGCTCGGCGTCGGTGGGCGCCGCCGCCACGACCAGGGTCAGGAGGTCCGGCCGGTCGAGGACGTGGGTCGCCACCAGCAGCGCGTCGGCCGAGCCGGGCATCCGCTCGAGCGCCGTCGCGCCGAGCCGCTCGCGCATCGCGGCCAGCACCGGGTGCACGTCGGGAAGAGCGGCGAACCGGGCGACGAGGTGCGGCAGCGGCATCGTTACGGACCCCTCTCGAGCGCGCCCGAGGCCACCACCGCCTCGAGCGCCAGCACGAGCAGCGCGGCGCCCAGCAGCCAGCCCGACAGGTCACTGCGGCCGGCGCCGCGGAACCGCACCGCCGCGTACGCGGGCGCGCCGGCGGCCACGGTCACCCGCGCGCCGGGGAACAGCGCGGCCAGATCCGGCGCGGTGGCGCGCCGCAGGTCCGACTCCCGCGGATCGGGCGCGACCACGAGCGCGCCCACCGTGTCCGCGGCCGCGAGCAGGTAGTACACCCCGGGCGCGGGCGGAGCCGCGACCGTCCGCTCGGCGCCCGGCCGTCGCACCGCGCCGCCCGTTCCCTCTCCCGCCGCCACCCAGCCCGTGACCGCGGGCGGCAGCGCCACCGGAGCGCCCGGCACCGCCTCGAGGATGCCCTCGTCGCCGCGCGCCAGCCGGTTCACCAGGGCCGAGACGAACGGCACGAAGCCACCCGTCACCGGCAGCGACGTCTCCTCCGGCACGAGGCGGCTGCCGACCAGCACCGTGCGGCCGCTCTGCACCAGCCACGGATCGCCCCCGGCGCGCGCGAGCACCGCTGCCTCCCCGTTCCCCGCGGCGACCGCCTCGAGGCGGTAGCGGCGCAGGACGCGCGCGCCGCCGGCGCCCGGCACCAGCGGCGCCGCCAGCGTGTCCTCGCGCTCGACCCGGGCACCGAAGCGCCACGGCACGCCGGCCGCGGCGAGCGACCGGTTGACGACGCCGAGCCGCACGGCGTCGGCCGGCGGGAAGACCACCGCGCCCGCGCCGGGAGCCGCGGGCGTCGTCCCCAGCCGCACGGCGCCGGCGGCGCCGCCGCGCGCCTGGCCCGCGCGCTCGAGGGCGCCGAGCGCGTCCGCGAGGAACGGCCCGACCTCGGAGGGATCGAACGACACGGCGGCGGGCGCCACGACGCGGACCGCGAAGGGGCGGTCGTCGTCCGCGCGCAGCTCGTCCGGCTCGAGCGACACCTTGCCGGCCGCCCAGCCCGCCGCCGGCGCCGGCACCGCCAGCAGGGCCACGTCCCGCGGGGCCACGAGCGAGCGGGCAGCCTCGCGCCCGCGCACCGCGACGGTGACGGCCACCCGGTCGCCCGGCGGCGCCGGCGCCCCGCCGATCGCCGCGGCCACGGTCCCGCCGCCCGCCAGCCAGGTCGCGGGGCTCGCGCGGGCCGAGACCACGGCGCGATTGGGCGGCGGATCCGCCGCGGGGTGGTAGACCAGCAGCGGCAGGCCCGCGGCCGCGCTGTCGGGCGCGCCGAAGGCGGTGCGCTGCAGGTCCGAGAGCAGGTGGATCTCGCCGCGCGCGTAGCCCGAGGCGCGCACCAGGCGCGCCGCAGTGGCGACGGCCGCCGACAGGTCGAGACGCACCGGCTCCGGCCGCCACGCCGCGGCCGCCTGGCGCAGCTCGGCCGGAGCGCCGCGCCGGGCGAGGCCGTCGGCGCCGATCAGCCACACGGCGTCCGAGGGCCGCGCCGCCCGCAGCGTCTCGTCGGCGCGCGCGCGCAGGTCGTCGAACGCGCGCACGCCCCCCGACACGGCGCCCGAGGACAGCGAGTGGTCGAGGATCACGACCAGCGCCGTCGGCTCGTGGCCCGCGCCGAGGCGCGCCGGCACCACGGGCCGCGCGGCGGCGAGCGCCACCAGCGCGACCGCCGCGACCCGGAGCAGGAGCAGCAGCAGGTGCTGGAGGCGGATGGTGCGCTGCGCCTCCCGCTCGGTCTCGCGGAGGTAGCGCACCGCCGGGAAGACGACGTCCGGCGGCCGGTGGCGCTCGAACAGATGGAGCAGCGGCGGCACCAGGCCCAAGCCGAGCAGCAGGAGGGCGAGCGGCTGCAGGAAGACCATCAGCCCAGGCGGGCCCTCCGCTCCGCGGCGCGCCTGAGCGCGTGGCCGAACGGCGTCGCCGTGGTCACGTGGTGGTAGGCGATGCCGCCGCTCTTGAGCGCGTGCCGCCACGCGGACACCACGCGCTCGACGGTGGCGCGGTAGGACCGCCGCAGGTCGCGCGGCGACGCGACCACGCCCTCGCGCGTCTCCGGGTCCACGAACCGCGCCTGCGCCGGGGCCTCGAGCTCGAGCTCGGCCGGGTCCATCAGGTGGAAGACCATCACCTGGTGCCCGCGGTGCCGCAGGTAGCGGAGCGCCAGCAGCACCAGGTCGCGGTCCACCAGCAGGTCCGAGATGAAGACCACCAGGCCGCGGCGGCGCAGCAGCCCGGTCACGCGCGCCAGCGCCGCCTCGGCCGCGGTGCCGCCGCCGGGCTCGAGTCCGGCCAGCGCGCGCGCCAGCAGGTGCCACTGCCCCGCCCGCGCCCGCGGCGCGATCGCCAGGCGCACCTCGTCGTCGAACGCGATGAGCCCCGTCGCGTCGCGCTGCCGGAGCAGCACCAGCGCCAGCGCCGCCGCGAGCCGCGTGGCGTAGTCGTGCTTGGCGAGCCGGCGATCGGGGTCCCCGGACCACGCCATCGAGCGGGACACGTCGAGCACCAGCGTGGCGCGGAGGTTGGTCTCCTCCTCGTACTGCTTCACGTACAGGCGGTCCCGGCGGCCGACGACCTTCCAGTCGAGGTAGCGCAGCTCGTCACCGGGCTGGTAGGGCCGGTGCTCGGCGAACTCGACCGAGAAGCCGCGATACGGGGAGCGGTGCAGCCCGGAGAGGAAGCCTTCCACGACGCCCTCGGCCACCAGCTCGATGCCGCCGAGGGCGCTCACCTCGTGCGGATCCAGCAGGTCGGCCCGCGGGCGCGCTAGCGCGGGCGCGGAGGCCACAGGCTGTCACTTCCACAGGACACGCGCCAAAGGTACGGGGGCGGGGCCCGACGCGCCAAGTGCTTGACGCTCCGGCGGTTGGCTCCGGAGCGGCCGATGGCACGGTCCATGCTTTTCCATGGGCTCGGACCACGTGTCCGGAGGCCCTGATGTCGAGCCGCACTTGGATCAGCGCGACGTTCGCGCTCACGGGATTCCTGCTGGCGCCGGGCCAGGCTCGCGCCGCCGAGCGCGCGCACAACGAGCCCCCGGGCGTGCGGATCTGGACCGACCACGGCGAGGTGTACCGGCGCGGCGAGCGGGTGCAGGTGTTCTTCCGCACCGAGCACGACGCGTACGTCACGGTGCTGCGCGTGGACACGGACGGCCGCGTGCGGGTGTTGTTCCCGCGCGACCCGGGCGACCCCAACCTCGCGCACGGCGGCGAAACCTACGCCGTGCCGGGCATGGACGACCGCTACGCGTTCTCCATCGACGACGCACCGGGCGTGGGCTACGTGTTCGCGGTCGCGAGCGACGACCCGTTCAGCTACGACCCGTTCGAGACCAACGACCACTGGAACTTCGAGGCCATCGCCAGCCTGAGCGACGGACGGGTGCACGGCGACCCGTACGCGTCGCTCCAGGGCCTGGTGCAGCAGATCATGCCGCCGGGCTACGCGGACTACGACACGCACCTGCTGCCCTACGACGTCGAGCAGCACTACGACTATCCGCGGTTCCTGTGCTATGACTGCCACGCCTATTCCCCCTACGCCTACTGGGATCCGTACGCCGCGTGGTGCCCGCAGTTCTCGCTGGCGGTGTACTTCAACCCCTTCTACTACTACCCGAGCTACTGGTATCCGACCCGCTACTACCGCGGCGTGAACGTCGTATACGTGCGCCCGGGCCTGGCGGGCCGCCAGTTCGTGTTCCGCAACCGCACGGCCGGCGCCGCCCCGTACGTGGTGTACCGCGACCGCGGGAACGGGTTCGCGGGCGGGACGGTGGACCGCGGCGTGCGCGGCGTGGACGTGGGCGGCGTGGGCAGCGTGCCGTCGCCGGGCGGCCGGCGGGTGATCCCCGGCGGCGACCAGGCGGGCGGGCGCCGCATCGTGGGCGGCGAGACGCCCTCCGGCGGCGGCGGGTTCGCGCCGCGGCAGGCACCGGCTCCGCAGGACGCGGCGCGCCGGTACGTGCAGTCGGTTCCCGAGCCCGTGACCAATCCCCGCGTCGTCGGGCCGTCGCCCGCGGCGCCACGGGCCGACATCGCGCCGACCCAGCCGCGTCAGCGCGGCGTGTTCATCGACGCCGGATCGGCGCCGGCGCCCGCGGCGGCCTCGGGCCGGCCGCAGGCGCAGGGCGGCCAGCGCTACATCCCGCAGGAAGCCCCGCGCCAGGACGTGCGGGGGACTCCAGGCTACGGGGCGAGCGAAAGCCCGCGGGGCGCGTCGGCCAACGCGCCGCGGGAGGCGCCCCGCGCCGCGCCGGCGTTCGCGCCGCGCGCAGCGCCTCGAGGTGGCGGCTCCATGGAGCCGGCCGCGCGGGCGGCGCCACGCGCCGCCCCGGCACCCAGGTCTTCGCCCGCCCTGGTGCGACGGCGTGGGTGACCGGTGGAGGCGCCGCTCTGGCGCCCCACCGAACGAAACTCCCGGATGCGCCCGAGCGTACGCTACG
This sequence comes from Gemmatimonadales bacterium, assembly GCA_035623755.1. Taxonomy (GTDB): domain Bacteria; phylum Gemmatimonadota; class Gemmatimonadetes; order Gemmatimonadales; family JACORV01; genus Fen-1245. The sequence continues at coordinate 23,505 of DASPSV010000117.1, forward strand.
CCGGGCGCATTCTGGTCTTCGCCCCGCCCGCTCCTCCACCCGGAAACGCACATGATCCGTCGCACGGCACGTCTCCTCGCGGTCCTCGCCTCCGCCGCGGCCCCGCTCGCCCCGCTCGCGGCCCAGGCGCCCGGCGCGGACGCCGCCGCCGCGCGGCGGGCGGCCGAGTCCATCACGGCCGCCGACGTCCGCGCCCGGATCGGCGTCATCGCCGACGACTCCATGCTCGGGCGGGCGACGCCGAGCCCGCAGCTCGAGGAGGTCGCGGCCTGGGTGGCCGGCGAGTTCCGGAGCTTCGGCCTGCGGCCGGGCGGCGACAGCGGCACGTTCCTCCAGCGCTACCCGATCCGCCGGCTCCGCGTGGACACCAGCTCGTTCGTGATGGCGATGGGCCACGGCGCCCACGGGCACTGGCTGCTCGGCCGCGAGGCCGCGATCCTGTTCGGCCAGCCCCCGGCCGCGCCGCTGACGGCCCCGGTCGTGCTGGTGGCGGGCGTCCCCACCGACACGGCGCGCCCGTTCGGCGACGTGGCGATGCGGAACACGATCGTCGTGCACGTCCTGGACACGGCGCGCATCGGCAACAACCTGGTCCCGCTGGTGACGGCGGGCGTGGCGGCCGGCGTGAAGGCCTGGATCTTCGTGTCCAATCGCGCCGCCGCGGACTTCGCGGGGCTGGCGCAGGGGGCGCTCGCGCCGCAGTACGACGTTGCGGGCCGCGCCCGCGGGCCCCTCGACATCTCCATCTACGAGGTGCGGGACAGCAGCGCCGCCGAGGTGCTGCGCGCCGCCGGCGAAGACCCCGCCGCGCTGCTCGCGCCCGGCGCTGCACCCGCGGTGCGGCCGCTCGCCGGCGTCACCGCGACGGTGGACGTCCGGCGCGTCGTGGACCGCGAGGCCTCCGCGCCCAACGTGATCGGCGTGCTCGAGGGCAGCGATCCGCGGCTCAAGGACCAGTACGTGTTCTTCACCGGCCACATGGACCACATCGGCACCGCGAGCGGCGACGAGGGATGCCGCGCCACGGGCGCCGACACGATCTGCAACGGCGCCGACGACGACGGCTCCGGCACGGTGGCCGTGGTGGAGCTGGCGCAGGCGTTCGCGCGGCTCGACCCGCACCCGCGCCGCTCGCTGGTCTTCATGACGGTGTCGGGCGAGGAGCGCGGCCTGTGGGGCAGCGGCTGGTACGCGGACCATCCCACCGTCTCGCTCGCCGCCACCGTGGCCGACCTCAACACCGACATGATCGGGCGCAATCCGTCCGACGGCGTGCTGGGCATCGGCAAGGAGCACTCGTCCCTCGGCCCGCTCGCCGACAGCGTCGCCGCGAGCCACCCGGAGCTGCGGATCCGCGTGCTGGGCGACACCCTGCCCCGCGAGAACCTCTTCTTCCGGTCCGACCACTACAACTTCGCCCGCAAGGGCGTGCCGATCCTGTTCTTCACCACCGGCCTGCACCGCGACTACCACCGCGCCACCGACTCGGTGGACAAGATCGAGGCGGACCAGGAGGCGAGGATCGTGCGGCTCGACTTCTACCTCGGCCTCGCGGTCGCCGACGCCGCCGCGCCGCCCGCGTGGAACCCCGACAGCTACCGCCGCATCGTGGCTCCCGGCGGGCGGTAGCGCCGCCGCCGCTCCGCTCCCGCGCGATGGGCGGAGCCGCCCTTCCGCCGGGCGCGGCGTTTCCGGATATTCCCACTCATCCGCCGCCGCGGAGGCACGGATGACCGGCCCTCGCCCGTTGCTCGCGCTGCTCGGCGCCGTCGCGGCCCTCGCCGCGTGCGCCGGCGAGCCGACGTCGCCCTCGGCGGCGCGCGCCGAGAGCATCACCGCCGCCACGATCCTCGCCCGCATCGCCGCCCTCGCCGACGACTCGATGCTCGGCCGCGCCACGCCCAGCCCGCAGCTCGACGGCGCGGCCCTGTACGCGGCCCGCGCGCTGGCCGCCTTCGGCCTCGAGCCCGCCTTCGGTGCCGGCTACCTCCAGACCTGGAGCGAGCGCGGCTTCACCTCGCCCAACGCGGCCGCGGTGCTGCCGGGCGCGGACGCGCAGCTGCGCGCCGAGGTCGTCGTCTTCGTCGCGCACCTCGACCACATCGGCACGGCCACGAGCGGCCAGGGCTGCGCGGCCGACGGCGCGGACTCGATCTGCAACGGCGCCGACGACGACGCCTCCGGCAGCGCCGCGGTGCTGGAGCTGGCGCGGGCGTACGCGGGACTGGCGCCGCGCCCCCGCCGCTCGATGCTCTTCCTGCTGGTGTCGGGGGAGGAGCGGGGGCTGCTCGGCAGCACCTGGTACGTCGCCAATCCCGCCGTGCCGATCGCCCGGACCGTGGCCGCCGTCGCCCTGGACATGATCAGCCGCAACGCGCCCGACTCGGTGCGGCTGCGCGCCGTGGCCGTGACCGCGCTGGACACGCTCGGCCTGGCCGTCGCGGCCTCCCACCCCGAGCTGCGCCTGCGGCCGGTGATCGAGTACGGCGGCGGCTCCGACCACGTGCCGTTCGCGGAGGCCGGCGTGCCGAGCGTGGCGCTGTTCACCGGGCTGCACGCGGACTACCACCGCGCGTCCGACGCGGTGGATCGCGTCGACGCCGACAAGGCCGCCCGGGTGGCGCGGCTGGCCTTCTACCTCGGCCTCGAGCTCGCCAACCGGGCGGGCTCGTGATCCGGATCGGGCCGGCCGGCTGGTCGTACCCCGACTCGCCGGGCCACGTGTATCCCGCCGACGTGCCCTCGCGGTTCGACGCGCTCGGCTTCCTCGCCGCGTACTTCGACACCATCGAGGTCAACTCCACCTTCTACCGGCCGCAGCCCGCCCGCACCTACCAGTCCTGGGTCCGGCGCGTCTCGGCGAACCCGCGGTTCCGTTTCACGGTCAAGCTGTGGCAGCGCTTCACCCACGACCGCGGGACGCCGTGGACGCCCGACGAGATCCGCGAGGTCGCGGAGGGCCTCGAGGTGCTGCGGGACGAGAACCGGCTCGGGGCGCTGCTGGCGCAGTTCCCCTGGTCGTTCAAGCCGGGCAAGCCGACCCGCGAGCTGCTGGCACGCCTGGCCGAGACGTTCCGCGGCTGGCCGCTGGTGGTGGAGGTCCGGCACGGCGGCTGGGCGCGCGAGGACGAGCTGCCGCTGTTCCGCGACCTCGGCCTCGGCGTCGCCAACATCGACCAGCCGCTCATCGGCCAGTCCTTCACGCCCGCGGCCCACGCCACCAGCGCGACGGGCTACGTGCGCTTCCACGGCCGCAACTACGAGCACTGGTTCGGCGAGCAGGAGGACGCGGCGCAGCGCTACGACTACCTCTACACCGCCAAGGAGCTGGCGCCGTGGGTGGACCGGATCCGGTCGCTGGCCGCCGGCGAGGGCGTCGCGGACGTCTACGTCGTCACCAACAACCACTTCGAGGGCAAGGGACCGGCGAACGCCCTGATGCTGCGCGCGATGCTCGAGCGCGGCCGCGTCAAGGCGCCGCCGGTGCTGTTCGCGACCTATCGCCAGGCGCTCGAGCCCTACGCGGAGCCGTGGGAGACGGAAGGGGAGCCGAGTTTGTTCTGAGTCCTGCAGGCTGGCAATCACCGGCAACTTGGCGTCTGGCAACGAATCCGTGCCCTGATCGCTATCTTTCTGCCCTCTCATGGACGCCTCCCGGATCCGGAACTTCTGCATCGTGGCCCACATCGACCACGGCAAGTCCACGCTCGCCGACCGCCTGATCGAGGCGACCGGCACGCTGAGCCGCCGGGAGATGCGCGACCAGGTCCTCGACACCATGGACCTCGAGCGCGAGCGTGGCATCACCATCAAGCTCAACGCCGTGCGCATGGCCTACACCGCGAAGGACGGCCAGGCCTACGAGCTGAACCTCATCGACACACCCGGGCACGTGGACTTCACCTACGAGGTGTCCCGCTCTCTCGCCGCCTGCGAAGGCGCCATCCTGGTGGTGGACGCGGCCCAGGGCATCCAGGCGCAGACCGTCTCCAACCTGTACCTCGCCCTCGAGGCCGGGCTGGAGATCATCCCCGTCCTCAACAAGATCGACCTGCCCTCGGCGGAGCCGGAGAAGCGCAAGGCCGAGCTGCACGACCTGATCGGCGCCGACCCGGACGAGATCCTGCTCGTCTCCGCCAAGGAGGGCCGCGGCATCCCCGAGCTGCTCGAGGCGGTGGTGCGGCGCGTGCCGGCGCCGACGGGCGACCCGGCGGCGCCGCTGCGGGCGCTGATCTTCGACTCGTACTACGACCGCTACCGCGGCGCGATCCCGTCGATCCGGGTGGTGGACGGCGTGGTCCGCGCGGGGACCGCCATCGCGATGGGCTCGCACGAGGGCGGGTACGAGGTGGCCGAGGTGGGCTGGCTCCAGCTCGAGCACCGGCCGGCACCGGAGCTGTCGGCCGGCGAGGTCGGCTACCTGGTCGCCAACTTCCGCGACGTGAAGGACACGCGGGTGGGCGACACGATCTTCGACGCCGACCGCCGCGCCGCCGAGCTGCTGCCGGGCTACCGCGACGTGAAGTCGATGGTGTTCGCCGGCCTCTACCCGACGCAGCCCGAAGCGTACGAGGACCTGCGCGACGCGCTCGCCAAGCTGCAGCTCAACGACGCCTCGCTCCACTACGAGCCGGAGACGTCGGTGGCGCTCGGCTTCGGCTTCCGCTGCGGCTTCCTCGGCCTGCTCCACATGGAGATCGTGCAGGAGCGGCTGGAGCGGGAGTTCGGGCTCGACCTGGTGACCACGGTGCCGAACGTGGAGTACGACGTGTACCTCACCAGCGGCGAGAAGGTGGTGGTCGAGAACCCGAGCCGGATGCCGACCGGCTCCCAGGTGGACCGGGTGGAGGAGCCCTACGTCCGGGCGCGCATCATCTCGCCGGCCGAGTACATCGGCGCGCTGATGCGGCTCGGCCAGGAGCGGCGCGGCCGGTACCTCGGCATGAAGTACCTCGACACCGTGCGGGTCGAGTTCGAGTGGGAGTTCCCGCTCGCCGAGATCATCCTCGACTTCTACGACAAGCTGAAGACCCTGTCGCGCGGCTACGCGTCGCTCGACTACGAGTTCGCCGCCTACCGCACCGACGACCTGGTGCGCCTCGACATGCTCATCAACGGCGACGCGGTGGACGCGTTCAGCGTCATCATCCACCGCGACAAGGCGTTCGAGTGGGGGAAGAAGCTGGCGGGGAAGCTGCGCGAGCTGATCCCGCGGCAGCTGTTCGAGGTGGTCATCCAGGCGGCGATCGGCTCGAAGATCATCGCGCGCGAGACCGTGCGGCCGCTGCGCAAGAACGTGCTCGCCAAGTGCTACGGCGGCGACGTCACCCGCAAGCGCAAGCTGCTCGAGAAGCAGAAGGCGGGCAAGAAGCGGATGAAGCAGGTGGGCGCGGTCGAGATCCCGCAGGAGGCCTTCCTCGCCGTGCTGAAGGTCGAGTGACCGCGCCGCCCCCGCGCACCAGCGGCGCGGCGCGCGCGCCCGCGGAGGCGGAGGCGGCCCCGCGGCCCAGCGGCGCCCGGACCGCCGGGCGGGGCCTGGTGATCCAGACCGCGTTCTTCGGCGACGTGATCCTGACGACGCCCCTGATCCGCCGCGCCGCCGAGCGGCACGGCGCCCTGGTGGACGTGGTGGTGCAGCCGGCCGCGGTGGGGGTGCTCCGCAACCATCCCAGCATCCGCGACCGCATCCCCTACGACAAGCGCGGCCGGGACTCGGGGATCGCGGGGTTCGTCCGGCTGGCGCGGCTGCTGCGGCGCCGGCACTACGCCGCCGCCTACCTCGCGCAGTCCAGCGTGCGCTCGGCGGCGCTCGCCGTCGCCGCCGGCATCCCGCGCCGGATCGGCTTCCGCGACGCGCCGGGCGCGTTCCTGCACACCCACTCCGTGGCGCCGCGCGGCGAGCCGCACCAGGTCGAGCGGCTGCTCGCGCTGGCCGACGGCGCGCCCGAGCGGCGCGAGCCGGAGATCTTCCCCGGCCCGGAGGAGCGCTCGGCGGTGGACGCCCTGCTCGCCGAGGCCGGCATCCACGGCGAGTTCGTGGTCCTCGCGCCCGGCTCGCAGTGGGGCTCGAAGCGCTGGCCGTTCTTCCCCGAGCTGGCGCGCGCGCTCTCGGCGGAGATCCCGCTCGCGCTGGTGGGCGGCGCGGGCGACCGCGCCGACGCCCGCCAGATCCGCACGGCGCTCGGCGCCGCGACGCCGGTGGCGGACGGGATCGGGCGGCTCTCGATCCTGGCCGCGGGCGAGCTGATCCGCCGCGCCAGGGTGCTGGTGTCGAACGACTCGGCCCCGGTGCACCTCGCCTCCGCGACCAACACCGCCACCGTCGAGATCTACGGCCCGACGGCGCCGCTGTTCGGCTTCGCCGCGCGCGCGCCGTGGTCGCGGATCGTCGAGCCTGAGCCGCTCGAGTGCCGGCCCTGCCACCACCACGGCCCGCCGGCCTGCCCGCTCGGCCACCACAAGTGCATGCGCGAGATCCCCATCAGCCGCGTGCTGGCCGAGGTGCGGACCCTGCTCCAGATTGTCCCCAAACGCTACGGAGCCTGACGATGCGGTACCTGGTGGGCGTCGACATCGGCGGCACGAACATCGTCGTCGGGACCGTGGCCGAGGACGGCTCCGCGGTGCTCGGGGTCGGCCAGGCGCCGACCCTGCCCGAGGAGGGGCCGCAGGCGGTGGTCGGCCGGATCGCGCGGCTGGTGCAGGGCTCGATCGCCGAGGCGCAGCGGTCCGCCGGCGTCACCCGCGACCGGATCGCCGGCGTGGGCATCGGCTCGCCCGGGCCGCTCGACCGCGAGCGCGGCGTGGTGCTGCTCACGCCGAACCTCGGGTGGCGGGACCTGCCGCTGCGCGACCTGGTGAGCGAGGCGACGGGCCTGCCCGCCTCGCTCGACAACGACGCCAACTGCGCCATCTACGGCGAGTGGTGGGCCGGCGCGGCGCGCGGCTCGCGGTTCGTGGTGGGGCTCACCATCGGGACCGGCATCGGCGGCGGCATCGTGATCGACGGCAAGCTGTACTACGGGACGTCCGGCGTCGCGGGCGAGGTCGGCCACACGACCATCGACTCGACGGGCCGGCGCTGCAAGTGCGGCAACTACGGCTGCCTCGAGGCCTACGCGTCGGGGCCCGCCATCGCGGCGCGCGCCATCGAGGGGATCGAGACCGGCGCGGAGAGCGACCTGCCCGCGCGGGTGGGCGGCGACCTCGCGAAGATCACCGCCCAGACCGTGTACGAGGCCGCCAAAGCGGGCGACGAGTACGCGCTCGAGATCGTGCGCGACACCGCCAAGTTCCTCGGCGCGGGCGTCGGCAACCTGGTCAACATCTTCAACCCGGACACGGTCGTGATCGTGGGCGGCGTCACCATGGCGGGCGACCAGCTGTTCGTGCCGCTCCGGGGCGAGGTCAAGCGGCGCGCCTTCAAGCCCGCCGTGGACCGGTGCCGCATCGTCCCCGGCGAGCTGCCCGGCACCGCGGGCGTCGTGGGCGCGGTGGCCGGCTTCAAGCACGACGTGTGGGGGGACGTCTGAAGAAGCTCGGCGTCGTCGGCACGATGATCTGGGACACGATCGTCGGCCGCGATCCCGCCGCGGCGCCCTTCGAGGAGTGGGGCGGCATCAGCTACGCCCTCGCCGCGCTCGACGCGTCGCTCGCCGACGACTGGCAGGTCGTCCCGGTCGTCAAGGTCGGGCGCGACCTCGCCGGGAGCGCGCACGCCTTCCTCCGCAGCCTGCCGGCGGCGCGCGGCGGGCGGTTCGTGGAGGTGCCCGCGACCAACCCGCGGGTGCGGCTCAACTACCAGGACAGCGCGCGGCGCTGCGAGGGCCTCCAGGGCGGCGTGCCGCCGTGGACCTGGGAGGAGCTGGGCCCGATGGTCCTCGACCTCGACGCGCTGTACGTCAACTTCATCACCGGCTTCGAGTGCGATCTCGCCACGGCGCAGGCGCTGCGGCAGGCCTACCGGCGCCCGCTGTACGGGGACCTCCACAGCCTGGCGCTGGGCATCCGGGCCGACGGGATCCGCCACCTCCGGCCCATCGAGGCGCCGCTGGCCTGGCTGGCCTGCTTCGACGTCGTGCAGGTGAACGAGGACGAGATGCTGCAGCTCGGCGGCGAGCCGCTGTCGCTGGCCGCGCACGCGGTCGCGCGCGGCGTGCGGGCGGTGTGCGTGACCCTGGGCGCGCGCGGCGCGGCCTACGTCGCGGCGCCGGGGTTCGACGGGTTCGAGGGCGCGGCGGCGCCGACGGGCCCGGCCGCGGCGCAGGTCGCCCGCACCGCGCGCATCGAGGCCGAGGGCGGGCCGGTGAGCGGGGACCCGACCGGCTGCGGCGACGTGTTCGGGGCGACGCTGTTCGCGCGCCTGCTGGCCGGCGACGCGCTCGAGCCGGCGCTGCGCGCCGCCAACCGGATGGCGCGCCGCAACGTCACCTACCGCGGCGCCACGGGCCTGCAGCACCACCTGCGCGGCGCGCTCGCGCCCTCGGGCGCCGCGTGACCGCCGTCGTCGAGGTCCCGGCGTCGTTCGACGACCGCTCCTTCGAGGCGTTCGCCGCCGCCCTGGCCGCGCAGGACGGCACCGGCCGCGTGCTGGTGGACGCCCACGCCACCGAGTGGGCCTCGCCGTTCGGCCTGGTGGGCCTGTTGTGCGCCGGCCGCGCGCTCGCGCAGCGGGGCGGCGGCAAGCCGCTCCTCACGGTGCCGGCCGACGCCGACGTCGCGCGCTACTGGGCCCACACCGGCTTCTTCGAGCAGGCGGAGCCGCTGTTCGAGATCCACGGCGCGGTGCCGAAGCGGCAGCCGGCCGAGACCACGGTGCTGCTCGAGGTGACGCCGGTCGCGGTCGCCGGCGACGTGCACCGCGTGGTGGACCGGATCCAGACCCGCTCCGCGGCGATCCTCGACACCGAGCTCGGGCTCGACGCCAAGGCCACCATCGGATTCGGTATGGCGCTTTCGGAGGCTTGTCAAAATATTGTGGAGCACGCCGGCACCGGCGGCTGGGTCGCGGTGCACGCCTACACCTGGCGGCGGCGGCTCGGCCGGCGGGTCGTGGTCATCGCGGTGGGAGACGCCGGCGTCGGATTCCGACACACGCTCGAGGCCACGCAGGCCCGGCGCTACGGCGACCGGTGGAGCGACGCCACCGCGCTCGAGGCCGCGCTGATCCACGGGATCAGCAAGTACCGCGACCCGGGCCGCGGGCAGGGGCTGCGCGGCATCCGCATGTGGGCGGAGCGCTGGAAGGCCAAGCTCTCCATCCGCAGCGGCACCGGGCGCATCGTGCGGGTGCCGGACTGGGACGAGGACGTGCCGCTGGCGGACGGGCTGCCGCCGTTCCCGGGCGCGCAGCTGCAGCTCGTGGTCCCCGGGACGGTGCGGGAGGAGCGGTGATCGCCGAAATCGACGTCCGGGCCGTGCTCTCCCGCAGCATGTGCGAGTTCCACAGCGACCTCGTCACCCGCGCCACCGGCCGCGCCGTCCGCAGCGGCATCGAGGCGCACCTCCAGGAGCACCCCGACGTCACCGTCGTGGTCCTCGACTTCTCCGAGGTCCGCGTGCTCGACTGCTCGTGCGCCGACGAGGTCGTGGCGCAGCTCCTGATGCGCACCGCCGGCGGCCGGGACCGCGCCGTGTACTTCGTGGTGCGCGGCCTCGCCGAGGCGCACGCCGACCAGATCGACGACGTGCTGCGGCGCCACGGCCTCGCGCTGGTGGGCGAGGAGCGCGGCGGCGGCACCCGGCTCCTGGGCTTCGTCACCGACCTGATGCGCGCCGTGTGGGAGCAGGTGGTGCGCGCCGGGTCCGCCCGCCCCGAGGACCTGGCGGCGGAGCTGGCCTGGCCGGTGGACGAGATGCACCGCGCGCTCGCCCAGCTGGCCGAGCGCCGCCTCGTGATCCCGGCGGCCGACCGGCACTACCTGCCGCTGACCGCCGCCTGACGCCGATGCCGCGCCGCACGCCGGGCCGGTCCACCGTCGCGATCCACGGCCGTGCGTCCGCGCGCGCGGCGCACGAGCCGGTCGCGCCGCCCATCTTCCAGTCGAGCACCTTCGTCAGCGCGTACGGCTCGACCGACGAGGTGCTGTACACCCGCTACGGCAACAACCCCAACCAGCTCCGCCTGGCCGAGCGCCTGGCGGGGCTCGAGGGCGCCGAGGCCGCCATCTTCGTGGCGAGCGGGATGGGCGCGACCGCCCTGGCGCACCTGGCGGTGCTGAGCCCCGGCGACCACCTCCTCTCCAGCGAGTGGATCTACGGCGGCACCCGGCGGCTGTTCCGGGAGGAGTTCACCCGGTTCGGCATCGACGTGTCCTTCGTCAACCCGGACCGCCGGCGCGACTGGCGCAGCAAGCTGCGCAAGACCACGCGCGCCATCTTCGTCGAGTCGCCGACCAACCCGCTGATGCGGCTGCTCGACGTCGAGTGGCTCGCGACCCTCGCCTCGTCCGAGGGCATCGCCCTGCTGGTGGACTCGACGTTCGCGACGCCGATGAACTACCGGCCGCTCGAGCACGGCGCCGACGTGGTGATCCACAGCGCGACCAAGTACCTCAACGGCCACTCCGACATCATCGCCGGCGCCGTCGCGGGCGCCGCCACCCTGGTGGACGAGGTGCGCGAGCGGATGAAGCTGTGGGGCCAGGCCCTCGACCCGCACGCGGCCTGGCTGATCGAGCGCGGGCTCAAGACCCTCGGCGTGCGGATGGAGCGGCACAACCGCACCGGCCTCGCCGTCGCCACCTGGCTCGCGGAGCAGCCCAAGGTCCGGCGCGTGCACTACCCCGGCCTCGCCTCGCACCCCGACCACGCGCTCGCCGCCAAGGTGCTCGACGGGTTCAGCGGCATGGTCGGCGTCGAGCTGGCGGGGGGCGCCCGCGCCGCCGACCGCTGCCTGCGGGCGCTGCGGCTGGTGGCCCACGCCCCGAGCCTGGGCGGCGTGGAGTCCCTGGTGTCGGAGCCGCGGTTCACCTCGCACGCGGGCCTCACGGCCGACGAGCGCGCCGCGGCCGGCATTCCCGACGGCTTCCTGCGCCTCTCCCTGGGCCTCGAGGATGCCGACGACCTGATCGAGGATCTCGCCCGAGGACTCGCCGCCGCCTGAAGGCGGCCGTAAATTGCGGCCGTGATCAAGTTCAGCCAGGTCACCAAGGCGTACGCCAAGGGCGCCGCGCTCACCGACGTGTCCTTCCACGTGCCCAAGGGCGAGTTCTGCTTCCTCACCGGGCACAGCGGCGCCGGCAAGACCACCGCCCTGAAGCTGATCTACATCTCCGAGCTCCCCACCAGCGGCGAGGTGCGGGTGTCCGGCTTCTCCTCGGGGCGCATCAGCCCGCGCGACGTGCCGCGGCTGCGGCGGCGGCTGGGCATCGTGTTCCAGGACTTCCGCCTGCTCGAGGACCGCACCGCCGAGGAGAACGTCGCCTTCGCCCTCGAGGTGACCGGCGCCCGCCGCTCGGCCATCGCCCCGCGGGTGATGCGGGTGCTCACCCAGGTGGGCCTGGTGGCCAAGGCGCACCAGTACCCGCGGGAGCTGTCGGGCGGCGAGCAGCAGCGCGTGGCCATCGCCCGCGCGCTGGTCAACGAGCCGGTGGTGCTGCTGGCCGACGAGCCCACCGGCAACCTCGACGAGCGCGCCACCCGCGGGATCTTCCAGCTGCTCCGCGACATCAACGCCGCGGGGACCGCCGTGCTGATGGCCACCCACGACCTGGACCTGGTGAAGGGCTTCCCGGGAGCGCACCTGGTCGAGCTGCAGCACGGCGCGGTGGCGTACGACTCCTCCGAGAGCGCGGCCGAGGCCGAGGAGCCCGCGCCGTGAACCTGGTCGTCCGCGAGACCGTGCTCGCCTTCCGCCGCGCGCCGCTGCTCTCGGCGCTGTCGGTGACGACCATCGCGTTCTCGCTGTTCGTGTTCGGCCTGTTCGGGCTGGTGACGGTGAACGTCCAGCGCGTGATGGGGAGCGTGGCCGAGCGCGTGGAGGTGGTGGCGTACCTGCGGCACGGCACGCCGGACGAGACCGTCGCGACGGCCGCGGCCGACGTCCAGGCCTTCCCGGAGGTCGAAAGCGTCACCCACGTGTCGGAGGAGGCCGCGCTGGCGCGGGCCCGCCGCGAGCTGCCCGAGTTCCGCGACATCTTCCAGCAGCAGGAGGCCAACCCGCTCCCGGCCTCGCTCGAGATCCGCCTCAAGCCCGAGCTCCGCGACGCGCGCCACGCCGCCCTGGTGGCCGAGCGGATGCGCGGCTTCGACTTCGTGGACGACGTGCGCTACGGCAGCGACTGGGTCGCCAAGCTCGACCACCTGCGCAACATCGCCGGCGCGGTCGGCGTGGTGGTGGGCGCGGCGTTCGCCATCGTGGCCGTCATCATCATCGGCACCACCATCCGGATGGCGGTGCTGCACCGCGGGCACGAGATCGCCATCATGCGGCTGGTGGGCGCCACCGACGGGTTCGTGCGGCGCCCGTTCCTGCTCGACGGGCTGATCAAGGGACTCCTGGGCGGCGCCCTGGCGGTGCTGCTGTGCTACGGCGCCTACGCGATGGTGGACGCGTGGCTGCTGAAGGCGGACTTCTTCACGACCGGCGAATCGCTCGCGGGCATCGCCGCCGGCGGGCTGCTCGGCCTGGCCGGCAGCCTGGTGAGCATCGGCCGGCACCTCCGCAGCGTCTGATGCCCCGCCGGGCGGGCGCCCCTGCCCTGCTCGCCGCCGCGCTCGCGGCCCTGCTGGCGGGCCCGCTGGCCGCGCAGCAGCCCGCCGACACGGCCCTCGAGAACAGCCAGCAGCGCCTGGTCGAGATCCGGCGCGAGCGCCAGCGGCTGCAGGCCGAGATGGAGCGGCTGCGCGGCCAGGTGCACTCGCTCTCCAGCGAGGTGGTGAACCTGCGCGAGCAGGTGCGCACCACCGGCCGGATCGTCTCCGAGCTCGACCTGCAGATCGCCGCGATGGGCTCGCAGATCGGCCGCAAGACGGCGGACCTCATCATCGCGCAGGACGCGCTGGCCGAGAAGCGCGCGATCCTGGAGCATCGCCTGGTCGAGATCGCCAAGCGCGGCCCGCTCTACCAGGCGCAGGTGCTGCTCGCCGCCGAGTCGTTCGGCGACCTCGCCTCGCGCTACAAGTACCTCTACCTGATCAGCCGCCAGGACCGGCAGCTGGTGGCCGACGTCGAGGCCCTGCGCGACAGCGCCGCCAACGGCCGCAACGTGCTGCTCAACCTGCAGGGGGCGCTGTCGCGGCGCCGCGACGAGCGCGCCGAGGAGAACCAGCGCTACCGGCAGCTGGAGCAGCAGAGCGCCAAGAGCCTGCGCGAGTCGCAGCGCGAGGCCGAGCAGACGCGGCAGCGGCTGGCGCAGCTCGTCAAGGACGAGGCGCGGCTGAACGACATCATCGCCGGGTTCGAGCGGCGCCGGCTCGCGGAGGCCGGCCGCGGCGCCGCGGCGGCGCCGGCGCGCATCCGCACCGCCGACCTCGGCCGGCTCGACTGGCCGGTGGACGGCGACATCATCTACCGCTTCGGCCGGCAGCAGCTCGCCAACAACACCGTGGTGCGCCGCGACGGCATCGGCATCGCGGTCGCGCGCGGCACGCCGGTCAAGGCCATCGCCGACGGCACCGTGCGCAGCACCCGCTCGCTCGGCACCTACGGCCCCTCGGTCGTGGTCGAGCACGGCGCCGGGTTCTACAGCGTGTACCTCTACCTGAGCGAGATCGCGGTGCGCAACGGCGAGGCCGTGACCCGCGGCCAGGTCATCGGCCGCTCCGGCGGCGAGACCTCGGACGAGGGCCCGCACATCGAGTTCCAGATCCGGGGCGAGGCGGCGGGCCAGCCGGGACAGGTGAAGGCCCTCGACCCCATCGCCTGGCTGCGGCGGCGCCGGTGACCGCGCCGGAGCGGGTGGCCAAGCTGTGCGAGACCTGCGGGCGGTTCCGGCTCTACGCGCCGGACGACGGCTTCTGCATCGTGTGCGGGTACCAGAGCCTGGTGGCCGAATGCGGCTGCGGGCGGAGCTTCGACTACGCGCTCACCGAGCCTCCCGGCGGCGGCCTCCACTGCCCGCGCTGCGGCCGGGACTTCCGCGCCGGCCGGCCGGGGCTCGAGTAGCGGGCGCGCCGACTCAGCCCGCCGGGGAGGCGGCGATGGCGATCCGGTCGTCGGTGGAGGTCTTGGCCTTCGCCAGGGCGGCGTCGGCCAGGGCGAACAGGTCCTCGGGCCGGAGGGCCTCGGGGTGAGGGAACGAGACGATGCCCGCGGAAAACCCGGGCCGCTCGCCGCCCATGTCGGGGAAGTTGTGCTTCGCGACCGCCGCGACGAGCCGCTGGACGAAGTTGCGCGCCCCGCGCGCGTCGGTCTCCGGCAGCACCAGCGCGAACTCGTCGCCCCCGTAGCGCGCCACGAAGTCCGGCGAGCGCAGCTCCCGCTGCAGCAGCTGGCCGATGTCGGCCAGGATCCGGTCGCCGGCCTGCGCGCCCAGCCGCTCGTTGAGGGTGCGGAACTTGTCCACGTCCAGCACCACGAAGCAGAACCGCAGCCGGTAGCGCCGCGCGCGCTCGTACTCGTCGCGCAGCCGCCGGTCCAGCCCGTCCAGGCTCGCGCACCCGGTCAGCACGTCCAGCGCCCCGGCGTTGAGCTGGCGCCGGAACACCGCCGCGCGCTTCTCCTCGTTCTCGAGGACCTTGGCGGCCGCCTTGGCGATCGTGTCGGCGAGGGCGATGTCGCGGCTGGTGAGGTCGGGATCGCCCTGCCGGGTGCGCAGGAAGAACACGCCGGCGGGCGTCCCCTGCACGAACACCGGCAGCGCCACCGCGGAGCGGATGTTGGTCTCGACCGCCTGCGCGTCCCACTTGTCGCGGATGGTCGCGAACAGCGGGTGCTCCTTGACGTCCTCGATCACCACCGGACGCTCGGTGCGCAGCGCCTCCTGGATCTCGGGGTAGTGCGTCAGCTCGACCCGCATGTCGCGGACCGAGGGGTTCTCGTAGACCGCGACCACGCGGCCGTGGTCGGCGCCGGGCGAGGTCACCACGAACGAGCAGTGCGACAGCGACAGCGCCTGGCCCACCCGCCGCACCAGCGTCTGGAAGATCTCCTCGGCCCGGAGCGCGGCCGACACCTCCTGGAAGATGTCGAACAGCAGCTCGCGCGCCCGCAGCGTCGTCCGCAGCTCGCGCAGCTCCTCGCGCCGCGCCAGCAGCCGCTCGAGCCGCGCCCGCAGCTCGGCGCCGCTCGCCGGGGCGGCGACCGCGTCGTCGGCGCCGGCGAACAGCAGGTCCGGCAGCGATTCGGCGCGGGCCGCGAGCACGACCAGCGGCAGGTCCGACCACGCCTGCACCGTCTCCCGCAGCTGCTTGAGCTTCCCGATCTGCGCGTCGGCCGACGGGCCGACGCACAGCAGCACCGCGTCGGGCGAGGACGCCTCGGCGGCCGCGGCGAGGTCGCCGCCCGCGGGCAGCTCCTCGACGCGGAAGCCGGCCTGCTCGAGCGCGGCGGCGAGGCCGGCGGGTCGCGCGGCCGCCTCGCCGGCGACCAGCACGTGGGTGCGGACGATCTCGGTCATGCGTCCTCGGGGGCGGCGCTCCGTGCGCCTGTCCGGCGCGAACCTACCGACGGCGACGGTCCGCCGCAAGCGATTCCGCGCCCCACCGGGAGCCGCGGTGCGCGTTGACGAGGCGCGGGCGGCGCGGCGGCGCATGGTCGCCGTCCAGATCGCGGCGCGCGGCGTGCGCCACGCCCGCACCCTGGCCGCGCTGGCCGCGATCCCGCGCCACCGCTTCGTCCCCGCCACCCTCGGCGACGCCGCCTACGACGACGCGCCGCTGCCGGTGGGCCACGGCCAGACCATCTCGCAGCCCTACATGGTCGCGCTCATGACCGCCGTCCTCGAGCCGCGCCGCACCGACCGGGTGCTCGAGATCGGCACGGGCTCGGGCTACCAGACCGCCGTCCTCGCCCACCTGGTGCGCCGGGTGTTCACCGTCGAGCGGATCGGCGCGCTGGCCGCCTGCGCCGAGCAGCGGCTCGCCGCGCTCGGCCTGGGGAACGTGGACTACCGCGTCGGCGACGGGTCGCTCGGCTGGCCCGAGGCGGCGCCTTTCGACGCCATCCTCGTGACCGCCGCCGCGCCGGGCATCCCGCGGCCGCTGGTCGAGCAGCTCGCACCCGGCGGGCGGATCGCCGTCCCCGTGGGCGACCTCGCGCTGCAGGAGCTCTTGGTCGGCACGCTGGGGCCCGGCGGGCTCGTCACCCGCGACGCCGGCGGCTGCCGGTTCGTGCCCCTCATCGGACGCCACGCCTTCCCCGAAGGCTTCTGACGCGCGGTTGCGCCCGTCGCGCACCGATGGTTTCGTTCCGGGCGTGATCCGCCTTCGACGCCGTGTGCCTCCCTGGCCCGCGTGGCTCGCCTGCGGCGCGGCGCTCGCGCTGGCCGCCGCGTGCGGCGACAAGGTGACCACGGGCCAGTGTTTCGAGCCGAACGCCACGGCCTACAACTTCGACTTCAACGGCGACACCAACGTCGTGTTCCACTGGCCGTCCTCGTACATGCCGCTGCGCGTGTACGCCGAGTCGGCCGGCGCCCTGCGGGCCAACACCAGGATCGGGATGGACCTGTGGGCGAGCGCGTTCCGGTGCGGGGAGCTGTCCTACACCATGGTGACGGATTCGACGATCGCCGACATCGTCGTCCGCAACCCGGTGTCCCTGCCGGTCGCCGCGCACGCCGCGCGCGTGATGCACGCCGACTCGGTCGGCGCGTGCCAGGGCCTGACCCAGTTCGCCACGGACACGGTCACCGGCACGACGCTCACCGGGCCGATGCGGTCCTACATCGCGGCCTTCCCGGGCTTCGACAGCGCCGCCGTCGCCGGCTGCTACCACTTCGTGACCGCGCACGAGCTCGGCCACGCCCTCGGCCTGCTCTCCGAGAGCCCGTATCCCGGCGACCTGATGTACGCCGTTCCGACGCGCCTGGCCCTGACCGAGTCCGACCGCTACTCGATCCAGCTGCTCTATCACGTCGCGTCCAAGCTGCAGCCGCCGCCGCGACGATGAGCGGCCGCCGCGTGGTCACGGAGGCCGACGTTCGCGCGGCCGCGAGATCGAAGCAGCCGCTCGGCGTGCCTGCCGGCGCGATCGTCACCCCCGCGGCCCGCGACCTCGCGCAGAAGCTCGGCGTGGCGCTCGAGGAAGGTGGACGCACGGACGCGCCGGCGCACGGACCCACGGAGGCACGGGCGCACGGAGGCCCCGACGCACCCCCGGCGCCGTCCGGGACCGGCGCGCGGCGCGTGGTCGCGCTCGGCGCCGACCACGGGGGCTACCCGCTCAAGGAGCACCTCAAGCCGGCGCTGGCCGAGCTGGGCTACGAGCCGCTGGATCTCGGGACCGGGAACACGGAGGCCGTGGACTACCCCGATTTCGCGGTCGCCGTGGCCCGGGCCGTGGCGGACGGACGCGCGTGGCGCGGAATCATGATCGACGGAGCCGGGATTGGCAGCGCCATGGCGGCCAACAAGATACCGGGCGTCCGGGCGGCGCTCTGCTACGACCTCACCACCGCGCAGAACGCACGCGAGCACAACGACGCCAACGTGCTCACCCTCGGCGGCACGCTGATCGGCACACGCCTTGCGGGTGATATCGTTCGCGCCTTCCTCGCCACGGAGTTCGGCGGCGGGCGCCACGCGAAGCGCGTGGACAAGATCAACCTTCTCGACACCGCGCGCGGCTAGCAGCTCCTCACCGGGCGGCCGCGGCGGCTGAGGTCGCCATGGCCGTCCGACGCCAGGAAGCGCTCGAATACCACTCGAAGGGCCGCCCCGGCAAGATCCAGATCGCCCTCACCAAGCCGTGCAAGACGCAGCTCGACCTCTCGCTCGCCTACACCCCGGGCGTCGCCGAGCCGTGCCTCGACATCGAGAAGGATCCGGATCTCGCCTACAAGTACACGGCGCGCGGCAACCTCGTGGCCGTGGTGTCCAACGGCACCGCGGTCCTCGGGCTCGGGAACATCGGCCCGCTGGCCGGCAAGCCCGTGATGGAGGGCAAGGGCGTCCTGTTCAAGGCGTTCGCGGACATCGACGTGTTCGACTGCGACATCAACGCGCCGAAGCCCGAGGACTGCATCGCCTTCTGCAAGATGCTCGAGCCCACCGTCGGCGGCATCAACCTCGAGGACATCAAGGCGCCCGACTGCTTCGAGGTCGAGGAGCAGCTGATCGAGGCGCTCGACATCCCGGTGTTCCACGACGACCAGCACGGCACGGCGATCATCTCCGGCGCGGCGCTGGTGAACGCGGTGGAGCTGACCGGGAAGAAGATGGACGCGATCAAGGTGGTCTTCAGCGGCGCCGGCGCGTCGGCCATCGCGACCGCGAACCACTACGTCCGCCTCGGTGTGAAGCGCGAGCACATCACGATCGTGGACACCAAGGGCGTGGTCCACGCCGGCCGCACCGACCTCAACAAGTACAAGCAGGCGTACGCGCACCGGACCGACGCGCGCGACCTCAAGGACGCGCTGGTCGGCGCCGACGTGCTGGTGGGCCTCTCGGTCGCGGGCGCCGTGACGCCCGAGATGCTGAAGGGCATGGCGAAGCAGCCGGTGATCTTCGCGCTGGCCAACCCGACGCCCGAGATCATGCCCGAGGACGCCCGCGCCGCCCGGCCCGACGCGATCATCGCCACCGGCCGCTCCGACTACCCGAACCAGGTCAACAACGTGCTCGGCTTCCCGTTCATCTTCCGCGGCGCGCTCGACGTGCACGCGAAGAAGATCAACGAGGAGATGAAGATGGCCGCGACGCACGCGCTCGCGGACCTCGCCAAGCAGGACGTGCCGGACGCGGTGCGCACCGCGTACGGTGTGGACCGGCTGCACTACGGCGTGGACTACCTGATCCCGAAGCCGCTCGATCCGCGGGTGCTGCTGTGGGAGGCGCCGGCCGTCGCCGAGGCCGCGATGCGGACCGGCGTGGCGCGGAAGCAGATCGACCTCGCGGCCTACCGCGAGGAGCTGGAGGCCCGGCTGGGCTACGCGCGGGCGCTGATCCGCGGGCTCACCGCCCGCGCCGCCGCCCGGCCGCAGCGCATCGTCTTCCCCGAGGGCTGGGATCCGCGGATCCTGCGCGCGGCGCGGAACCTGGTGGACGAGAAGATCGCCAAGCCGGTGGTGCTCGGCGATCCGGCGCAGATCAAGAAGGTGGCGAAGGACATCGAGATCGAGCTGACGGGCATCCCGGTCATCGATCCCCGGACCGCCGACGTGCGCGAGCGCTACGCCCAGGTGCTGTTCGAGAAGCGGCAGCGCAAGGGCATGACCCTCGCCTCCGCCCGGCGCCTGATCGAGCACCCGCACTACTTCTCCTCGATGATGGTGGCGGAGAACGACGCGGACGCGATGCTCGGCGGGATCGAGCAGTTCTACCCCGACAAGCTGCACGCCCCGCTGCAGGCCATCGGCGTGGACCCGAACGCCAAGGCGCTGGCCGGCGTGTTCATGATGGTGGTGGAGAAGAACGTCTACTTCGTCGCCGACACCACGGTGAACGTGGATCCCGACGCGCAGACCCTCGCGCACATCGCCTCGGAGACCGCGCGCCTGGTGAAGCGGCTCGGCGTCACGCCGCGGGTGGCGTTCCTGTCGTTCTCGAACTTCGGCGGCGCGCGCTTCCCGGCCACGGAGAAGGTGGCCGAGGCGGTGCGCCTGCTGCACGAGAGCGAGCCCGACCTGGAGGCCGACGGCGAGATGATGGCCGAGACCGCGCTGGAGGAGAAGATCCTCAAGGGGAGCTATCCCTTCAGCCGCCTCACCGGCCCGGCGAACGTGCTGATTTTCCCGGGGCTCAACGCCGGCAACATCGGCTACCAGCTGCTGAAGTCCATCGCCAAGGCCGAGGCCATCGGCCCGATCCTGGTGGGGATGAACAAGCCGGTGCACATCCTGCAGCGCGACATCCACGCGCACGACGTCATCAACATGGCGGTGATCGCGGCGGTGGATGCGCAGGAGCGGAAGCATTGGGACTGACGGGATGAGGCGTGAGAGGTGAGACGTGAGGGGTGAGACGTTCAGGTAAGACGTGAGAGGCGAATGCCGTGAGACGTGAAAGGCGTGAGAGGTGAGCTCCCTCTCACGCCTTTCGCTTCTCACCGCTCACGTGAACGTCTCACGCCTCACCGCTCACTTCTCACTTGGCTTCTATTCCGCCCTCCACGTATCCGGCTGGCTCGCCACCCGTCCCGCCAGGCGCGCCACCTCGAGACGGAGCGCCACCGGCAGCCGGTCGCCCAGCTTGGGGAACCAGCGCCGCACGCTGTCCACCTCGCGCTGCGCCTCTTCCTTGCGGATGTCGGTGATCTTGGCGTAGGCGGCGCGGCCGTAGTCGAGTCCCTTCCAGTCGAGGTCCTGCCAGCGCGGCATGTAGCCGAACGGCCCCTCGGCGGCGCGCGCCCGGCCCCGCACCCGGTCCACGATCCACTTCAGCACCCGCATGTTCTGCCCGTAGCCCGGCCAGGCGAACTTCTTGTCCTCGTCGCGCCGGAACCAGTTCACCCGGTAGATGCGGGGGAGCTTGAGGCCGGCGCGCTCGCCCATCGCCAGCCAGTGGCCCCAGTAGTCGGCCATGTGGTAGCCGACGAACGGCAGCATCGCGAACGGATCGCGCCGCACGCCCGCCAGCCCGTGCGCCGCCGCGGTCGCCTCCGAGCCCATGGTCGCGGCCAGGAACACGCCGTGCGTCCAGTCGAGCGCCTCGCACACCAGCGGGAACGTGGTCGACAGCCGCCCGCCGAACAGGAAGGCGCTGATCGGCACGCCGGCCGGGTCCTCCCAGGCGGGATCGTACGACGGGCACTGCGTGATCGGGGCGGTGAAGCGCGAGTTGGGGTGCGCGGCGGGGTCCTTCGATTCCGGGGTCCAGTCCCGGCCCTTCCAGTCGATCGCGTGCGCCGGCGCCGGCCCCATCCCCTCCCACCACACGTCCCCGTCGTCGGTCAGCGCCACGTTCGTGAAGATGCAGTTCTCCCGCAGCGTGTCCATCGCGTTGGGGTTGGTCTCCCGGTTGGTGCCGGGCGCCACGCCGAAGAACCCCGCCTCGGGGTTGATCGCGCGCAGCGTGCCGTCCGCCGCGGGCTTGATCCACGCGATGTCGTCGCCGACCGTGGTCGCCTGCCAGCCCTCGAAGCCCTTCGGCGGCACGATCATCGCCAGGTTGGTCTTGCCGCACGCGCTCGGGAACGCGCCCGCCACGTAGGTGCGCTCGCCGGCCGGCGACTCCAGGCCGAGGATCAGCATGTGCTCGGCGAGCCATCCCTCGTCGCGCGCCATCACCGACGCGATGCGCAGCGCCAGGCACTTCTTCCCCAGCAGCGCGTTCCCACCGTAGCCGGAGCCGTACGACCAGATCTCGCGCGCGTCCGGGAAGTGGACGATGTACTTCCGGGCGATGTCGCCCTCGCAGGGCCACGGCACGTCCGGCTGCCCCGGCGCGAGCGGCGCGCCCACGGAGTGCATGCACGGCACGAAGAACCCGTCGCCGAGGGCGTCCAGCACCCGCTGGCCCATGCGGGTCATGATCTTCATGTGGACGGTGACGTACGCCGAGTCCGTGATCTGCACGCCCACCTGTGCGATGGGCGAGCCGATGGGACCCATCGAGAACGGGATCACGTACATCGTGCGGCCGCGCATGCAGCCGTCGAACAGCTCCTTCAGCTTCGCCCGCATCGTCGCGGGATCTTCCCAGTTGTTGGTCGGGCCGGCGTCGTCGCGGGTCCTGGCGCAGATGTAGGTGCGCTCCTCGACCCGGGCGACGTCGCTGGGATGGGAGCGGGCGAGGAAGGAGTGGGGACGGCGCGCGGGGTTCAGCCGGATGAAGGTGCCCGCGCGCACCAGGCCCTCGCACAGCTCCTGGTACTCCTCGTCGGACCCGTCGCACCAGTGCACGGCGTCCGGCTTGCAGAGCGCCTCCGCCGCGTCCACCCAGGCGAGCAGCTTCTTGTTCGTCGTCGGCGCGGTCACTCGACTGGCCACCACGTCCTCCTTGGGCCGGAACGCGCCGGCATCGGGGCGCTGGCGTTGTCTAGAGATTCCCGAGTACGGGTGCTGCGTAACCGCAGATTCCGTGCTCGCGGCCTGGACCGGGGCCTGGGAGGCCGTCGCGGGGCATCGCCCGCAGGCTCCATAGACTGTCCGTTCGCACGCCCGCATGTCAACCAGCGCCGATTTGGCACCCGGGCCGATACTGGCCCGGTGCTGCGCCGCGGTGCACATTCCACCGCCTAAAGTCCGCGCGGCCATCGGCTTGCGCGGCGCCCGCGGGAAGGAGACACCGATCGCCGAGCGTCAGGAGCCCAGGAGCCGGATCGTCCGCGATCTCCTGTGGCAGAACATCCGCCTCGAGCCGGCCGCGGTGCGCGTCGTGGACACGCCCGCCTTCCAGCGGCTCCGCTACGTGCGCCAGCTCGGCCACGCGTTCCTGGTCTATCCGGGCGCGGCGCACGCCCGCTTCGAGCACGCGCTGGGCACCTATCACCTCGCCGCGCGTGCCCTGGCCGGCCTCCGCGAGCGCGGCGACCTCGACGGCCTCGGCGAGGACGACGCGCTGCTGGTGCGGCTCGCCGCGCTGCTCCATGACATCGGCCACTACCCGTTCTCGCACGCGCTCGAGGAAGCGAAGTACCCGTCCCACGAGGCGCTGGGCGCGGCCAGCCTCGGGCAGGGCCCGCTGGCGGGTGCGGTGGCCGCGGCCGGCGTGCCGGGCGGCGCGGCGGCGATCGGCGCGGTGATGACCGGCGCCAGCGACCACCCGCTCGCGGGCCTGGTGGCCGGCTCGATCGATCTCGACAAGATCGACTACCTGAAGCGCGACGCCCTGATGTGCGGCGTGCCCTACGGCGAGATCGACGTGGACCGGCTGCTCGCCTGCCTGACCGTGGTGGAGCTCGGCGGCCGGCGCCGGATCGGCATGCTCGAGAAGGGGCTCGCCGCGCTCGAGTCGCTCCTGTTCGCCAAGTACCAGATGTACCGCAACGTCTACTGGCACCACGCGGTGCGGAGCGCGACGGCGATGTTCAAGCGGCTGGTGAGCGCAGCCGTGCGCGCCGGCACGATCGCGCCCGCGGCACTCGCCGCGGCCACGGACGACGTGCTGCTCCACGAGCTGGCCGCGCGCGACCGGAGCGGGATCGCGGCGGCGCTCCGGGAGCGGCGGCTCTACAAGCGGGCGCTGGAGCTGCTGCCGGGCGAGCTGGGGGACGCGGTGCCCGCCTGGGTATGGGAGGGCGGCGAGCCGCTCGAGCGCGCCGAGGACGCGCTGGCGCGCCGCGCCGGCCTCGCGCCCGGCGAGCTGCTGATCGACTTCCCGCACAAGACGGCGATGCTCGGCCTCGACCTGCCGATCGCGCGCGCCGACGGATCGGTGGAGCCGCTGACCGATCGCGGCTGGCCGGGCGTGATGGACCTGCCGCGGATGGCGGAGGACCTGGTCGAGTCGGCGCGGCGCCTGCGGGTGTTCGTGGCGGGGCCGGCGACGGTGACGCCCGCGCAGCTCCTGGAGACGCTCGCCGCGTAAGGCCGCTCCGGACCCGGAAACGCGACGGGCCGCGCGGTGCGCGGCCCGTCGGCGTTCCGGGGGTGCGGACGGGCGCTACTGCGCCGTCTCGGGCGCGGCGGCCGCCGGCGCGCTGCCGGCCGGCTCCTCGACCGTGTCCACCCGCACGATGACGACGGTGATGTTGTCGAGGCCGCCGCGGCGGTTGGCCTCGCCCACCAGCCGGTCCACCCACCGCTCCGGCGTGCCCTCGCTCTTGACGATGGCGGCGAGCACGTCGTCCTCCAGCATCCCGGTCAGGCCGTCGCTCGCGAGCAGGAACACGTCGCCCGCGCGGACGACGCCGCTGAACAGGTCGGGCGTCACGTCGCCGCTCGCGCCCACGCAGCGGGTGATGACGTTCGAGTACGGATGGGTGCGGGCCTGCTCCGGCGTGAGGTACCCGGCGTCCACCTGCTCCTGCACGTACGAGTGGTCCTTGGTGAGCTGGTGGAACACGCCCTCGCGCATCAGGTAGCCGCGGCTGTCGCCCACCTGGCCGAGCAGGTAGCGGTTGGCGTGCAGCACCAGCACGGTGCAGGTGGTGCCCATCCCGCGCTTGTCGTGCTCGCTCAGCGTCCGCTCGTAGATGGCGGCGTTGGCGTCGCGGATCGCCTGGATCATGCGCGCGGCGGCGTCGTCCGGCGTCAGGCCGCGGAAGCTGCCGAGGTCCTGGGCGACGATGCGCACCGCCATCTCGCTCGCGACCTCGCCCGCCGCGTGGCCGCCCATGCCGTCGGCGACGATGAAGACGCCCCGCTCGGGGACCATCAGGTAGTTGTCTTCGTTCCCGGACCGGATCAGTCCGACGTCGGTCCGCGCGGCGCAGGTGATGTGCAAGCGGTGTCCGGCGTGTCGAAGAGTTATCGGGACGGGCCCGAGGGGCCCTTCAGGTCCTGGAGCTTCACGGCCGACACCATCCGCGTCGCCTTGGGCGCGTTCACGTCGGCGTCGTCGTCCGTGGGCTCGAAGATGAGCTGCACGTCGCCGAACCGCACGAACGCTCCGGGCGCGATGGGCGTGTCGCCCTCGATCCTCTCCCCGTCCACCATCGTCCCGTTGGTGGACCCGAGATCGGTGAGCACCCAGATGCCCTCGCGCCGCGTCAGCTTCGCGTGCTGCGAGGACACCGAGTCGTCGGGGATCTGCATGTCGTTGTAGTCGGCCCGGCCGATGTTCACGATCGGCACCTTCACGAACAGCCGCTGGCCCTTGAGCAACCCGGAGCGCACCAGGAACTTGGCCAGCGGGCCCCCGGCGGCCGAGGCGCGCGCGGCCGCGGCGGCGCCGGCGGCAACCGGAGCGGCGGGCGGCGCCGGCGCCACGGCCGGAGCCGGAGGCGGCGCCGCGGCCGGCTGCGCGGGCCGCTTGCCGGTATCGAAATACCCGGTGGACTGCAGGTGCGCCGCGTACGCGGGCGGCGGCGCCGGCGGCGGCGGAGCCGCGGGCGGCGCCGCGCGCGGGGCCGGCGGTGGCGGTGGCGCGTCCGCGTAGAAGCGGAACTCCTCGTCCGCGATCTTGATCACGTCGGTGCGCGCGAGGAGCCGCTGGTTCTGCACCCGCTCGCCGTTGACCCACGTGCCGTTGGTGCTGGTGTCGATGATGAGGTAGCCGCGAGGCGAGGCGACGATCTCCGCGTGGCGGCGCGAGACCTGCCCCCCAGGCACGACCACGTCCGCGCCGGCTTCCCGTCCGAACCGCAGCGCGGTCTCGACGGGGTACTCGCGACCGTCGGTGAGCGAGATCACGCGCCCGTTGGTCGTGCCCACCGGCTGCGCCGTCGCGCCCGGCGGCGGCGCGGGCGGCGTGAGGTTCGCCAGGTTGACCGCCGAGACGTACTGCGTGCTGCCGCTCTTCCGCTCGTCGGCGAACAGCAGGTCCAGGCCGGCGACCGTGATCTTGTCGCCGTGCAGCAGCGGCTGGGGCAACGGCCCGAGCCGGACGCCGTTGACCTCGACCACCGCCGCGTCGTCCCCACGGCGGATCGTGACCGCCATCTCGGGCGCCGGACCGATGGCGAGAACCGCGTGGCGCGGCGCGACGCCGGGCCGCTCGAGCCGGAGGGCGCAGCCGGCATCGGCCCCCAGCAGGGACTCGCCCGCCGGGAGCTGAAACCGCTTCCCCTCGTACTCGATGAAGGCCATCGCCGCCGCCTCAACCGGAAGATTCGGAACAACGTAGCCGCCGCCCAACGGCGGGGCAAGCACATGGATCACAACGGCGCATCCGCCAGCCCCGCACCGAGCTGCAGCTGGTAGAGCCGCTCGTACAGGCCCCCCGCGGCCAGCAGGTCCCGGTGGCTGCCGCGCTCCCGGACCACCCCGTGGTGGAGCACCAGGATCATGTCGGCGTGCTGGACCGTGGACAGCCGGTGCGCGATCACCAGGCTGGTGCGGCCCTGCATCAGCTCCGCGATGGCCGCCTGGATCTGCTCCTCGGCCTCAGCGTCCACCGAGCTGGTGGCCTCGTC
>DASPSV010000007.1:0-7372 GCA_035623755.1 Gemmatimonadales bacterium
GCCATGCTGCTCTTCCCCGTGCCGCGCTCGATCCCCGCGATGGCGCTGGTGCTGACGCTGTTCCCCGCGGGCACGGCGCTGCTGTTCCCGGCGGTCACGGCGCTGGTGTCGCACGAGTCGGATCCGAAGGAGCTGGGCCAGACGATGGGCGTGCAGCAGGCGTTCGGCGGCTTCGCGCGCGTGGCGGGGCCGATGTGGGCCACGCCGGTCTTCCAGGTCCTCGGGCCCGGCGTGCCGTTCGTGATCGCGGCGGGCATCGTCGGGTTCACGGGCCTGCTGGCCTACCGGGTACCGGTGAAGCCGTCGCCGGCGGCGCCGGTTCCCGCGGACTGACGGTCCGCGGCCGGGCCGTCAGGCCCGGGTGTAGTGCGACGCGACGTACTCGTCGAGGATCTGCAGGAACCGGGGCACGATGTCGTCGCCCTTGAGCGTGGTGAGCAGCCGGCCGTCCACGTAGACCGGCGCCTTCGGCTCCTCGAACGTGCCCGGCAGCGAGATCCCGATGTTCGCGTGCTTCGACTCGCCGGGGCCGTTCACGACGCACCCCATGACCGCCACCCGCAGCTCCTCGACGCCGGCGTAGCGCTCCCGCCAGGCGCTCCTCCGCTCGCGCAGGTAGCGCTGGATGTCGGCCGCCATCTCCTGGAAGAAGGTGCTGGTGGTCCGGCCGCAGCCCGGGCACGCGGTCACCTGCGGCGTGAAGCTGCGGATGCCGAGCGACTGGAGGATCTGCTGGGCGACCAGCACCTCCTCGGTGCGGTCGCCGTTCGGCGCCGGCGTGAGCGAGACCCGGATCGTGTCCCCGATCCCCTCCTGGAGGAGGATCGCCATCCCGGCCGTCGAGGCCACGATGCCCTTGGCGCCCATCCCCGCCTCGGTGAGGCCGAGGTGCAGGGGGTAGTCGCACGCCGCGGCGAGCTTCCGGTACACCTCCACCAGGTCCTGCACGCCGGAGACCTTGGCCGAGAGGATGATGCGGTCGTGCCCGAGGCCGCACGCCTCGGCGAGCTGCGCCGAGCGGAGTGCGGACGCGACCATGGCGTCCATGGTGACGTCGCGCGCGTCGCGCGGCCGGCCCTGGGCCGCGTTCGCGTCCATCATCTCGGTCAGCAGCGCCTGGTCCAGCGAGCCCCAGTTGACGCCGATGCGCACCGGCTTCCCGTTGCGGATCGCGATCTCGACGATCGCCCGGAAGTTGTCGTCGCGGCGCTTGCCCCCGACGTTGCCGGGGTTGATGCGGTACTTGGCCAGCGCCGCGGCGCAGTCGGGGTACTTCGCCAGCAGCAGGTGGCCGTTGTAGTGGAAGTCGCCGATCACCGGCACGGCCGCGCCGAGCGCGGCCAGGCGCTCGACGATCCGCGGGACGGCCGCCGCCGCTTCCTCGGTGTTGACGGTGACCCGGACCAGCTCGGAGCCCGCGGCCGCCAGCGCGGCCACCTGGCGGGCCGTCGCCTCGGCGTCGGCGGTGTCGGTGTTGGTCATGGACTGCACGACGATCGGGTGGCTGCCGCCCACCGGCACGCCGCCCACGTCCACGACCACACTGGTCCTGCGGGTCACGGTGCTCATGCGAGGCTGGAAGTATAGCGGCCCGGGCTCGCCGGGGCGGCCGGCGCCGGCCCCGCTCGGCCAGGCGCCGTGCACGGCGGGCCGGTGCAACGTCTTGCACTCCGTTGCAGGCTGCTCAGGTGTGGCGGGGCGGTTGCCGGGCCGTCACGATGACGGTAAGTTGCTGGCACTCAACGTCATAGAGCCGATCGGTCGAATCCGACGGGTGTGGCACTGGCCTTGCCTTTCCATGGTGGCGAACACGCCGACCATTCACAGGGAGAGCGTTCACGTGATGCGAGACCGAACGTCGCGGCGCAGCGGCTTCACGCTGGTCGAGATCATTCTCGTGATCGTGCTGATCGGCGCGGTGGCCAGCTTCGCGATCCCGAAGCTCAACTGGTCGGCGTACCGGGTGAACGGCGCGGCGCGCGCGGTGACGGCCCTGCTGGGGCGGGCGCAGCGCATGGCGGTGACCGACCAGTACAACGTCAACGTGCTGTTCGACGTGGCCAACAACGCGATCAAGATCCACGAGGACGCGAACGACGACAACGCGATCCAGCCCACCGAGCGGGTCCGCTCGTATCCGCTCGGCGAGGGCGTGGTGTTCGGGCTCGGCGGCGCGCCGACCCGGACCTACACGCCCGCGCCGATCAGCTTCACCAAGACCCAGAACGGGGTGCTGGAGATCATCTTCCGCCGCGACGGCAGCGCCTCGGAGAACGGCGGCTTCTACATCACCAGCACGGTGGCCGCGAACGCGGCGCGCCCCAAGGACGGGCGGGCGATCGAGGTGACCCGCTCCACGGGGCGCGCGGACTGGTACCAATACACGGGGTCCACATGGGTGCAGAAGTTCTGACCCGGCGCGCCGCCGGGCGCGGAGGCGAGCGCGGCATGACGCTGATCGAGATCATGCTGGCGCTGACCATCCTGGCGACGGTGCTGCTGGGGATGGGCCAGTTCGCGTTCAACTTCTCGCGGGTCGAGCGGCAGTCGGAGGCTCGCACCATCGCGGTCAACCTGGCCCAGGCCCGCCTGTCGCAGGTCCGGGCGTCGACGAACTACTCGGGGCTGGCGACGAACTTCGCCACCACGGAGACGTCGTTCGCCGGGCTCCCGGGCTACCAGCGGACCACGACGGTGGTCCACACCGGCGGCCCGCTGCCGACCTACACCAACGACTACACGACGGTCACGGTCACGGTGACGTCCCCGGCGCTGAAGTCGCCGGTCACCAAGACCGTGGTGGTGGCGTCCCCATGAAGCGCACCCGCGGTTTCACGCTGATCGAGATGATGATCAGCCTCATCGTGCTCGGCGTGGTGATGGCCGGGGCGATCCTGTTCTTCCGCAGCGTCAGCCGCGCCGTGTCCGGCACGTCGGACCGGATGGACGCGATGCAGAACCTGCGCTACGCGCTCTCGACGCTCGACCGCGAGATGCGCAACACCGGGGCGGGCACGACCGGGACGCAGCCGCAGCTGGTGTACATCTCGCCCAACATGGTGGTGTTCAATGCGGACCTGGTGAGCCTGACCGCGGGATCGGCGACGGCCGTGAACTACGACCCGGACGCGAATCCCAACGCCGTCGCGGCGCCGACGACGTCGCAGAAGTTCTTCATCCCGGGCACCAGCATCCAGTACCCGGATTCGACCTACCGGACGACCGGCGGCGAGCTGTCGCCGGCCGAGACGGTGGTGTACTGGTTCACGCCGGATTCGACGGCGGCCGCGGGGTCCGGGCTGTACCTGCTGCTGCGGCAGGTGAACAACAACGCCCCCGACGTGGTGGCGCGCAACCTGCTGCCGTACCCCGGCCAGCCGTTCTTCAACTGGCAGATCTCCGACACGATCGGCAACCTCTCGTTCGTGGCGGCGGCGACGCTGCCGCTCCGGCACAGCGTGCCGGTCCACGGCTCGACGGCCGACACCGGCCTGGCGGCGAAGATCGATTCGATCCGGGCGGTGCAGGTCTACGCCTACGCCAGCAACGGCATGAGCGGCACGCAGCAGGTGCTCCGGCAGCTGGTGACGACCATCGCCATCCCCAACGCCGGCCTCGCCAAGCAGCTCTCGTGCGGCGACCCGCCGATCTTCGGCCAGGCGGTCACGGCGACGTGGAACGGGGACACGGTGACGCCCAAGATCACGCTGGCGTGGCCCGCGGCCACCGACGAGACGGCCGGCCAGAAGGACGTCCAGCAGTACCTCATCTACCGGCGGACCGCGGCCGGGTCGTTCGCCGACGCGCTCCAGACCGTGCCGGCCGGGCACGCGACCTACACCTACATCGACCCGACCGTGCTGGCCGACAGCAGCTACGTCTACCAGATCGCGGCGCTCGACTGCACGCCGACGGAGTCCACCCCGTCGACCTCGAACACCGTCCTGATTCCCTAACGTGGAGACTTCCATGCGGACGACGCCCAACCCCCACGAGCGAGGCATGGCCCTGGTGCTGGTCATGCTGATCACGGTCGCCGTGGCCGCGCTGGCCGCCGGCGCGATCTTCCTGACCAGCAGCTCGTACATCCTCGCCAAGGGCCACGAGCGCGAGGACGACCTGCGCAACGCCGCCGACGGCGGCATCGAGCTGGGCCGCTCGGCGCTGAACGGCAACGCGGCCCTGTTCCCCGACAGCGGGTACGTGACGTTCCAGAACGCCCAGCCGGTGCTCGACGCCAGCGGGAACACGATCGCGGGCATCACGCGCAGCATCTACTTCGGGCCGACGGGCAACACGACCGGCCAGTACGGGATCTTCGGCAGCGTGGTCTCGGTGATCAGCGACCAGTCGGGCGCGGTGGTGGTGCGGCGCGGCGAGCTGTCCCAGGAGTCCTTCGCGCGGTACGCGTACTACACCAACAGCGAGGGCTCGGGGATCTGCTTCGGCAACGACGACCAGATCTTCGGTCCGATGCACACCAACGACAACGTGTGCATCTACTCCAGCGGGGTGCACTTCCACAGCACCGTGGACGTCTCCGGCACGATCACCGGCACCAGCTACGGCACCTTCGACCAGGGGTACACGCAGCACGGCCAGGTCATCCCGCTGCCGACCATCGCGCAGCTGAGCAAGCTGGCCACCTACGCGACCCAGGGCGGCATGAACTTCACCGCCCCCAGCGGCGGATCGGCCACGCAGTCGCGGCTGCGCCTCGAGTTCGTCGCGCTCGACCTGGACGGCGACGGCCGGGTGACCGGGACGAACGAGGGCTTCTTCCGGGTCTACATCGACACCAGCTCCGTCGCGGCGGCGCTGGGCTACGCCACCGGCAGCGACCCCGCCTCCGCGAACCAGGCCCTGAACTGCGGCGACTTCCACTACCGCACGGTGGGCACCGTCACCGACACCACGTTCTACACGGCGTACGACCACTACACGCCGGTGCCGGCCTACCCGATCCTGGGCAGCGTGACGGGCGGCGGCACGGCCGAAGTCGCCACCAACAACGCCACCAACCGCGGCAACGCGGGCACCTACGCGTTGCAACGCGCCACGTCCCGCTGCTACCTCGGCGGCGACGACCGCCTGAACATCGACTCGATCGTCTCGGGCGGCACCCGCTACATCAACCGCTTCAAGGCCGCCGACAAGTACGGCTACTGGGTGCGCTTCACGACGACCCCGGATCCGTCGGTGATCGCGGCCCTGGCCCGGCCGGCCTCGCGCGCGGTGGACACCACCCTGGCCACCCGCACGACCGAGGCCCAGTACCTGTGGCCGCTGGCGCGCCAGTTCAACGTGAACTCGAAGGGCGTGATCTACGTCAACGGGCGGGTGGTGATCAGCGGCGTGGTGCACGGGAAGGTCACCGTGGCCGCCAGCGACAACGTCATCATCGGCGACGACCTCCGGTACGCCATCTCGCCCGGCTCGGTGCAGTGCCCGGCGGCCGACATGCTCGGGCTGCTCTCCGCCGGCTACATCTACGTCTCCGACAACGTGCTCAACGACCCGCAGCCCTGGTTCCCGAGCTCGGCGTACCACAACTACTCGGCGACGCCCGACACGTACCTCCAGGGCGTGCTGCTGACCCTCAACTCGTTCACGGTGGAGAACTACGACACCGGCCCCACCTCGGGCGAGACGTGCGCCGGCTCGGCGGACGGGCGCGGCTGCCTGTACATCAACGGCGGGATCATCCAGGGGACGCGCGGCGCCGTCGGGACCACCGCGGGCACCGGCTACGTGAAGGGGTACTCGTACGACCAGTGCGCGTTCCAGACGCCGCCGCCGTACTTCCCGACCACCGGGCGGTTCTTCCGCAACCGCTACTACGAGATCGACCCGGTCAACTTCAACGTGGCGGCGTTCTTCAACGCGCTGACGCCCTGAGTCGTCGGATCCCGGCGTGAACCGGCCGGCGCCGCCCCCCGCGGGCGACGCCGGCCGGCTCGCGTCAGGGGACCGGCGGCGTCAGGGCCGTGCCTGCGCCGGCGTCGTGAGCGCGCCGTCCCGCACGATCCAGCGCACCGCCTCGACGTTCCGGACGTCGGCCGTGGGGTCGGCGCGGAGCACCACGAGGTCGGCGAGCTTGCCCGGCTCCACCGTGCCCAGGTCGCGCTCGCGGCCCATCGCCCGCGCGCCGTTGCGGGTCGCGGCGACCAGCACGTCCATCGGCGAGAGGCCGGCCTCCTGCATCGCCCGCATCTCCCAGTAGACCGAGGGCCCGTGCAGGGTCAGCGGGTTCCCCGCGTCGGTCCCCATCGCCACCGTGATGCCGGCGCGGAAGACGGCGAGCAGGTTCGCCTCGCCCGTCGCGAGGGCCTGCGCGGCGCGCGCGCGCTGCCGGTCGGCGAAGTCGGGCGTGGTGCCGGCCGGGGGCGGCAGCGTGTCGGTCGAGCGCGCCAGCGCCAGCGTCGCCGAGTCCACGCACCCGACCGGCTCGTGCGGCTCGAAGTGCCGGACGGCCACCTGGCGGTACCCGTCGTACACGGTGAGCGTGGGGACGTAGATCGCGTGCCGCCCGCGCGCCAGGCCGAGGAACTCGGAGTCCACCGGCTGGTCGAACACGCTGTGCACGAGCACGTCGGCGCCCGCCCGCAGCGCGTCCTTGGCTTCCCACAGCCCGGTGGCGTGCACGATGAGGCGCGCGCCGAGCCGGTGGGTCTCCTCGGCGGCGGCGCGCACGACCGCCTTGAGGTGCGCCGTGTCGGCGCCGGTCACGACGATGTACCAGATCTTGACCGCGTCGGTGCGGTGCGCGACGTGCTCGCGCACGGCGTCGCGGGCCGTGGAATCGTCGGGGACGTACTCGATCTGCTGCTCGTCGCCGAGGTTGATCGGCGCCCGGGCGATGGTGGAGAGCAGCGGCCCGGCGGCGGCGACGTGCGGCGCCAGCGGGTCCCGCTCGGCGCGCTCGCGCAGCGCCCAGGTCCAGGGATACCCGCCCACGTCGAACACGCCGGTGACGCCCGCGCACACGTAGGCGCGGAAGAACCGCTCCGGCCGAGCCTCGAGGTCGGCCACGACGCGCTCGTACGGGTAGCGCGCGCGGAGGTCCAGCGCGTCCGGCCGTCCGTCCACCCAGCCGGTCTGGCTGAAGTGCACGTGCGCGTCGACGAGGCCCGGGATGATCCAGGCCCCGGCCAGGTCGAGCCGCCGCACGCCGGCCGGGATGCGGCAGGCGCGGCGCGGGCCGGCGCAGGCGATGCGCCCGCCGCGCACCACCACCACGGCGTCGGGCACCGGCGGTGCGCCGGTGCCGTCCACCAGCGTGGCGCCCACCAGCGCCAGGGGCGGTGGGGCAGGCGCGGCGGGGCCCTGGGCGCCGAGCGGGGCGGGGGCGGTGAGCGCCGCGGCCAGCGCC
>DASPSV010000013.1:0-3015 GCA_035623755.1 Gemmatimonadales bacterium
CAGGACACCGTGACGGTGAACCTGAAGACGCACACGCTGGCGTAGCGGCCGCCTACTTCTTCTTCTTGCGCTTGCCGCCGCCGGTGGAGCCGCCGCCGGTGGAGCCGCCGCCCGCGCCCCACACGCCGCTCAGCAGGCCGCTGCCGACCGGCACGCCGAGTCCGGTGCACGCGTCCCAGCCGGCGCCGGCGCTGAACCCGCCGTTGTCGCCCTGGGTGATGTCGCGGAAGCCGGTCGCTTCGGCCGCGTACAGCTTGGGCGCGAGCGGGGACGGCCGCTTGCCGGTGGCCTGGTTGCACAGCGCGATGAGCCCCGCCCACAGCGGCGCGACCGCGCTGGTGCCGCCGATCGCGCTGCGCGCGCCGTCCACCAGGATCTCGTAGCCGGTCTGGGGATCGGCGTTGCCGCTGACGTCGGGCACGCCGCGCGACGTCTGGCCCGTCGGCTTCAGCGCGGCCTGTTGCCACGCCGGCGCCGGAAACGACGCCGAGAAGCCGCCGCCGGTCGCGCCGCCGCCGCTCGCCAGGTCGTTCCACACCGTCTCCGTCACCTTGGCGCCCGCGACCACCAGCCGGGTCCCGCCGCACGCCAGCGCGCTGGGACTCGAGGCCGGGAAGTCCACGTGGGCCTGGCCGTCGGACACGCCGTCGCTGGCGCCGTTGTCGCCCGCCGCTACGCACACCGGGATGCCCGCGGCGCTCGCCTCCTGCAGCGCCTCGTCGAAGGCGGTCCGCGCCTGCGCCGTCCACGTGCTCTCCGGCCCGCCCCAGCTGATCGAGATCACGTCGGGGTTGCGGAGGGTGTCGTGCACCGCGGTCGTGACGGCGTCGAGGAAGCCGCGGTCGGTGTTGGGCGCGAAATAGACGGCGATGGTGGAGCGGGGCGCGACCGCGGCGACGATCTCGATGTCGAGCACGACCTCGCCGTCGGCGGAGTCGGGGTTCCCGACCGGTGCGTTGCTGCCGCCGTCCACGCCGACCGCCGTGACGTCGGCCGCGCCGAGGCCGAGCCCGCTCAGGTAGGTGTCGATCTCCGTCGCCTGGAAGCCGCCGCCCAGCTCGATGATCCCGACTGTCTGCCCCTGCCCGGTGGCCTTGGCGGGGAACGCGTACGCCTGCGCCACCTGGATCGGGGTGAACGACGAGGGCGACGCGGCCGGCCGGGCCGCGCCCGCGGGGCCGAGGTCGCGGCGCCGGAAGTGGGGCCGGGCCTGCGGCCGGTCGTCGAGCCCGAACACGCCGGTGATGACCGCCGCGACGTCCGCGGGCACCGAGACGGCCCCGGTGCGGTGGCGGAAGGTGCCCGTGCCGGCGCGGAAGGTCTCGAGCGTCACGCCGAACGCCCGCTGCATGGCGGCGGCCGTCCCGCGCAGCACGACGGAGCGCCGCGGCAGGCTCACCTCCACCACGGTGAGGCCCGCCTGGTGCGCGTAGCGCTCGAGCCTCCGCGCGTCCGCGGCGCTCGCGCCCACCGCCGCCGCCAGTGCCGCGCGGGTGAGCGGCCGGCGCGGGCCCGCCTTCTTCTTCCCCCCCGTGTAGACCTGCCGCGCCTTCGCGGCCGCGGCCGGACGGAGCCGGACGGTGACGTCGATCAGCTCCCGCTCGTCCACCGGACCGACGCGGGTGGCGCCCGCCGCCGGCGCGCGCTCGCTGCCCGCGATCCGTGCCCGTCCCCGTCCGTCGCTCATCGGCCGCCTCCGCCCGTCGTGGTCCGCGTCACGCGCTGCCGCTCGCCTGCGCCGCCGCCGCGATGCCGGCCGCGCGCGCGAGCTCGCGCTGCACCTTGGTCACCCGCTCCACCTGGCCCTTGGCGGGGAAGCGCTCGTAGAAGCCCTCGGAGCGGAAGTCGCGCTTCATCTGGCCCCACGGCTCCAGCCGCTCGGCCCAGCGCGCCTGCCGCCCGTCCTCCGGCTCCTCGTCGGCCGCCGCCAGCGTGGCGCACACCCGGATCATCGCCTTGAGCGTCACCGAGGCGGTGACGACGTACGAGCCGTTGCCCCACGCCTCGCCCCACACCCGCTCGGCCGCCTTGAGGAAGTCGCGCACCACGCGGTAGAACCGCTCGGCGTGCCGCGCGTCCGTCCCCTGGCGCTCGATCCGGCGCCACCGCGCCGTCACCCAGCGGTGGATCTCGTTGAACAGCTCGGCCTGGAGGATCCACTTCTCCTGCTTGCTCCGGCCGCCGAGCCGGTTGATCCGGTAGCGCAGCGGGCTGTCGCCCTCCGAGTACAGCAGCTCCACCACCCGCGCCGCGAACTTCTTGTCAGGCGACGCCCACGACACGCGCTCGTACAGGTCCACCAGGTGGCTCTTGTTGATGCGCGTGGGCGTGGAGTTGATGATCACGAACATCTCGGTCGCGAAGTCCTCCGACTTGCCGTCGAAGATCACGCACGGCACGTGCACCGTCGCGGCCTCCGCCGGGCGCTCGTTGCGGTAGAACTGCAGCGCCGCGAGCCGGTGCTGCCCGTCGATCACCAGGTACTTGCCGTCCGGCTCGGTCAGCACGCCGGTCGTGCCCGCCATGCCCTGCGGCGTGAACCGCAGCCGCTCCGCGGTGAACAGCAGCACCGTGCCCGGGATCGGCGGCTGGCTCACCGCCGTCTCGTAGAAGTTCTTGATGGCGCGCACCTTGGCCCGCGACAGCGGCCGCTGGAACGCCTTCTCGGAGCGCTCGATGCGCCCGATGAACTTCCCGATGTCGTCCTCGTCCGGCGCCTCCTCCGGCGCGATCTGCTCGCCCTCGCCGTAGTAGCGGCTGATGAACCGCACCCGGTCGAGGAGCGCCTGGGCCGGATAGGCCACGATGTAGAAGACGCTGTCCTTCTGCCGCACCTGCGTCGCGAGCATGTTCGGTTTCCCCGCGGTCGGTTGGAGCCGGGAAGATAGCGTCCCGCAGGCGTGCGGGCACGACGGTCGCGGCTGCCCCGGGGCGCGGTCAGCCCGCGGCGGGGAGCCGCGGGGCGCCGCCGCCCGCGAGCCGCGGCGGCTCGCGCCGGAGCGCGAAGCACTCGAC
>DASPSV010000121.1:0-11245 GCA_035623755.1 Gemmatimonadales bacterium
CGCAGCAGCGCCATCTCGTAGTCCTCGTGCGAGTCCATGCTGAGGACCGTGCGGTGCGTGCGATAGGGGACGAGGCGCTGGTGCAGCTCGTTGACGTCCACCGGTCCGTTGATGCGCGAGGGATCCAGATCGGCGAGGTTCAGGACGAGCCGGCGGAACAGCCGGTCCAGCTCATCGGGAGAAGATGGTGACGGTGCGCCCAACGTTCCCCGATCTCGTTGTGGATGCGCCACGTTAGATTCACCGTATCCCAATGTCAACCAACAGGGTGCGACGCGCCTCGCCGGGCGCCCGCTCCAGCGCCCCCCCGGAGACTCCCATGCGCGTCCCGACGCTGCTCGCCGCGATCTCCTGCCTGGTCCTCGTGCCCACGCTGCGGGCGCAGTCGCTGCTCTACCGCTCGCCCAACCTGAGCGGCGACTGGGTCGTGGACCCGGGCGTCGTGCAGTTCAACTTCATCCATCGGTTCTACGTGAGCCCGGCCCCCTCGCGGACCGTGATCAACTCGCCCACGTTCACGTTCGCCACCGGTCTCGGCCACGACCTGGGCCTCGGCTTCCGGTTCGCGACCAAGTCGAACGTGCCCGGCGGCGCGACGACCAACGAGGGGGAGGCGTTCGCCCGCTGGCGGGTCCTGGGCGGCCCGGAGGGCGGCGAGGGCTTCGCCGTCTCCCTGACGCCGGCGTACAACTTCAAGGCGAAGAGTGTGGACGGGGAGGCGGCCGCCGACTACACGCGCGGCCCGCTGACGGTGGAAGGCGCCGTGCGCGAGCTGGGCAAGGCGTTCGGCGGCTCGAGCGCGCAGACCGCGCTGGCCGGCGGTGCCGTGCTGCGCGTGAACCAGTACGTGGCACTCTCGGCCGACTACGCCAAGCTGCTCGGCGGCGACACCGCCGCGGCCTGGAGCGCGGCCGTCCAGGTACAGATCCCGGGCTCGCCGCACACCTTCGCGCTCGAGGTCAGCAACGTCACCGCGAACACCTTTCAGAGCAGCTCGCGAGGGCTGCGGGGCAGCTACACCGGACGGCTGTACGGCTTCGAGTTCACCATCCCGCTGCACCTGAGCCGGTTCAAGGCGTGGTTCCACCCCAACGCCGGCGTGGCGACGGGCGTGAGCGGGCCCGCCGCGGCGACCGTGGAAGTCGCCTCGCTCCATTTCGGCAGTGACACGGTGCGGATCGCCGCGGGCCAGGTGGTGCGGTGGGTCAACCGCGACCCCCTCGACCACAGCGTGACCTTCGAGGTGGACGGCCCGGCGTCGGGGCCGGTGCCGGCCAAGGGCAGCTACGCCGTGCGGTTCGACCGGGCGGGAACGTACCCGTACCACTGCACGCCGCACCCGTTCATGAAGGGCGTCGTCATCGTGCAATGAGAACGGCGGCCGCGGTGTCTCACGGCACGTCGGCGTCGGGGTCGTAGCCGGCGTACCGTCCTTTGGCCCGCTCCGCGGCCAGCCAGGCTCCGAAGTCCGACGGCACGAAGCCGCCCGACTGCCGCTGCTCGGCGGCGGCGCTCGTCGCCAGGTGGTTGGCGTACTCGTTCTTCGCGTGGCCGGCGTGCCCCCGCACCCACTGCCACGTCACGTCGTGGCGCTCCGCGGCGGCCACCAGCTCCTGCCACAGCTCGAGGTTCTCGATCGCGCCGCCCTTGCGACGCCACCCGCGCGCGCGCCACGCCCTCACCCAGGCGCGCATCCCCTCGATCAGGTAGTTCGAGTCCGACGTGAACCGGACGGCCACACGCCGGCCCCTGGCGCTCAACAGGTCCAGCGCGGCGATCGCCGAGCGCAGCGCCATCCGGTTGTTGGTGGAGTCGGGCTCGGCGACGAAGTAGTCCCGGCGCTCGACGCGGCCCGACCGGTCGCGCGCCTCGACGAGCCCGCCGGCGCCGCCGGGCGTCGGCGGCTCCTGGCCGTTGCCGAGGCACGCCTCGTCGGCGTACACGAGCACCGGAGGTGAAGCGCTCAATTGTGGGAAATGATGCGGGTCAGGATCCGGCGGCGCCCCTCGTCAACCGTCCCAGGGCGGCTCGGCCTCCCCCCGGTCCTCGATCTGCTGACCGTGGCGGACGTGGCGGTCGAGGCACTTGGGGCAATAGTACAGCCCCTCGAGGTGGTCGTCCCGCACCAGGTCCTCGGTCGCCCCGCAATACACGCAAGCAGCGGCGTCAGCCGTCACTTTGATTTCCCGTTCCTTACCCATCGTGGTACCCCCCACCGATTCTGAAGATAGCGCTGACGGGCGGGGGGAGCACCAGTCATGCACGGGAATGTATATCCGAGTGCGTCACTTGGCATTACGGGGCTGGCTGTCGGCGTGCACGGAGACGGCTCCGGCCCGGCCGGCGACCACGGTGCCGATCACCGCGGCCGCGAGCGTCTGCCGATCCGCCAGCAGGTCCAGCAGCTGACGCAGTGCCTGGTCGCGCACCGCCAGCAGGAGGCCGCCCGAGGTCTGGGCGTCGGCCAGCAGGAGCCGATCGACCTCGTCGAGCGCTGGATCCCAGGTGGTCGCCTGGTCCGCGGCGGCGAGGTTGCGCCGGGTTCCGCCGGGCACGTGGCCGTCCTGGGCGAGTCGCCTCGCGCCGACGAGCCACGGGACGTCGCCCGCCCAGATCTCGCCCGCGGCGCCGCTCGCCTGGAGCATCGAGCCGAGGTGCCCGAGGAGCCCGAAGCCGGTGACGTCCGTCCCGGCGCGGACACCCGCAGCCCCGGCAGCGGCAGCGGCGCCGTCGTTGAGGGTGGTCATGGACTGGACCGCGGCGCGGACGGCGTCGTCCGGCGCTGCGCCCTTCTTGATCGCGGTCGAGACGATGCCGGTGCCGATGGGCTTGGTCAATACGAGCCGGTCGCCGGGCCGCGCCGCCGCATTGGTGATGAGGCGGTCGGGGTGCACGTCGCCCACGACCATCAGGCCGTACTTCGGCTCCGGGTCGTCGATGGAGTGGCCGCCGAGGACGTGCGCCCCGGCCTTCGCCACCGTGTCGGCCCCGCCGCGCAGCACCTCGCCGAGGGCGTCGAGCGGCAGCCGCTCGCGCGGCCAGCCCACGAGATTGAGGCACCACAGCGGCCGGCCGCCCATCGCGTAGACGTCCGACAGCGCGTTCGCGGCGGCGATCTGCCCGAAGGTGTACGGGTCGTCCACGATCGGCGTGAAGAAGTCGGTCGTGAGGATGAGCGCGCGGTCGTCCGCGATGCGCACCACGGCCGCGTCGTCCCGGCCGCTGGCATCGACCAGCACGGCCGGGTCGCTACCCGGGGGGACGGACGGCACGAAGCGCAGGACCTGCGCCAGCTCAGCGGGGCCGAGTTTGCAGGCTCAACCCGCGCCGTGCGAGTAGGTCGTGAGGCGGATGCGGTCGCGGGGGTTGGATGTCTGGTCCGTCATGGTGGCGCCTCGACAGCGAGGAGTCCTGCGCCTTCGCCTTACTCTCGCAACTTGGCGTCTCGCAACTGGCAACTGTCGTTCACGCGTACTCGCGGGCGATGAGCCACGCGCGGAGCGAGATCAAGGTGCGCTCCTCCGCGTACGGCCCTCCGCCGACGGTTCCCTTCTGCGTCTGCATCTTGGCGAGCCGCGGCGCCGCGAGCGCGACGGCTTCCTTGGCCTGGGGCAGCGGCACCGCGACCAGCGCATCCACCGCGTGCACGATGTCCAGGTTGCGCCAGGACCCGTCCGGCTTCTGGTTGAGCGCGAGGTGCTCGGCGAGGATCGGGAGCTGGCCGCGGAACGGCGGCGGCGCCCACGCGATCGCCGCCAGCGCACCGACCGTCAGCGTCGGCGCCCACAGCCCCCCCCAGGAATCCCACATCTTCGGCAGCGCCAGCAGGCTGCCGACGTGGCGGCGCACCAGCGTACGCTCTTCCTCGCCGGCGCGGAGCACCGTGCGCAGCGCGAGGCACGAGGCGAGAAACCGCGCTCCCTGGTCGGAGGACACGGTGGCGCCGGTCGGCGTGGCGAGCCGCCGCACCGTCCGCCCGGACGAGCGATAGGAGAAGAACCCGCCGATGGCGTGCTCGCAGAGCTTGAGCTCGTGGCGCCGGGGGGTGCAGCCCTCGGCGTAGGCGCCGTCCTTCCCCTGCCGCCCCAGGATCCAGGTGACCAGCCGGCGGACCGCGTGCGCGGCCGGGGGCGCGCCGAGGTCCATCAGCTCCCACGCGACCCAGGCGGTGGCCACGAGGTCGCCGGCCACGCTGCCATCGGAGCGGATGCGCGCGCGGCGCTCCTTCATCAAGGCCTCGGCCAGGCGCTCGTCGTCTCCACGCGCGCTGCCGAGGAGGCGGCGGGCGACGAAGCCTTGACGCGTGTCCCGGGCGGCGAAGTACGCGCCGGCCCGTTCGATGGCGACATGTACGGGGTTCATCGGCAGGAAAGCTACGAGGGTGTCAAGTGAGGCACCAAGCGCAGAGCCCCCCGGCCGCCAGGTACCGGGCCAGCGTCAGGGCGAGGAGCTTCAGGTCGTCGGCCGCGGGAGCGGGCGGAACGGCGGCCGCCAGGCGCCGGCGGACCCATCGGTCCGCCCCCCCGGCGAGGGCGCCGACCAGCAGGAACAGCACCACCCAGCCCCCGCTCCCCAGGGAGCCGAACCACAGGGCGGCGAACAAGGTGACGACGAGGGCTTCGGCCGCGGCCGGCAGCCGCACGGCCCGGACGGCGTCCCCCCACGTGGGGCGGGGCGGTGGGGACGACACCCCAACCCCTACACCCCAACCCCCGCCCGCCCAGCGCAGGGACGCCGCCCCCGCCGCGATGAAGACCAGCGCGACGATGACGAAGGCGATCACAATCGGCGTCAGGCTCACGGCGCCCTCCAACCGGGCCCGCGCAGCGCGCGGCCGGGACGTTCGCTCGTGAGCCGGCCGTCGTCCATCGTGAACCGCCCGTTGACCATGACGTAGCGGACGCCGACGGACGGCTGGTGCGGATCCTCGAAGGTGGCGCGGTCGGCGATCGTGGCGGGATCGAAGACCGTGATGTCGGCGAAGAACCCTTCCCGGAGCAGGCCGCGCTCCCTGAGTCCCATCCGCGAGGCCGCGACGGCCGTCATCTTCCGGATCGCGTTCTCGAGCGTAAGGGCGTGCTCCTCCCGCACGTAGTGGCCGAGGATGCGCGGGAACGTGCCGTAGGCGCGCGGGTGCACGCGGCGCATCTGGAGCGGGCCGTCGGGGGCGACGGCGCCGAAGTCCGACCCGACGCCGACCCAGGGCGCGGCGATGGCCGCCGCGACGTCGGACTCGTCCATCGTGAAGAAGGCGGCCCCGGTACGGGCGCGGTCGGCGACGATGAGGTCGAACAACGCGTCGTAGGGGTCCCTACCCTCGTCGCGCGCGATGTCGGTGATCCGGCGTCCCTCGTAGCGGCGCAGCGTCGAG
This sequence comes from Gemmatimonadales bacterium, assembly GCA_035623755.1. Taxonomy (GTDB): domain Bacteria; phylum Gemmatimonadota; class Gemmatimonadetes; order Gemmatimonadales; family JACORV01; genus Fen-1245. The sequence continues at coordinate 5,372 of DASPSV010000121.1, forward strand.
TCGAGCACGCCGAGGACCAGCACGTTCCCCAGGCCGCCGTCGCCGCCGGAGAAGCTCTCGTCGCCGCCCCGGGCCGCGCGCGCCTCCATCTCCCGCTTGAGGCGGGCGCGGATCGCGGGGTCCCGCAGCCGCGCGAGGAGCGAGTCGTCGCCGCCGGCGTGGGCCCAGGCAGGCACCGCGGCGTCGAGGCCGGTGGCCGACGCCGTGTACGGATAGCTGTTCGCCCCGAGGTGCCGGCCCTCCCGCCGCAGCGCCTCGAAGCGGCGGAGCAGCCCCGGCATCCGGCCCCAGTTCGCGCGACCCGCCAGCTTGAGGTGCCAGACCTCGACCGGGATGCCGGCCTCCCGGCCGATGCGGAACGCCTCGGAGAGCGAGCGGATGTGCGTGCCGTAGACGCCGTGGTAGCGGGCCGCGACCCGGGCGAGGGCCACGAGCTCGGCGGTGCTCGCGTAGACGGCGGGCGCGTAGCCCAGCGACGACGAGACACCGAGGGCGCCCTGGCGCATCGCGGTGTCCACCAGCGCCTCCATCCAGGCAAGCTCGGCGCGGGTGGGCGCGCGGCGCGCGTAGCCGATCACGTACTCCCGGACCTGGGTCGCGCCCACGAACGTCGCGAGGTTGATCGGCGTGCCCGAGCGCTCGAGCCGGCGGAAGTAGCCGTCGAGGTCGTGCCAGTCCACGACCAGGCCCCACGCGGCGTAGGTGGCGCTGTCGCGACGCACGGTCACGACGCTCGCGGGAGCGGCGGACACGCCTTCGCCGGTGACCTCGGTGGTGATGCCCTGCGTCACCTTGCTCACGCCGCGCGGGTCGACGAGGATCGTCGCCTCCGACTGGCCGAGCATGTCGATGAATCCGGGCGCGACGACGAGCCCGGAAGCGTCCACGACGCGGGTGGCGCTGCGGTCCCGGAGGTCGCCGATCGCGGCGATCCGGTCATCGCGCACGCCGACGTCCGCGGGCCGGGCGGGCGCGCCGCTGCCGTCCACCACGGAGCCGCCCACGAACAGCACGTCGAAGTCGGCGCGGCGGTGCACGCCCGAGGGCGCTGCCGCCACGAGGGCCGCGGCGCCGAGGACGGCGACGAGCGACCGGGCGCGCATCACCCGGACCGATCGAGCGCGGCGCGCGCCGCCTTCACCCAGACCCGCGCCTGGGCGGCCGTCGGCACGCGCGGCGGCGGATCGGCGGACCGGGCCCGGAGCCGGGCCGCGAGCGTGTCGGGGTTCTGCCGCGCGAGCGCGGTCACGTCGGTCACCCCGATCTCCGCCAGGCGGCGGGCGTTGTCGGTGCCGATGCCGCGCAGGGTGACGAGCCGCGCCGCCTGGATCCACCGCAGCGCGTCGTCCACGCTGGCGTCGGTCTCGCGGGCCACCTGGCTCGCCGGCTCGCGGGCGAGGTCGAACGGCGACTTGCCCGACGCCCCGAGCCGGAAGGCCGCCGAGGCCGGGAGGCCCGGGACGTCGACCAGGCGCGGCGTGGTGCTGGTGATGGTGAAGTGCTCCATGCCCGCGAGCACGCACACGGCGAACGCCACGCCGGCCACGGCCGTCCCGACCTTCAGGCGCAGGCGCGTCGGCCGGCCGGTCGGCTGCTCGGGCGTGGAGATGCCGAAGCACCCGAGCAGGTGGAAGACGGACCAGCACTCGAGCGCGAAGACCGGGAAGCCGAGGAATCCCAGGATCGGCATCTCGAACAGCTTGAGGTTCTCGAGGCCCGGCACGGTGTAGATCCAGCGGCTGCGGGCGATCGAGTTGTACAGCTCCCACAGCAGCCCGATGACCGCGCCGCCAGCCAGCAGGCGGAGGATCCGTCCCAGCTCGCCGCGCTCCAGGTCCCCGATCAGCGACCAGCGCGGCTCCCGCGCGTAGAGCGCCGGCTCCGCCAGGAGCGTGGTCGCGCCCCAGACCAGCGGGAAGAAGGTCTGCGGCCACGCGAGCGGCAGCGCGAGGAACACCACGCCCGCCAGCGACGTGAGGCGCAGCCCCGCGGCGGTGACGCGCATCGGCCGGGCGCGGACGCTGCGGATCACGCCCCAGGACTCGAGCAGCCGGGCCGCGAGGAAGATGGCGGGCAGCACGGTGGCGAAGGCGAGAGAGATGCCGACCCACCGCTGCACGCGCCCGTCCGGGACGTTCACGTAGTACCAGTCGTCGAGGCGCCAGTTCAGCAGCTCGAAGAAGAACCAGAACACCGCGGACCACGCGAACAGCGAGACGGCATGGAGCGGGCTGGCGGTGAGCGGATCGCGGCCCTCGCGGCGGGCGATCAGCGCGGCCATCGCGGCGATGGTCGGATACCAGGCGGCGTGGTAGAGCCACGTCGCCGCCGGCTCGACGCCGCGCAGCGCGAGGCCGATGGAGACGCCGATCAGGGCGGCGGCCCCCGCCACGACGAACGGCGCCTGGCGGGCGTTCATCCGCGCAGGCGCCGGAGCGACTGGAGGCTCACCGGCCATCGCATAGCGTCAACCTATGAAGCGTGGCGACGGTCGCAAGGCCGGACTACGTTTCCGGCGATGGATCGTCTCGCCTCCCTTCCGCCTCCCGGCCGGCCCGGCGGGACGTTCCTGTGGGAGGGCATCATCAATGGGCCGGTGCGCTCCCGGCGCCTCGGCGTCAGCCTCGGCCTCAACCTCGTTCCGCTCCACTCGAAGCTGTGCAGCTTCGACTGCCCGTACTGCGAGTGCGGGCGCAACACGCCCAAGGCGCCGCATTCCCGCTGGCCGTCGCCCGACCTGGTGGCCGACGCGCTCCGCAAGACGCTGGAGCTGCTCGGTGAGCCCCCCGACCGCGTGACGTTCGCCGGCAACGGGGAGCCGACGATGCACCCGCGCTTCCCGCTGGTGGTCGAGCGGGTGCTCGAAGTCCGCGACCACCTCGCGCCGCGCGTCGCCGTCGTGGCGATGTCGAACGGGCTGTCGTGCGGCAAGCCCGCGGTGCGGGCGGCGCTGGACCGGGTGGACGAGCGGCTGATGAAGCTCGACCCCGGACCGGTCGAGCTCGTGAACGGCGTGGCCTACGACCGGGACCGCCTCGTCGAGGATCTCCGCGGCCTGGTGGACGTGACCGTGCAGGCGCTCGTGGTGGCGGGCCCCGGGTACGACGGGTCTTCGGAAGCGTCGGTGGGAGAGTGGCTGCGCGCGCTCGAGCGGCTGCAGCCGAAGGCCGTGCAGGTGTACTCCATCGCGCGGCCCCCGGCGGACCCGCAGGTCCGGCCCGTCGCACGCGCACGGCTCGAAGCGATCGCCGCGCGCGCGCGAGGGGTCATCTCCGGGAGCGTCGAAGTCTTCTAGCGCTTCTTCTTGACGCGGCCCTTCTTGCGCTTCGGTGCGGCCTTGCGCTTCGCCGCCTTGCGCGGCGCCTTGCGCTTCGCCGCCCGGCGGGCCGGCTTCTTCACCGCCTTCTTCTTCTTCTTCGCGGCCTTCTTGCGCTTCGGCGCCGCCTTCTTCACGGCGGGCGCCGGCGAGGCCGCGGGCTTCGGCGCGGCCGGGGGCGTGTAGACCGGCGCGGGCGGCGGCGGACTCCAGGCCGGCGGCGACGGCGGCGTGGACGACGGCGGTTCCCAACCTCCGATTCCGGTCATGTCATCGGACAGCATGAGCGTTCCTCCCCAACGGAATGGGCGCTTCTGTCGCGCGGTCGAGCGGTTCTATACATGGCTTCCGCGATTCCACTTCGCAAGCGGCCCCGCGCCGATCGCGAGGTCCGGGGGCGGGAGCCGGACCCGGCGCGGTCCGGAGGGTGCGCGAGCCGAGCGTCCGTGTCGGGATTGAGGCGACGCGCTTTCGGGCAGGGGCCGGCAACCCGCCCAGCGGCGCCGTGGAGACGGGTGTGAGATTGCGCCCATGAGGCGGCGTAAGTTCTTGACACGCATCGGTCAAATCCCCTTCTTTGCGCCCCATGAACGGCTGGCGACTGGCAGGCTCGGCGGTGGTCCTGGCGGCGGCCGCGGCGGCGCTTCCCACGGCGGGCGCGGCTCAGCGGCAGCCGGCGGTGGCGGACATCCAGGTGCAGCCGGGTGACGCACAGGTGGCGGTCCACCGGACGACGCAGTTCTTCGCCACGGCGTACGATCGTGGCAACAACGCGCTGCCGACGGTCTCCTCGTTCACGTGGCGGTCGAGCAACCCGCGGGTCGCGACGATCGACGAGAACGGGGTGGCGACCGGGGTCTCGCCAGGCACGACCAGCATCACGGCGCGGCACGGCACCGGGCACGCGCTGAAGGTCAGCGAGCCCGCGACGCTCACGGTGGTGGGCGAGGCGAGCGCCCCGCAGCCCCAGTCCGCCGGCTCCGGCGGTGCGCGAGGGGCCGCGCGCACGGGGCCGGGCTGCGCGGCGCTGGCGCGCCAGCAGCCGGGGACCGGGGTGCCCGACGGACTGGTCATCAATCCCCAGCACCTGATCCTGATCAAGGGCGAGTCGTCGCAGCTCCAGTATCGCACCGTCCGCGGAGCGACGGGCGACCCGGCCGAGCCGGCGTGCATCCTGTTCCAGGCCGACGCCGGCCGCGTGGCCGCGATCGACTCGTTCGGCGTCGTCACGTCGATGGGCGACACGGGCCGCGCGATGGTGACCGCAGCGGTGTCCGGAGCCCGGTTCGCGCCGCGGCAGGTCCAGGTCGAGGTCCGCGGGGACTCGGTGCAGTTCGCCGAGCGGTCGGTGTCGCTGGTCCCCGGAACGGTGGACACCCTCGCGCTGGTCGTGCCGGCGCAGGACTCGCGCCGGCTCGATCCCGAGCGCACCTCGTTCCAGTTCGCCTCCTCCGATCCCGCCCGGGTGACGGTGTCGCCCGTGGCGCCGATCGTCACCGCGGTCGCCGTCGGCACGGCGCGCATCACGGCCTCGAGCCCGCTGTTCGCCGACATCACGGCCACGGTCAGCGTTCACAAGCCGTTCCGGCGCCTCATCGCCTCGCCGCTCGACACCCTGGTCACGGTCGCCATCCAGGGGGCCGCGGCGCTCGGCGTGCGCTTCTTCGCCGCCGACTCCACCGTCGTCGACGGCGTGCCGGTGCGGTGGATCCGTCCCGACACCACGATCGCGCGGTTCGACTCGGCCAGCGGCACGCTGCGCGGGGTGCACGCCGGCGACACGCGCATCTCGGTGGTCGCGACGCAGGGCCGGAGCGACTCCGCCATGTGGCGGTGGCACGTGCGGGTGGTCGCGGGCGGGCTGGCCATCGCGATGCCGCGGTTCGCGCTCCCGGTCGGCGCGCAGCTGCCGCTGGCGGTGCAGCTGCTCGACGACCATCGCCGCCCGCTGGGGCCGGCGCCGGGCCTGTCCTGGCACTCCAGCGACGACTCGACGGCGCGGCTGAGCGCCGACGGCCGCGTGACCGGACTGGCCATGGGGCACGCGCAGCTGGTGGCGCGGGCGCCGTGGGACTCGACGGTCGCCGCCGACGCGTTCGTGGTCGGCGACGTGCTCGTGCCGGCCGAGCGCGGCGGTCGCTGGGACCTGCTCATGGTCCGGAGCGGCGACTCCCCCGCGCTGCGCACGCTGGGGCAGGACAGCACGCTCAAGAGCCAGCCGACGTGGGCGCCCGACTGGACGCGCGTGGCCTACGTCGCCCCGGGTCCGCGGCCGGAGCTGCCGCAGGTCTACGTGGCGGCCGCCGACGGGTCCGACCCGCGGCTGGTCACCCAGGACTCCGTGCCGGCGCGCTCGCCCGCGTTCGTGGGCCCGTCCGGCGACCAGATCGTGTTCGAGGCGGGCCGGGCCGGCCGGACGCAGCTGTTCGTCGTCGACCGGGACGGCGGCCAGCGGCGGCAGCTCACCTCCGGCGCGGCCCCGAGCATGCAGCCGAGCGTCTCGCCGGACGGCAAGCGCGTGCTGTACGTGTCGCTGCGGGAGCACCTCTACAACGTCT
>DASPSV010000068.1:0-16956 GCA_035623755.1 Gemmatimonadales bacterium
CACCGTGACCCGCGTGAGCAGCGGCCGCTCGGTGACCCGGATGACGATGATCTCGGCGCTGTCCGGTCCCACGCTCCGCAGCACGCTCACAGAGTCGAACTGCTCGGAGTCGTAGAGGGCGTGCACCGCCCGCTGCACGTCGCGGAACCCGATCGGCGTCCGGAGGGGGATGGCGGCGGCGGCGATGATGGTCGCCCGCGTGATGCGGCGGTTGCCTTCGACCGCGATCGAGTCGGCGCGCCCCGCCAGGCCGCTCGGCTCCTGCGCGGCCGCGGGGCGCGCCCGCCCGGCCAGCGCGAGTCCTGCCGCCACTACGGCCAGGGCGAGCGCGGCGCGCATCGGCAGACCGGCGCTACGCCTTCGAGCTCGAGAGCGCGCGGAACTGCAGCCGGTCGCCGTCCGGCGCGGTGTCGACCTCGATCTCGTCGCCGTGCGAGAACTCGCCGAGCAGGATCTTCTCCGACAGCGGGTCCTCGATGTACCGCTGGATCGCGCGCTTCAGGGGCCGGGCGCCGAAGTGCTCGTCGTACCCCTGCTTCACCAGGAAGTCCGTGGCCGGCTCGGTGAGCCGGATCGTCAGCTCCTCGTCCGCCAGCCGCGTCATCAGCTCCTTGAGGACGATGCCCACGATCTGGGTGATGTGCTCCCGGGTGAGCGGGTGGAACACGATCACGTCGTCCAGCCGGTTCAGGAACTCCGGGTTGAACGTCTTGTTGATCTCGTCCTTCACCTTCTCGGCGATCTTCTCGAACGCCGAGCCGGGGGTGGTCTGCACGAAGCCGAGGGTCCCGCCCTTGGTGATGTCGCGCGCCCCCACGTTGGACGTCATGATCACCACGGTGTTCTTGAAGTCGATCACCCGGCCGTAGTTGTCGGTCAGGCGGCCCTCGTCGAGCACCTGGAGCAGGATGTTGAACACGTCGGGGTGCGCCTTCTCGATCTCGTCGAGCAGCACCACCGAGTACGGCTTGCGCCGCACGGCCTTGGTCAGCGTGCCCGAGTCCTCGTAGCCCACGTAGCCGGGCGGCGCGCCGATCAGCCGCGAGACGCTGAACTTCTCCATGTACTCCGACATGTCGACCCGGATCAGCGCCTGGGCGTCGGCGAACAGGAACCGCGCCAGCGAGCGCGCCAGCTCGGTCTTCCCCACCCCCGTCGGGCCGCTGAAGATGAACGAGCCGATCGGCCGCCGCGGGTCCTTGAGGCCGGCCCGCGAGCGCCGGATGGCGCGCGAGATGGCGGCGATCGCCTCGTCCTGGCCGACCACCGACTTGTGCAGCTCGTCCTCCATCCGGATCAGCCGGCTGGTCTCGGCCTCCTGGAGCCGGGTCACCGGGATCCCCGTCCAGCGCGAGACGATGAAGGCGATCTCCTCCTCGCCCACCACCGGCCGCCGGGTCTGGCGCTCCCGCTCCCACGCCTCCTGGCGGGCCAGGATCGCGCCCTGCAGCTCGCGCTCCTGGTCCCGGAGCGACGCCGCGCGCTCGAAGTTCTGGTCGCGCACCGCCGCTTCCTTCTCCTTGTTGATGGTCTCGAGCTTCGCCTTCAGCTCGGCCACCTCGGGCGGCGGCACCTGGGCGCCGATCCGCGCCCGCGCCCCCGCCTCGTCGATCACGTCGATCGCCTTGTCCGGCAGGAACCGGTCGGTGATGTAGCGCTCCGACAGCCGGGTCGCCGCGTCGAGCGACGCGTCCGGAATCTGGATGCGGTGGTGGTCCTCGTAGCGCTTGCGCAGCCCCTTGAGGATCTCGATGGTCTCCTCGAGGGTGGGCGGCTCCACGATCACCGTCTGGAAGCGGCGCTCGAGCGCCCCGTCCTTCTCGATGTACTTGCGGTACTCGTTGAGCGTGGACGCGCCGACGCACTGCAGCTCGCCGCGCGCCAGGGCGGGCTTGAGCATGTTGGACGCGTCGATCGCGCCCTCGGCCGCGCCCGCGCCGACCAGGGTGTGCAGCTCGTCGATGAACAGCACGATGTTGCGGTTCTGGGCGATCTCGTTCATCACCGCCTTGAGCCGCTCCTCGAACTGCCCGCGGTACTTGGTGCCCGCGATCACCGCCGCCATGTCGAGCGCCAGCACCCGGTGGTCCTTCAGCGCGTCGGGGCAGTTGCCCGAGGCGATCAGCTGGGCCAGGCCCTCGACGATCGCCGTCTTGCCCACCCCCGGCTCGCCGATCAGCACCGGGTTGTTCTTCTTGCGGCGGCTCAGCACCTCCATCACCCGCTCGATCTCCTTGTGCCGCCCGATCGTCGGGTCGAGCTGGTTCTCGGCCGCCAGCTGCGTCAGGTCGCGGCAGAAGTGGTCCAGCGCCGGCGTCTTGGACTTCTTCTCGCTCTTCTGGGGCGCCGGGGCCGCGGTCGCGCCCCCGCCCGCCTGCGGCGGCATCTCGCTCCCCAGCAGCCGCAGCACCTCCGCCCGCGCCTGCTCCAGGTTCACGCCCGCGTCGGTCAGCACCTGCGCCGCGATGCCCTTCTCTTCCCGCAGCAGGCCGAGCAGCAGGTGCTCGGTCCCCACGTACGAGTGGTTCAGCTCCCGCGCCTCGCTCATCGCCAGCTCGAGCACCTTCTTGGCGCGCGAGGTGTACGGCAGGTCCGAGCCGGCCGCGGCGGCCGCCTTCCCCTTCTTCACCGTGTCCTCGATCTTCTGCTGCACCTCCTCGAGGTCCACCTGGAGGTTGGCCAGGACCGCGGCGGCGACGCCCTCACCCTCCCGGATCAGCCCGAGCAGGATGTGCTCCGTGCCCACGTACTCGTGGTGCAGGCGGGCCGCCTCTTCGCGGGCCATCTGCAGGACCTTGCGCACACGATCGGTGAAGTTGTAGCCGTTCATACCGCGACCTCGTCTCCTCCCTCGTCGTGCCTCTAACCCGCCCGCGCCGCCTCGTCCTCGAGGACCGCTCGCACGTACGACGCCCTCGCAGCGCGCTGCTCCGAGTCCTGGGGAGCGCGCACATCGAGGGCGGCGAGGTGAGCGGGTTGCGTGTAAATCAGCAACTTGTTCAGCGTGTATACACTGAGCTTCGGGATCAGTTTCAGCCCGACGCCCAGCCGCACCCCCGACAGCAGGTTCATCGTCTCTTCGAACGACAGGCTCCGCGCGTAGCGCAGCAGCGCGTAGGCCCGCCACACCTTGTCCTCGATGATCGTCGGCGCGTCCCGCAGCAGCACCTGCCGCGCCTGCTCCTCGTACGTCACCACCTGGCGCACGATCTTGCCCAGGTGGTCGAGCAGCTCGTCCTCGGTCTTCCCCAGCGTCGTCTGGTTCGACAGCTGGAAGAAGTTCCCCACCACCTCGCTGCCCTCGCCGTAGAGGCCGCGGAAGGTCAGGCCGACCTGCGTCAGCCCCTGCAGGACCTTGGCGATCTCCTTGGTCAGGACCAGCCCGGGCAGATGGATCAGCACCGAGGCCCGGAGCCCCGTGCCCGCATTCGTCGGGCACGCCGTAAGATAGCCAAACTCCTGGTGGAAGGCGACCGGAAGCGCGGTGCCCAGATCCCGGTCCAGCCGCTCCAGATCGGCGTACGCCTGGCTCAGCGCGAATCCCGAATGGAACACCTGCAGCCGCAGGTGGTCCTCCTCGTTCACCATCAGGCCGAGCGCGCCGGCCAGGTACACCGCCGCGTGGCTGGCGCCGCTCTTCTCGGCGGCGGCGTTCGCCAGCTCCTTGCTGATCAGGTGGCGCTCGTGCAGCAGCACGCGGTCGCCGGCCTCGAGCTCGTCCACCAGGAAGCGCACGCCGCCGCGCGCGCTCGGCAGCCGCTGCCACACCCGGTCCACCTCGTCGAGCACGCGCCGCCGCTCCGGCTCGGAGGCGCGCACGTTGAACGGCATGCCGTCGAGGTTGCGCGCCAGGCGCACCCGGGTCGAGAGCACGATGTTGGACATCGGCCCGCTGGCGTCCAGCCACCCGAGCCCGCCGTCGGGGATGAGCTTGAGGTCGATCATTCCAGCACCTTCAGGCGGTCCCGCAGCTCGGCCGCCAGCTCGAAGTTCTCCTCCTCGATCGCGCGCCGCAGCTGCTCGCGCAGCTCGCCGATCGCGCGTCCGGGCCCGCTCGGCGCCGCGGCGGCCGCGGCCGCCACGGCCGCCGCGTACCGCTCGCCCACGTGCTGCGAGCTGCCGTGCAGCCGCCGCAGCAGGTCGCGGAGCTGCCCCTCGAAGGCGGTGTAGCAGCGCGCGCAGCCCAGCCGCCCCGTCTGGCGGAAATCCTGCATCGTCCCGCCGCACGCCGGGCAGGCGGCGTCGGCGCCGCCCTCGGCCGACTGCGCGGGGCCGCCCTTCCCCAGCGAGGCCAGGAAGTCGCCCAGCGGGAACTTGGCCACGCTGGCGCCGGTCTCGACGCCCTTCGCCGCCGCGCACTGCTCGCACAGGTGCATCGTGGTGACCGTGTTGTCCACGATCTGCGTGAGGTGAATGGCCGCCTCCCGCTCGCCACAGTTGTCGCAGACCATCAGGGCAGCGCCTCCACTTCGCGCGCGGGCGCCAGGCGCCCGTCCTCCAGCAGCAGGATGCGGTCGGCCCGCAGCGCCAGCTGGCGGTTGTGGGTCACGATCACCACCGCCGTCTCCAGCTCGCGCGCCAGCCGGAACAGCAGCTCCGCGACCAGGGCGCCGTTGCCGTGGTCCAGGTTGCCGGTCGGCTCGTCGGCCAGCACCAGGCCGGGGTCCAGGACCAGCGCCCGGGCGACGGCGCAGCGCTGCTGCTCGCCGCCCGACAGCGCCGCGGGCCGGTGGGTCATGCGCGCGTCCAGCCCCACGGCCGCCAGCAGCTCGGCGGCCCGCGCGCGGGCCCGGCCCGGCTCCCAGCCGGCGATCCGGAGCGGCATCATCACGTTTTCCAGCGCGCTGAACTCGCGGAGCAGGTGGTGGAACTGGAACACGAAGCCCAGCCGCCGGTTCCGCAGCGCCGCGAGGGCCGCCGGCTCCAGCGAGCCGTAGGGCGTGCCGTCGAGGACGATCTCGCCCGCGGTGGGCGCGTCGAGCGCCCCCAGCAGGTGGAGCAGCGTGCTCTTCCCCGAGCCGCTCGCCCCCACGATCGCCGCCACCTCGCCCCGCGCCACCTCCAGGTCCACGCCCGCCAGCACCTCGAGCCAGCCCACGTCGCCCGAGGGAAACCGCTTCCGCAGCCCGCGCACGGCCAGGAGCGCGCTCATTCGTGCCGGATCGCCTCGACCGGCAACAGCCCGGCGGCCTGCCCGGCCGGGTACACCGTCGCCAGCGCGGCGATCGCCAGGCTCGCGAGCACCACCGTCACCACGTCGGAGACCGCGAGGTTCACCGGCAGGTGGTCGATGAAGTACACGGTCGGGTCGAGCCGGATCAGCCGGTAGCGGCCCACCGCCGCGGCGAGCGCGAGGCCCGCCGCCGTGCCCACGGCCGTGCCGATCACGCCGACCACCACGCCCTGCGCCACGAAGATGCGGCGGATCTGCGCCGCGGTCATCCCCATCGCCCTGAGGATGCCGATCTCCTTGGTGCGGTCGCTCACCGCCATGGTGAGCGTGCTCACGATGTTGAACGCGGCCACCAGCACGATCAGGAGCAGGATCACGGCCATCGCCAGCTTCTCGAGCTTGAGGGCCGAGAACAGGGAGGCGTTCTGGGTGGACCAGTCCATCGCGCGGTACGGGTAGCGCAGCGTGTCCTCGAGCGCGCGCGCCACCGCGCCCGCCCGCCACGGGTCCCGGACCCGCACCTCGATCCCGGTCACGGCGGTGTCGAGCCCCGCGAAGCGCTGCGCCAGCGACCGCGGCATCACCACGTAGGTGTTGTCGTACTCGTACATCCCGGTGTCGAAGATGCCGGTCACCTCGAAGCGCCAGTAGCGGGGCACGAAACCGCCCACCGCCGGGCTGAACTTCGAGCCCGCCGGCGAGATGACGGTGACCACGCTGCCCGGGTACACGTCGAGCCGGGCCGCGAGCCGCTGGCCGAGCACCACGCCGCCGTCGACGCTGTCGGCGGTCACGCGGAAGCGGAGATCGCCGCTGGTGAAGGTCCGCGCCAGCGCGGTCACGGCCGCCCGCCCGGTGTCCGGCTCGACGCCGATCACCGCCACGCCCTCGGCGTAGTCGTGGCCCGCCGACAGCAGACCCTGCGACAGCACGAACGGGGCGGCCGCCACGACCTGCGGCTGGCGCCGCACCACGCCCAGCACCCGCCGCCAGTCGTCCACCCGCAGCCCCTCGCCGTAGGTCAGCACCCGGATGTGCGGGTTGGCGATCAGGATCTTCTCGCGCAGGTCCTTCTGCAGCCCGCTCATCACGCCGATGACGACGATCAGGGCGGTGACGCCCAGCGTCACGCCGGCGATCGCGATCAGCGTGATGAGGGAGACCAGGCGCGAGGAGCGCCGGCTCCGCAGGTACCGGCCGGCGATCCACAGCTCGACGCGGCTCATTCGGGGCGCAGCGCGGGAAACAGGATCACGTCGCGGATCGAGCGGGCGCCGGTCACCAGCATGGTGAGCCGGTCGATCCCGAGGCCCATCCCGCCGGTGGGCGGCATCCCGTACTCCAGGGCGCGGAGGTAGTCCTCGTCGAGCGCCTGCGCCTCCTCGTCGCCCCGCGCGCGCAGCGCGACCTGCGCCTCGAAGCGGCGCCGCTGGTCGTCGGGATCGTTGAGCTCCGAGAAGGCGTTGGCCAGCTCGTAGCCGCCGACGAACAGCTCGAACCGCTCGGCCAGCTCGGGGTCGCCGCGCTTGGGCTTGGCCAGCGGCGACATCTCGATCGGAAAGTCGAGGATGAAGACGGGCGCCTCGAGCTTGGGCTCGACCGAGTGCTTGAACAGCTGGTCGATCAGCCGGCCCCGGCCCGCGCCCGTCTCCGGCGGGATCCCGCGCCGCCCCAGCTCGGCCGCCAGCGCGGCCTCGTCCATCCGCCGCACGTCCACGCCCGCGTGCTCGCGCACCAGGTCGTAGAACGCCACCCGCCGCCACGGCGGCGTCAGGTCCACCGGCCGGCCGCGCGCCTCCACCGCCAGCGCGCCGGTCACCTCCCGCACCACCTCGACCACCAGCGCCTGCGTCATCTCCAGCACGTCGAGGTAGTCCACGTACGCCTCGTACGTCTCCAGCATCGTGAACTCGGGGTTGTGGAGGCGGTCCATCCCCTCGTTGCGGAAGTCCTTGCTGATCTCGTAGACGCGCTCGCAGCCGCCCACGATCAGGCGCTTCAGGTACAGCTCGTCGGCGATGCGCAGGTAGAAGTCGGTGTCGAGCGCGTTGTAGCGCGTCACGAACGGGCGCGCCGAGGCGCCGCCGTAGAGCGGCTGCAGGACCGGCGTCTCGACCTCGAGGAAGCCGCGCGCGTCGAGGAACCGCCGCACCGCCGTCACCAGGCGCGCGCGCCGCTCGAACAGCGCGCGCCGCTCCGGGTGCACCGCGAGGTCGGCGTAGCGCTGGCGGTAGCGCTGCTCCGGATCGGCCAGCTCGCCGTGGTGCTCCTCCGCCCCGCCCTCACCCGCCGCCGTCTTCCCGAGCGGCAGCGGGCGCAGCGCCTTGGCCAGCAGCTCGAACCGCTCGACCCGCACCGTGACCTCGCCGGTCCGGGTGCGGAACAGCTTCCCCGCCGCGCCGAGGTGGTCGCCGAGGTCCAGCAGGTCCAGCAGCTCGAACGCCGCGTCGCCGAGGTCGTCGCGCCGGAAGTACAGCTGCAGGCGCCCGCTCGCGTCGGCCAGGTGCATGAACGACGTCTTGCCGTGGCCGCGGATCGCGACCAGCCGGCCCGCGACGGCCACGGCCGGGCCCTCGGCCCCGTCGGCGGCGGGCGCGGCCGCGAACGCCGCCAGCGCGGCGGCCGCGGTGTGGCTGCGCGCGAACGTGTAGCCGAACGGCGCGACGCCCTTCGCGCGCAGCGCGGCCAGCTTGTCGCGGCGCGCCAGCTCCACGAAGCTCGCGGCGGCCTTCTCGCTCATCTCGCCGTCCGGCCGAAGCGCTTCAGGTACGCCTCGATGAACGCGTCGAGGTCGCCGTCCATCACCCGCTGCACGTCCCCCACCTTCAGCTCCGTCCGGTGGTCGTTGACCATGGTGTACGGCTGGAACACGTAGGAGCGGATCTGGTTCCCCCACGAGTTGTCCGTCTTGGTCGCCTCGAGCTGCTGCCGCTTCTTCTCCTGCTCGTCCAGCGCCCGCTGGTACAGCGCCGCCCGCAGCATCTTCATCGCCGTCGCCTTGTTCTTGTGCTGGCTGCGCTCCTGCTGGCAGGAGACGACGATGCCCGTCGGCAGGTGCGTCAGCCGCACCGCGCTCGAGGTCTTGTTGACGTGCTGCCCGCCGGCGCCCGAGGCGCGGAACACGTCCATCTTGATGTCCTCGTCCCGCAGGTCGATCTCGATGGTGTCGTCCACCAGCGGGTAGACGAACACCGACGCGAACGAGGTGTGCCGCCGCGCCTGCGCGTCGAACGGCGAGATGCGCACCAGCCGGTGCACGCCCTTCTCCGCCTTGAGGAAGCCGTAGGCGTACTGGCCCTTCACCTCCATCGAGACCGACTTGATGCCGGCCTCCTCGCCGGAGAGCAGGTCGAGCACGCTCACCGCGAAGCCCTTCCGCTCGGCCCAGCGCCGGTACATCCGCATCAGCATCTCTGCCCAGTCCTGCGACTCGGTGCCGCCGGCGCCGGGATGGATCGTGAGCAGCGCGTCGAGCTGGTCCTCGGGGCCCTGCAGCATCGTCTGCAGCACCAGCCGCTCGACCTGGCCCGCGAGCTCGGCGGCCTCGCCCTCGAGCTCGCGCTCGACCTCGGCGTCGGACTCGTGCTCCAGCAGCTCCGCCAGCTCGCGCGCGTGGTCGACCCGCTGCCGCACCTCCTGGTACGGCTGCGTCCAGCGCTTCAGCGACTTCACCTCGTCGACGGTCTTGCGGGCGGCGTCGGCCTTGTCCCAGAAGCCGGGCTGGGACATCGCCCCTTCGAGGGTGGTGAGGCGGACTAGCTTGGCGTCGACGTCAAAGATAGCCCCTGAGTTCGATCAGGCGCTGGTCGAGGTCGCGAAGCGCGTCGCGGACGGGCGTGGCGATCATCCCTGGGCAGTCCCGGATTGAGTAACGTGAGGAAAGGTAAGGGGTTAGGCCTTGCGGCGCCAGTAGTGCTTGGGCTCGGCGCCGAGCAGGAGCTTGCGCACCTTCTCGCGCTGCCGCGCCAGCACCAGCAGGCACACCGGGAGCGCGGCGAGCGCGTACGCCCAGCCGGCCCACAGCCCCACGAGCAGCGGGAGGATCGCGGTCGCCGCGATCGTCCCGACGACGATGTAGCCCGAGGCCACGTACCCGAGGCCCCACACCACGCCCCACAGGGGCACCGACAGCGGCGTGATGACGGTGAGCGCGCCGGCCGCCGCCGCGAGGCCCTTGCCGCCGCGGCCGCGCAGCCAGACGGGGTAGTTGTGGCCGACGACCACCAGGGCGGCGCAGAGAGCCTGGGTCATGAGCCCCGCTCCGCCGCCCGCGAGCAGCACGGCGAGCGCTCCCTTGAGCACGTCGAGGATGAGGACGACGACGCCGACCCAGCCCTGGCCGGTGGCCCGGAACGCGTTGAGCGCCCCCACGCTGCCGCTCTCGACGGCGCGCAGGTCGGGTCCCTTCGCGAACCGGACGACGAGGTACGCACTCGGCAGCGAGCCCAGCAGGTAGGCCGCCACCGCGAGCGCGAGATAACGCATCAGAAGATCCGCTGGCCCCCGGCGAGGATCTCGTTGAGGGCGTCCTGGAAGTGGTTGGTGCTCCGGGCCACGTCTTCGCCGACCTGGAGCACGTACTCCTCGTAGCTCTTCTTGATCTCCTCGCGGAAGATGTCCTTGAGCGTGCCGTCCTTGAGCCCCTGGGCGCGCTTGGCCGGGTGGTACGACACCATGTCCGAGATCAGGGCGCGCGCCAGGCGCCGCGCCTTGACCTGCGGGTCCTGCACCAGGAAGGGATTGACGATCCGGCCCGGCGTGCCGGGCATCGTCGTGCGGCCTGGCGGCGGGATGACGATGGCCGGCGTGGGCATCGTGACCGCCTGGTCCGCGCGCGAGGGAACGGCCGGCGCGGCCGGGGGCGGGACCGCCACCGGGCGCAGCGGCGGAGCCACCGGGGCGATCGGAGCGGTGGGCCCTTCCGCCATGGGCACGGCCGGCGCGACGCGCGGCGCGGGGGCCGGCGGCGGCACGCTCGGAGGCGGCGGCGCCGCGGGACGCGGCGCGAACGGAGGCACGATGCTCGAGAACGGGGTCGTCGTGCGGGCCGGCGGCGGGGCCGGCGCGGGCGGCGCCTCCACCTCGGCGAAGGGCTCCGGTGCGGGCTCCTCTTCCTCGACCTCGGGCGCCGGGGCCGGCTCCGGCACCTCGGCCTCCGCGAACGGCTCGGCGCGCTCCTCGGCCTCGGCGAACGGTGCGGGCGCGGCGCGCGGGCCCGAGATGCGCGGCGCGGCCACCGGCGCCGCAGCCACGGCGGCCACCCGTGCGGGGCTCGCGGCCCCGGCCGGAGCGGGAGCCGCGACGGCAGCGGCGCCCTCGGCGCCCACCGCGAAGACGGTCCTGCAGACCGAGCAGCGCGCCCGCACGCCGCCCTCCGGCACCTTCGCCGGGTCCAGCCGAAACACGGTCTGACAGCTCGGACACGTCGCGTTCATCGCTTATCGGCCCTCGCCTGACTCCGGGTCGTGCCTCCGATCGAACACGAACACCGATCCGGGCAGCGTCTTCGCGTAGCTCTTCATCTCGGTCGCCAGCTCGCTCACCTGCGCCGGGTGGGAGAACCGGCGCCGCTCGTTGGTCACGATGCCGATCGACAGCGTCATGAACGGCACCCGGTGCAGCGTCCCGCGCCGGTCCTTGCCGAAGAAGTAACCGGCCCGGCGGTCCTGCTCGGAGTACTGGAACGGGATCAGCAGGTCGAAGACCGTGATGATCTCGCTGCAGCAGGGCGCCGCGCTCTCCAGCGGCAGCACCAGGATGAAGTCGTCGCCGCCGATGTGTCCGACGAACCCGCCCGTCCCGCACAGTCCCCGGACCACGTCGTGCAGGATCCGGGACAGGAGGAAGATGACCCGGTCGCCGTCGTAGTACGAGTAGCGGTCGTTGAACTCCTTGAAGTGGTCCAGGTCCGCGTAGCAGACGGCGAACAGGCCGCCCGCATCCATGTACCGCTTGATCTCCCGCTCGATCTCGTTGGTGCCGGGCAGCCGCGTGGACGGATGGACGCTGACGTTCCGTTCCGTGCGGGTGAGCAGGACGTCGAGCCGCGAGCGCTGCTCGTCGGGCTCGAAGATCGGCGTGAGCACCTCGTCGGCGCCGGCGCGGAACGCGTCGTGGACGCCGCTGGCCGAGTGCCGGTCGGCGAGGAAGGCGACGGGCACGATGGCCGTGTACGGATCGGCCTTGAGCCGCTCGCACAGCGCGCGGCCCGTTTCGGCCGCGCCGTCGGCGTCCACCAGCACCAGCGCCGGCAGCGAGCGGAGCGCCATCGCCTCAATCTGCGCGGGGTCGCCCACCGCGACGGACGGGAACCCCTTCGCCGCGATCCATGCCGAAACCAAGCCCGGCAGCGGTCTGGCCGCGGGCGAAAAGAAGATAATCGTGGGCCGCGTCCGCACCGATCGTAGCTCGCAAGTTGCGAGGTCACAACAAACTAGGGATCAAGAGGGGGGGTGTCAATCGGTTGACGGCGTCCCGGCGGGCCCGGGGAGCACTGCCCCGCCGTCAGAATGCGTGCTCCCAGACGAGCAGCAGGGTCTGGGGATTCTCCACCACGTGCACGCGCGGCATCACGCCGCCCCGGCCGAGCCGGGTCATGATGAACGCGTCCACGAAGCTCGACAGGTGGTTGGCGAGGATCGCGCCGAGATAGTTGGTCGCCGCGCGGTAGGCGTTGTCGCTGTCGTGGATGGTCTGGGCGTACACGTCCATCTCGAGCCGCGCGTCCTTCCAGCTCCAGCGGAACGCGTCGCCGAACGCGCGGGACCGGTAGAACGCGAGCGCGGCCTGGTAGCGCGGGTCGGTCGTCGCGGGGAGCGAATCCGGGTTCGCCAGGTAGTTGCGCCGGGCCAGGAGCCACATCGCGCCGTTGAAGGTGAGGGTGTCGGTCGGGGGCGCGAGGACGCCCGGCGCGGTCGACGTGTTGTACGGACCGCTCTCGACGTAGTGGCTCATGGTCTCGTAGTAGTCCCACGGCCCGTCGATCCGCGTCGCGGTGAACGGCTGGCGCGCGACGTCGTACGCGAGCGTCTGGAACTGCGTGCGGAGCTGGCGTCCCTGCTGCGACCACGCCAGGGCCCGGGCGACGAACCACACCTCGACCGCGAGGTACGCCACGCCCCGGTCCCGGCCCGCGAGCAGCTGGCCGGAGCCGGGGACGAGCAGCGACGCGAGGGGGCGCACCCACGGGCGGCGCCATACCGGCACGGTGGCGGACGCGGGCACGGGCGAACGAGCCACGGAGGCCGCCTGGGCGCGGGCGCCCGCGGGCGCCGCCGCCGCGGCGAGCGCCAGCAGCGGCGCCGCCAGGCGCCGCACCCTAGAACACCACGCGGAAGGCGACCTGGACCGGCTCCGTGTCGCCGACGTCCTGGGCCGAGTTGAACGTCCGGGCCAGGTCGAAGGCGATGCTGCCGAACTTGACGCCGACGCCCACGCTCGGGCCGCGGGCGCTGGAGTTGAGGAACGCGTAGCCGAACCGGAGCCGCAGCGCCTCGCCGACGCCGGATTCGACCCCGACGAGGGTGACGGCGGTGAGGGGGCCCTCCAGCACCGTCCCCTGCACGTCGGCCAGGACCCGCGCGTCGAGCCCCTGCACGCCCTCCGCCGGGCGCACGACCTCCGCGCTCACGCCCACCGACACGCGCGTGGGCAGCGGGTCGGCCTGGGCGCGGTTGTTCACCTGGAGGTTGAAGCCGAGGTTCCTGAGGCTCACGGCCAGCACGACGGGTCGCCAGCTCCCGAACACGTACTGCATCCCGAGGTCGACCGCGTGGGTCGTCCCGGTCGCCGTGGGCACGTTGCTGCAGTCGCCGGTGCAGTCGACGCGGAACTGCACCAGCTTGTAGGTGATGCCGGCGGCGAGGCCGCCCACGTCCGTGGCGTAGCTCGCCATCAGCTCGAGGTTGCGCGGGCTGATCTGGCCCACCGGCTCCGGCCCGAGGTCCCCGCGGGTGACGGCGAGGTCCCCGTAGTTCACCAGGTACGCGGCCACGCCGAAGGTCCCCAGCCGCGACGAAGGCACGGCGACGACGATCGCGTCGCCGGTCCCGAAGAAGGCGTCGTAGTGGTACAGGGCGAGCTCGCCCTTGACCAGGCTCGCCAGGCCCGCCGGGTTCCAGAAGATGGCCTCGCTGCTGTTGCCGTCGGCCGTCGCGGCCTGGCCGAGCGCGACCGCGCGCGCGCCGACCGGCAGCAGCAGGAAGGCGCCGCCCTCCACGCCCGCCGACTGGCTCTGGGCGCGGGCGGAGGGCGCGCGGGCGGCGGCGAGCAGCGCCGCGGCCGCCACCGCGGCGCTCCAGCGCGTGCTACAGCGGCTTGGCCTCATCGATCAGCATGATCGGGATGCCGTCGTCCACGCCGTAGCGCAGGCGGCAGGCGTGGCAGACGAGCTCTTCGGTCGGCGTGCGGCGATACTCGAGCTCGCCCTTGCACTTCGGGCACACGAGGATCTCCAGCAGGTCCTTCGGCAGGGTCATGAGCCCTTCTCCTTGGGTGTCGGCAGCCCGAGCTGCGCGAGTCGGGTGGGATCCGAGCGCCACTTCGGCCACACGGTGACCCACAGGTCGAGGTGGACGCGCCGGCCCAGGAACGCCGCGAGGCGCTCGCGCGCCGCCGTGCCGACCGCCTTGATGGTGCGCCCGCCCTTGCCGAGAACGATCGGTTTCTGGCTCTCCCGCTCGACGGCGAGGGTGGCCCGAATATATACCCCCGTTTCCTCCTCGCGATATGCGTCGATCTGGACGGCCACCGCGTAGGGCAGCTCCTGACGCAGCTCGGCGAACGCCGCCTCGCGGACGAACTCGGCGGCGAAGAACCGCAGCGGCTGGGTTCCCACGTCCTCCGGATCGTACAGGAACGGCCCCTCGGGGAGCGCGAGCCGGACCCGGTCGCGCAGCGCCGCCACCCCCTCCCCCGTCACCGCCGACACCGCGAGCGCGTCGCCGTCGAGGGCCGGCCGGGCGGCCGCCGGCACGAGGTCCGCCTTGGAGTAGGCCCGGAACCGGCACCCGGGGAGCGCGCGCGCGTCGGGCAGCAGGGCCTCGAGCGGCGGTGCGGGATGCTGCGCGAGCGGGTGCACGTGGAGGATCACGTCGGCCTCCTCGAGCACGGCGACCGCCGCGCGGCGCATGGCGCGCTGCAGCGGGTAGGCCGGCGTGATGAGCCCGGCGGGATCCACGAACAGGACCTGGGTGTCGCCGTCCGTGAGGAGGCCGTGGACCGGCACCCGGGTGGTCTGCGGCTTGGGCGAGGTGATCGCCAGCCGCTCCCCCACGAGGGCGTTGAGCAGGGTGGACTTGCCGGCGTTGGGCTCGCCGGCGAGCGCGACGATCCCGCAGCGGGACACGGGCGCGCGCGCCGCCTAGTGGCCCGCGAGCCAGGGCACGGCAGGCCGGGTCCGCTCGAGCAACGCCTGCACGCGAGGATCGTCGCGCAGGCCCGCAAGCAGCGGGTGATGGAGCAGCTGCCACAAATGGAGATCGGTCGAGCACGGCGCGGGGCCGCAGCTCGGCGCACGGAGGGGACTCAGGCGGGCCCGCCGCTCGATCGCGGCGATCGCGGCCTCCCGCTCGCCGAGGATCGCGCTGCCGAGCGCGATGCCCGCGAGCGCCACCCGGCTCCCGCTGTCCGCGAGGGGCCCGGCGACCGCGACGAGCCGGCGGGCCCCCGCGCTGTCACCGATCCCGACGCGGTAGAGGAGCCGCCACTGCCGCCCGGAGATCCCGTCCCAGGCGCCCGAGTTCATCGTGGTGTCCCGATCCCAGGCGTCGAGGTCACTCAGCGCGCCGGCCGCGTTGCCGCGCGCGAACCGGACCAGCGACCGCTCCGCGCTGCCGATGGGCCAGGGGCCGCGCGCGAGCGCCGTGTCGAGCAGCGCCTCCGCGACGTCGAGCCGGCCGTCGTCCCGATAGGTCATGGCGAGGTGCCGCCAGGTGTTGCGCAGGTCCGGGTCGAGGGCGAGCGCACGCCGGAAGTACGGCCGCGCAACCTCCGGCAGGTCCAGGAAGTCGACGCCGTACAGGTACCCGATGGCGTGCCAGGTGTCGGCGCTCAGGGAGTCGAGCCGCAGCGACCGCTCGTAGGCCTCGTGCGCGAGGCCGAGGTCGTTGGACAGCAGCGCCCACAGTCCGCGGGCCGCCCACCCCTCGGCCAGGCTGGAATCCAGGCCCAGGGCGCGGTCGGCCGCCGCGCGCGCGAGCGGCAGCAGGGAGTCCGCGGGGAGCTGCTCGGGGTTCCCCCACTGGACCTCGAGGCCGCGCGTGAAGCCGAGCCGGCCCCACGCGGCGGCGAAGCCGGGATCGAGCACCGTCGCCCGCTGGAAGGCCCGGGCGGCGTCGCCGATGTCCGCCGGCGTGCGGCGGTTCATCAGGGTGCGCCCGTAGAGGTAGAGGCGGTAGGCCTCGGGGTTCCTGGTGGCGGGCCGCCGGAGGACGGTGAGCTGGCTCGGCGCGAGGTGGCCGACGACGGCGACGGCCACCGACTCGGCGATCTGCTCCTCGACGGACGCCAGCTCGTCGGCCGGGCGGCGGAACGGCGCGCCCCACACGCCGTCGCCCGAGGCGGCCCGCACCAGCTCGGCGTTGACGGACAGCTGCCCGCCGGCGCGCCGCAGCGTGCCGGTGACGAACCACTGGACGCGGAGCGCGCGCGCGGCCGCCATGGGATCCGGCGTGCGGCGCCACTGGGCGCGCACGGCGGTTCCGCTCTTGACGGCGAGGCCCTGGACGCGGGCGAGGCGGCCGAAGATCTCCTCGGGGAGGGCGTCGGCGAGGTAGGCGTCGCTGCTGTCGGGCGAGCGGTTCTCGAACGGCAGCACCGCGATGCTGCCGGGCGGCGGCGCCGCTGGCCGCGCGGGCGCGGCCGCGCAGGGGGCCGGGGTGCCGTCCGGGCACTGGGCGCGGGCCGGAGCGGCGAGCGCGAGCAGGACCAGGGCGACGAGGGCGCGCGTCAACATCGTAGAATAGTGGTCAGAAACGGAGGTTTCGGCTAACGGGGGAGCTCCCAGACGCCAAGTTGCCAGTGGTTACCAGTTCTCGGAAACAGAAAGCCCGTCGCGGTGTTCAGCGACGGGCTCTCGGAAGAATGGCTGGCGGCGGTCTACTCTCCCACCGACGATCGTCGGAAGTACCATCGACGCTGCCGGGCTTAACTGCCGTGTTCGGGATGGGAACGGGTGTGGCCCCGGCGCGCTGGTCGCCAGCCAATGCGAAGATGGTTGCGAGTCGGGAGTTGCGAGCAACGGCCTCCGGGCTGCGGCACTGGTGTGCCGACGACTGCCCACGGCAAGCCGGCGCTTCCCTGGCTCATGCAACCACTCGAAGACGGGGTGACGGGGGAGATGGATCCCAACCGGGGAAGAGATCAAGCCTCACGGGCGATTAGTACGGCTCGGCTGACACGCTTGCGCGCCTGTACACCTGCCGCCTATCAACCTGGTAGTCTCCCAGGGCCCTTCAGGGAGCTTGCGCTCCGGGAGCGTTCATCTTGGGGAGGGCTTCCCACTTAGATGCGTTCAGCGGTTATCCCCGCCCGACATCGCTAACCGGCGCTGCCGCTGACGCGACAGCCGGGACACGAGCGGTCGGTCCGACCCGGTCCTCTCGTACTAAGGTCGGCGCCCCTCAACGCTCCAACGCCCACGACGGATACAGACCGAACTGTCTCACGACGTTCTGAACCCAGCTCATGTGCCACTTTAACCGGCGAACAGCCGGACCCTTGGGACCTTCTCCAGCCCCAGGATGTGACAAGCCGACATCGAGGTGCCAAACCGCGCCGTCGAT
>DASPSV010000108.1:0-18110 GCA_035623755.1 Gemmatimonadales bacterium
CACCGTCCGGTCGGCCGGGTCCGAGCGCCGCGCGGGCCGGGCCGTCTCCGCCGGGTACCCGAGGCTGACGACGGCGACGATCCGGTGGGTGTCGGGCGCGCGGACCAGCTCGCGCACGGCGGCGTCCCGCATGATGCCCCCGGTCCGGACGTAGCTCCCCAGGCCCTCGGCCGTGGCGGCGATGAGGAGGTTCTCGACCGCCATCATCGCCGCGGCGTAGTCCTCCTCGGCGCGCACGGGGTCGTCCGACACGGCGCACAGCACCACCACGAACGCCGGCGTGTCCCGCGCCTCTCGGAAGGTCTTCTCGATGGCCTTCGCGGCCTCGGGCGCCGCGGGGTCGGCGAAGCGCGTGGCGCGGTGCGCCCGGCGCAGCTCCGCGAAGCGCAGGGCGGAGGCGCCGGACAGGACGGCGAACCGCCACGGCTCGGTGAGCTTGTGGTTGGGCGCCCGCACCGCCGCCGCGAGCAGCCGCTCGATCACCGGGCGCGGAACGGCGCCGGACGTGAAGGCCCGGGTCGAGTACCGGGCGGCGATGGCCTCGTAGGCGTCCACGACCGAAAAGGTAGTCGCCGGGCCTTGTCGGCGTCATCCCCGGGCCGTACCCTTTCGGCACCTTTCGCCGGACCCAAGGGGACCGCGACATGCCGCGCACCGAATTCATCGCCACCGGGATGTACGTGCCGGACCGGGTCGTGAAGAACGACGAGTTCACGCAGTGGATGGAGACGTCGGACGAGTGGATCCGCACCCGGACCGGCATCGAGGAGCGTCGCTGGGTGGCGCCGGGGCAGGGCGGTGCCGACATGGCGTTCGAGGCGACGCAGCGCGCGCTGGCGCGGGCGAGCCTCAAGGCGACCGACCTCGACGCCATCGTCTACTGCACGCTCTCGCCGGACTACTTCTTCCCTGGCACCGGCGTGTTCCTGCAGCGCCTGCTCGGCGTCACCGACATCCCGTGCCTGGACGTGCGCAACCAGTGCACCGGGTTCCTGTACGGGCTGTCGATCGCGGACGCCTGGATCCGCACCGGACAGTACAAGCGCGTGCTGCTGGTGGGCTCCGAGGTGCACTCCACGGGGATGGACCTCACGACCCGCGGCCGTGACCTCGCGGTGCTGTTCGGCGACGGCGCGGGCGTCGCGATCCTCGGGCCCACCGAGGCGGGCGGCCGGGGCGTCCTGTCCACGCACATCTTCGCCGACGGGCGCTACGCGGAGATGCTGTTCTGCGACGCGCCGGCGTCGTCGCGCCGCCCGCGGCTGTCGCAGGAGGACCTCGACACGGCGCGGATCTATCCGCGGATGGAGGGCAAGGAGGTCTTCAAGCACGCCTCGACCCGGATGCCGGAGAGCGTCCTGAAGGCGCTGGAGGTGAACGGGCTCGCGGCCAAGGACATCAAGGTCCTGATCCCGCACCAGGCCAACCTGCGCATCTCGGAGATGGTGCGGCGGCAGCTGGACCTGCGGGAGGATCAGGTGTTCAACAACATCCAGCGCTACGGCAACACGACGGCGGGCTCGATCCCCATCGCGCTGGACGAATGCGTGAGCGCGGGGAAGCTCGCGCGGGGGGATCTGCTGCTGCTGGCGGCCTTCGGATCCGGGTTCACGTGGGGGAGTGCGGCGATCCGATGGTGAAGCGTGAGAGGTGAGCGGTGAGGAGTGAGACGTTCACGTGAGACGTGAGAGGCGAAGACGTGAGAGGGCGGTGAGAGGAAAAGCAAAGGCGTGAGAGGGGGGCGGCTCCCTCTCACGCCTTTCCACTTCTCACCTCTCACGTGAACGTCTCACCCCTCACGTCTCACCTCTCACGATCAGTTCGCTCCCCGGACCAGCCGTGCCGAGTAGACCGGTGCGGGCATCGGATCTCTCCGTACCGACAGCCATATCTCCCGGTTCAGCACGTTCTCGTCCGCGAGGTCCGGGCGCCGGAACACGCGCGGGTCCAGGCTCGAGTGCGCGCGCGGCGGGTTGGTCTCCTCCAGCGGCCAGCGCGAGGGCAGGGAGGCCCAGGCGGTGCTGTCGGCTCCGGTCGTGAACGCCGGGAACAGCGGGGTCGCGGCCGCGTCGTACTGGCTCATCGGCCCGATCCCGAGGATCAGCTCGATGGTCCGCAGCACCGACGCGGTGGTGTAGAAAGTGCTGTCCACCATCCCCCGCCGCACCCACGGGCTCGCCACCAGCAGCGGCGAGCGGTGCGCGTCCACGTGGTCCGGGCCGTTCTGGGCGTCGTCCTCGAGCACGAACACCGCCGTCGAGCCCCAGAAGCGCGAGCGCGACAGGGCCTCGATCATCCGGCCGAGGGCGCGGTCGTTCTCCGCCACCATCGCCCGCGGCGTGGGCCGCCCGGGCTGCCGGCCGTAGGTGTGGTCGTTCGGGAGGTCGAGGATCATCAGCTGCGGCAGCGAGCCCGTGGCCTCCGCTTGGCGCAGCTCGCGCAGGAACTCGTCCACCCGCACGCTGTCCCTCACGGCCAGGTCCCAGCCGACGAACAGGGTGTCGGTCATCCGCTCCAGCCCCTTGTCGTCCGCCCGGGCGCGGCCCGCGGCGCTGTCCCACTGGGTCATCTCGCCGTAGTTCCGCACCGTGACGCCGGCGCGCCGCCCGGCGTCCCACAGGTAGCCCGCGAGCGGGTCGAGCGCGGGCAGGCCGGCGAGGAAGTCCCACTCCCGCCGGCCGCTGTAGTTGGCCGGCCAGGTCTTCTCGACGTAGTCGCCGGCCCAGGCGGCGTCCGACCACATGTGGCCGTCGGCGCTCACGTCGCCGTTCACGTAGAAGTTGTCGAACAGCACGAAGCCGTCGGCCAGCGCGTGCGCGTTGGGGGTCACGCTGTCGCCGAAGATGGCGAGCGCGGCGTCGCCGGCGCCACGCGGGTCGTCGCCGAGCACCTGGTCGTAGGTCCGGTTCTCGCGGATCACGTACAGCACGTGGCGGATGGGCGTCGAGTCGCCCGCCGCGCGCGGGACGGGCGAGGCCGCCGGCCAGGGCACCCGCGCCAGCAGCTCGTCGCGGTAGGGCGAGTTCGCCAGCACCTGCCGCGTCCAGCGGCGCAGCGTCGCGGCGTCCGGCACCGGGATGCGCGACACGCTGCCCACCAGCAGCGCGGCGATGTACTGCCCGGGGCGCGAGCCGGGCGCGGTCGGCCCCTGCGGGTTCGGCCCCGCGCCGGTGCCCTTGCCGTTCGCCACGTACAGCGTGCGCCCGTCGGACGAGACGGCGACGGCGGTGGGATACCAGGCGGTCGGGATGAGGCCCACGACGCGCGCGCCGTCCTCGCCGGCCAGGTCCACCACGGCCACCGCGTTGTTGTCGCCGTTGGCCACGAACAGCCGGCGGCCGTCCGGCGAGAGCGCCAGCGCGTTCGGCCCGCTGCCGTGCGGCGCCCGCGCGGTGAGGCCGAGCGCGATGGTGGACGCGACCCGTCCCTCGTCGAGGTCCACGACCGAGACCTCGTCCGCGCCGGCGTGCGCGACGTACAGCGTCCGGCCGTCGCGGGAGATCGCCAGCGCCGAGGGGCGGGGCGGCACCACGATCGGATCGCGCGGCCGGAGCGCCCCGGCGGCGACGGCGTACACGCCGATGGTGCTGTCGCCCCAGTTCGAGACGTAGACCGAGCGGCCGTCGGGCGCGAACAGCGCGGTGTAGGGATGGCTCCCGGTGCGCGCGGCCGCGGCGCGGCGCAGCGGCGTGGCGTCGAGCAGGTAGACGGAGTCGGACAGGTTCCCCACCACGGCGAGTCGCGCGCCGCCCGGCGCCAGGGCGAGCCCCGCCGCGAACAGCGCGGCCCCCGAGTCGGCGAGCACCACGCTGTCGGCGCGCGCCCACCGCCCGCCGGCCTCGTGCAGGCGCCACACGCGGTTGGTGGTGCCGCCGGACGCGAACGCGTCGCCCCCGCGCGTCGCGGCGAGGCCGAGCCACGCCGCACTCAGCGGGACCGAGTCGGTCACCGTCCAGCGGGCCGGGTCGATCACCACCAGGCCGTTCTGCGCGTAGCCGCCGGTGAGCGCGAGCACGCGGCCGCCGGCCCCGACCGCCAGCGCGAGCGGGAGCGTTCCGACGCTCACGGCCCGTCCGGCCGGGCTGATGCGCCAGCCGTCGGCCAGCAACGTCGTGCCGTCGGCCTGCGTGCCGGGCACGAGCCGTCCGCGCGCGGCGAAGCCGGCGGCGGTCGCGAGGACGAGGAGGAGAACGGCCAGTCGAGTGCGCATCGGTTCGCATCGGGTAGAGGGATGGGTAAATTGGACAGCCATGACCACTCCTGCCAAGCCGCCCGCGCCGGACCTCGACCAGCTGAGCATCAATACCATCCGCACCCTCGCCATGGACGCCGTGCAGCGGGCGAACTCCGGGCATCCCGGGACGCCGATGGCGCTCGCGCCCCTGGCGTACGTGCTGTACACGCGGCACCTGCGGCACAGCCCCGCGCACCCCGACTGGCCCGACCGGGACCGGTTCGTGCTGTCGTGCGGCCACGCGTCGATGCTGCTGTACGCCACGCTGTTCCTGGCGGGCTACGGCCTGACGCTGGACGACCTGCGCCGGTTCCGGCAGTGGGGGAGCCGCACGCCGGGCCACCCGGAGCACGGACACGCGCCGGGCGTGGAGACCACGACCGGACCGCTGGGGCAGGGGTTCGCCAACGGCGTCGGCATGGCCATCGCGGAGGCGCACCTGGCGGCCCGCTTCAACCGGCCGGGTCACGAGATCGTGAACCACTGGACCTACGCGTTCGCCAGCGACGGCGACCTGATGGAAGGCATCTCGCACGAGGCCGCGTCGCTGGCCGGACACCTCCGGCTGGGCAAGCTGATCTACTGCTACGACGACAACCACATCACCATCGAGGGCACGACGGACCTCGCCTTCAGCGAGGACGTGGCGCAGCGGTTCACCGGCTACGGCTGGCACGTGCAGCGCGTGGCGGACGGCAACGACCTCGCGGCGCTCGACGCCGCGCTGGCGGCCGCCCGGGCCGAGACGGCGCGGCCGTCCCTGATCGTCGTGCGCACCCACATCGCCTGGGGCAGCCCGCACAAGCAGGACACCGCGGAGGCGCACGGCTCGCCGCTCGGCGCCGACGAGATCGCGCTCACCAAGGCGGCGTACGGCTGGCCGCAGGAGCCGCCGTTCCTCGTGCCGCCGGAGGTCCAGGCCCACGTCGGGCGCTGCGTGGGGCGCGGCGCCGCGCTGGAGCAGGAGTGGGGCGGGCGCCTGGCGGCCTACCAGCGGGCGTTCCCGGACCTGGCGGCGCAGCTCCGCGCCGAGCTCGCGGGCGAGCTGGCGCCGGGCTGGGAGCAGGCGCTGCCCGCCTTCACGCCGGCCGACGGCGCGCAGGCAACGCGCCAGTGGTCCTCGAAGGTCCTCAACGCGCTCGCCCCGGCCGTGCCGTCCCTGGTGGGCGGGTCCGCCGACCTCGCACCTTCGACCAACACGCTGCTCAAGGGCGCCGGCGACCTCGAGGCCGGCGGCTACGGCGCGCGCAACATGCACTTCGGGATCCGCGAGCACGGCATGGGCGGGATCCTGAACGGCATGGCGCTGCACGGCGGGGTGCGTCCCTACGGCGCCACCTTCCTGGTCTTCTCCGACTACATGCGCCCCTCGATCCGGCTGGCCGCGTTGATGGGGCTGCCGGTCGTCTACGTGTTCACGCACGACAGCGTGGGCCTCGGCGAGGACGGGCCCACCCACCAGCCCGTCGAGCACCTCGCGGCGCTGCGGGCCATCCCGAACCTGACCGTGATGCGGCCCGCCGACGGGCCGGAGACCGCGCAGGCGTGGCGCGCGGCGCTGCTGCGCCGCGACGGGCCCACGGCGATGGTGCTCACCCGCCAGAAGGTGGCGGTGATCGACCGCGCGCGGTTCGCGCCGGCCGACGGCGTGCTGCGGGGCGCCTACGTGCTGGCGGAGGCCGGCGGCGGGACGCCGCGCGTGGTGCTGATCGCCAGCGGCTCGGAGGTCGGGCTGTGCCTCGCGGCCCGCGAGCTGCTCGAGGCGGGCGGCGTCCCGACGCGGGTGGTGAGCGCGCCGAGCCTGGAGGTGTTCGCCCGGCAGCCGGCGGCGTACCGCGACGCGGTGCTGCCGCCGGCCGTGCGCGCGCGGGTGGCCGTGGAGGCCGCGGCCAGCTTCGGCTGGCACCGCTGGGTCGGAACCGAGGGCGACGTCGTGGGTATCGACCGCTTCGGCGCTTCCGCCCCCTACGAACGGATCTTCCAGGAGCTCGGCCTCACCGCGGCGCACGTCGCGGAGCGCGCCCGCGCCGTGCTGGCGCGCGCGGCCGGAGCGTGAAAGGGTGACGACCATGAAGCCGATCCAGGCGCTCGAGCAGCTCGGGCAGAGCGTGTGGCTGGACACGATCGACCGCGATCTGCTGACCTCGGGCGGCCTGCGGAAGCTGATCGCCGACGAGGGCGTGCGCGGCGTCACCACCAACCCGACGATCTTCGAGCAGGCGATCGGGAAGGGCACGGCCTACGACGCGGCGATCGCCGCGCAGGCCGCCGTGCGGCAGGAGACCCCCGCGCTGTTCGAGACGCTGGCCGTGGCCGACGTGACCGAGGCGGCGGACCAGCTGCGGCCGGTGTACGACGCGTCGGGCGGCAACGACGGCTTCGTCTCCATCGAGGTGGCGCCGACCCGCGCCTTCGACACGGCCGGCACGATCACCGAGGCGCGCCGGCTGTGGACCCGGGTGGACCGCCCCAACGTCATGGTGAAGGTGCCCGGCACGGCCGAGGGCCTGCCGGCGATCGAGCAGCTGATCGCCGACGGCGTCAACGTGAACATCACCCTGCTGTTCTCGGTGGACATGTACCGCCGCGTCATCGAGGCGTACCTCGCGGGGCTCGAGCGCCGGGTCCAGGCGGGCGAGCGGCTGGCGCGGCTGCGCTCGGTGGCGAGCTTCTTCGTCAGCCGGGTGGACAACGAGGCCGACAAGCGGCTCGCCGAGAAGGCCGCCGCGGTGAAGGACCCGGCGGCGCGCGCCGCGCTGGAGGCGCTGCTCGGGAAGGCGGCGGTGGCGAACGCGAAGCTCGCCTACGAGGCCTTCCTGGCCTCCGTGGCGTCGCCCCGCTTCCAGGCGCTCCGCGCGCGCGGCGCCGCGGTGCAGCGGCCGCTGTGGGCGAGCACCAGCACCAAGAACCCCAAGTACCGCGACACGCTGTACGTGGACGAGCTGATCGGGCCGGACACGGTCAACACGATGCCGCTGGTGACCCTGCGCGCGTTCGCGGACCACGGGCGCGCCGAGCGGACGGTGGACCGCGGCCTCGACGAGGCGCACGCGCAGGTGGCGGCGATCGAGCGCAGCGGCGTGAAGCTGAAGGACGTCACCGACTTCCTGGTCGTGGACGGCGTGAAGAAGTTCTCCGACTCCTACCACGCGCTGCTGGGCACGCTGGAGGCGAAGCGCGACGCGCTGCTCGCCCGCCGGCCGGTGCGCGCCTCGCGGCGGCTCGCCGCGTTCGACGACGACGTGGCGGCGCTGCTCAAGCGCGACGGCGCCGACCGCACCCGGCGGCTCGCGGCCCGCGACCCGTCGCTGTGGTCGGACGAGCCCGACGCGCGCCGCGAGATCGCCGACCGCCTCGGCTGGCTCGACCTGCCGCGGGCGATGGCGGGCTGCGTGCAGGACCTGGCGGAGTTCGCCGACGGGGTGCGGCGCGACGGCTTCACCCGCGTCGTGCTGCTGGGCATGGGCGGCTCGAGCCTCGCGCCCGAGACCTTCGGCCGGGTGTTCGGCGCCCGCGCCGGCTTCCCGGCGCTCGAGGTGCTGGACTCGACCGATCCGTCGTTCATCGCGAAGGTGGAGGGCGCCTCGCCGCTGGCGAAGACCTTCTTCCTCGTGTCGTCCAAGTCGGGCACGACGCTCGAGACCGGCGACCTGTTCGCGTACTTCTGGGCCCGCACCGGCGGGAAGGGCGCGCAGTTCGCCGCCATCACCGACCCGGGGACCCCGCTCGCCGCGCTGGGCCGCGAGCGGAAGCTGCGCCGGGTGTTCGAGGCCCGGTCCGACGTCGGGGGGCGCTACAGCGCGCTGTCCCACTTCGGCCTGGTGCCGGCGGCGCTGCTCGGCATCGACCTCGGCGCGCTGCTCGAGCGCGCCGGGCGGATGGCGGACGCGTGCGCGGGCACGGCGGCCGATCCGGGGCCCGGCGCCAGGCTCGGCGCGGCCCTCGCCGCGGGATGGAGCGCGGGGCGCGACAAGGTGACCGTCGTCGCGGGCGCCGGCCTCGAGGCGTTCGGGCCGTGGGCCGAGCAGCTCCTCGCCGAGAGCACGGGCAAGCACGGCAAGGGCCTGGTGCCGGTGGTGGCCGAGCCGCTCGCCGCGCCGGCGGCCTACGGGGCGGACCGGCTGTTCGTCGCGCTCGCGCTCGACGGTGCCGAGGAGCCTGCGCTCGCGCGCGCCCTGGCGGAGCTCGAGGGCGCCGGGCACCCGGTGGTCCGGCTCACGCTCGGGGACCGGCTCGACCTCGGCGCCGAGTTCTACCGCTGGGAGGTCGCCACCGCGCTGGCGGGCTCGTGGATGGGCATCAACGCCTTCGACCAGCCCAACGTGGCCGAGAGCAAGGACAACACGGGCCGCGTCCTCAAGGAGCTGGCGGCGGGCGGCTCGCCGAGCGCGCCCGCGCCGGCCGAGCCGGCGCGGCTGGGCGAGGCGCTGACCCGCTGGCTCGCCGCGATCGGGGGCAGCGACTACGCCGCGCTGCTCGCGTACCTGCCGCCGTCGGCCGAGCACGACGCGGCGCTCACCGCGATCCGCGTCGCGGTCCGCGACGCGCTCGGCGTGGCGACGACCGCGGCCTACGGGCCGCGCTACCTGCATTCCACCGGGCAGCTGCACAAGGGCGGGCCGCCGTCGGGCGCCTTCCTGGCCCTGGAGGGCGGCGACGGGCCGGAGCTGCGCGTGCCCGGGCGCGACTACGCGTTCGGCACCCTCGAGCTCGCGCAGGCGCTGGGCGACCTGGTGGCCCTCGAGCGCCGCGGCCGGCCGGTGCTGCGGATCCGGACCGGGAAGGGCGGGCTGGGGGCGGTGCGGGAGGCGGTGGAACAGGCGGCGCGCGCGCGCCGCTGACGGCGCTCAGGCGACGGCGATGCTCGCCTGGGGGCCCTCGATCGGAAGCTCGATCCAGAAGGTGCTGCCGCGGCCCGGCGTGGACTCCACGCCGATCACGCCGCCGTGCATCTCCACGAACCGCTTCGACAGGGCGAGCCCGAGGCCGGTGCCCTCGAAGCGGCGGGCGAACGTCCCGTCCACCTGGCTGAACTCCTGGAACAGCCGGGGCAGGTCCTCCTTCGCGATGCCGATCCCGCTGTCCGTCACGGAGATCCACACCGCGTCGCGCTCGGCGCGGCGGCCGCCGGGCACCGGCAGCGCGGCGCGCCGCTGGCCGGCGTGGACCGTCACCTGGCCGCCCGCGGGCGTGAACTTCACCGCGTTCGACAGCAGGTTGAAGAGGATCTGACGCACCCGCATCTCGTCGGCGTTGACGAGCAGCGCGGCGTCGCCCAGCTCGATCGTCACCTTGTGGCCCTTGGTCCGGATCAGGCTCTCCATCCCGGTGATCACGTCCGAGACCAGCGTCCGCACGTCGGCCTGCATCAGGTGCAGGTCCATGCGGCCGGCGTCCACCTTGGACAGGTCGAGCACGTCGTTCACCAGCCCGAGCAGGTGCCGGCCGTTGCGCGCCACGGTCTCCAGCGCGTCCCGCTGCTGCTCGCTGAGCTGGCCGAGCGCCCCGATCAGCAGCATCTCCGAGAAGCCGATCACCGAGTTCAGCGGCGTGCGCAGCTCGTGCGACATGTTGGCGAGGAACTGCGCCTTCATCCGGTTGGCGCGCTCCAGCTCGCCGATCTTCACCGCCAGCTCGCGGCTGGTCTCCTCGGTGGAGCGGTACAGCCGCGCGTTGGAGACGGCGACCGCCAGCTCGGAGGCCACCTCCTGCACCAGTCCCGTCTCCTCGGGCCGCCAGTGGCGCGCGATGCCGACCTGGTGGAAGCCGACCACGCCGATGGCCTCGCCCCGGAGCACGATGGGCGTCACCAGCAGCGCGAGCGGCGCGTCCGCGTCGGGGCCGGACGCGGCGACGCCCTCGGCCGAGCGCGCGTCGGGCAGGGCGATGGGCCGCCGCTCGCGCATCGCCGTGATCAGCACCGGCAGGGTGAAGTCGGGGCGGGCGCCGGTGGAGGCGACCTCCGGCTCGTGCCACTCCGCGGCGGGAGGGAGCAGGTCGTTCCCGCGCCGCAGCCGCACGAAGCAGCGCGACGCGCCGAGCGCCGAGCCCAGCTCGCGCACCGCCGCGTCGAGCGTGGTCTGCAGGTCGAGCGACTGCCGGATGCGGCTGTTGACGGCGTTCAGGAGCTCGGCGCGCCGCTCGCGGTCGGCCAGCTCCCCGACGGCGCGGATGCTCTCCAGCATCAGCCCGGTGTGGTCCGCGAGGTTGCGCAACAGCTCCAGGTCCGGCTCGCCGAGGACGCGGTCGTCCTGCGGGTTGTCCACGCCCAGCGCGCCGACGCAGCGGCCGCGCACCAGCAGCGGCAGCGCCACCGAGCGGCGCAGCGTCACGCGCTCGTGCGGCGAACGGAACCGGCGCTCGTCGGTCGCCGGGTCGTTCACGACCAGGGCCTGGCCGTGCTTGACCACCCAGCCGGCGGTGGTGGTGTCGAGCGCGATGGCGGACCCGACCAGCGCGGCCAGCGGCCCGGTCGCGGCCTCCAGCACGAGGTGCTCGCCCTCCGCGTCGAGCAGCGCCACGTGGCCCATGTCGGCCCGGAGGAAGCGGGCGGCCGCCTCCGCCACCAGGCGCAGCACCCCGCGCCGGTTGCGCTCGGTGAGCAGCACCCGGTTGATCTGGTTCACGGCCTCGAGGCGGGAGGCCCCGCGCTCGAGCCGGGCGCGGGCGGCCAGCGCGCGCGCCAGCACGAGCGCGGTGCCGGCGAGACCGGCCGCCAACGCTCCGACCAGCGCGACGGGCGTCGTCATGGGGCCGCTACGGCTCGCGCATCGCGTTGACCATGGTGATGAACGGCTCGATCAGCGCGGGGTCGAACTTCGAGCCCGCGCCGCGCCGCAGCTCGGCCACGGCCTGCTCCATCGTGAAGCGGGGCCGGTACGGCCGCGCCGCCCGCATCGCCTCGAAGGTGTTGCAGATGGCGAAGATCCTCGCTCCCAGCGGGATGGCCTCGCCCTTGAGGCGGTCGGGGTGCCCGCTGCCGTCCCAGTGCTCGGTGTGGTGCCGCACGATCTCGAGCGCGCGCCCGAGGCCGGGCACGTTGCGCAGGATGTCGGCCGCGATGGCCGGCTGCCGCAGGAACTGGGCGCGGTCTTCGGCCGAGAGCGGCACCGTCTTCTTGAGCAGCCCCTCGGGCAGCATCAGCTTGCCGATGTCGTGCAGCAGGAAGCCGCGGAACACGTTGGGATCGGCCGCGAGCTGCGGGGCCACCCGCTCGCAGAACAGCAGCGCCAGGCGGGCCGGCCGCTCGGCCTCGATGGGATTGGTGCCCTCGCGCTCCGCCAGGGCGAGCGTCAGCGCGGCCACGGTGCCGGTGTACGTCTCCTCGAGCCGCACCAGGCTGCTGTTCAGCTCGCTCACCTTCTCCTGCAGCTTCGCCGCCAGCCGGTCGGCGTAGGCGGCGGCGAACGTCTCGCGGACGAACGAGCGCGGCTTGAGGCTGGGCACCGGCTGGCCCAGCGCCCGCGCGACCGCCGCCAGCAGCTCCTTGGGCTCCATCGGCTTGAGCAGGTACGCCGCCGCGCCGAGCCCGGTGCCGAACTCGCGGTCGGCCGACTCGGTGTACGAGCCGGTGTAGAAGATGACCGGGATGGCGGCGAGCGCGGGGTCGCTCTTGATGGCGCGGCACAGCTGGAAGCCGTCGAGGCGCGGCATCAGGATGTCGGTCAGCACGAAGTCCGGCCGCCGCACCCGCAAGGCGTCGAGCGCCGCCTGCCCGTCGGCCGCCGTCTCCACGTCGTAGCCGGCGCTGTGGAAGATGGCGCGCAGCGTGCGGACGCTGTACTCCAGATCGTCGACGACGAGTGCCTTCACCGCGAGCGCTCCCTTCGCGTCAGCCCCTTAATAGCGTGCCCTGTCCCGTGCGGCAAGCGCATAATAGCTTGCCTCCCGTGTCCGTCACCGTCCACGTGGTGCCCCACACGCACTGGGACCGCGAGTGGTATCACCCCGCCGCCGTCTTCGGGCTGCGCCTGACGCGGCTGGTGGACGACCTGGTGGACCTGCTCACCCACCGCCCCGACTTCCGCACCTTCCTCCTCGACGGCCAGGCCGTCGTGCTCGACGACTACCTGGCGGCGCGGCCGGAGCAGGAGAGCCGCATCCGCAAGCTGTTCGCCGAGGGCCGGCTGGAGGCCGGGCCGTGGTACGTGCTCGCCGACGAGTTCCTGGTGTCCGCCGAAGCGCTGGTGCGGAACCTGTTCGAGGGCGGGCGCACGGTGCGCCGCTGCGGCGGCCGTCCGATGGCCGTCGGCTACTCGCCCGACGCGTTCGGGCACCCGGCCGGGCTGCCGACGCTGCTCCGGGGCTTCGGGATCGAGGTGGCGGTGCTGTGGCGCGGCTTCGGCGGCGAGCCGGGGCAGGAGGGCGACCTGCACCGCTGGCGCGGGCCGGACGGCTCCGAGGTCCTGATGGTCCACCTGCCGCCGCCCGGCTACGAGAACGGCCAGAGCCTGCCCGCCGAGCGGGCGGCGCTCGCCGAGCGGTGGGAGCGGCTGTGGGCGCAGGTCGCGCCACGCGCGCGGTCCCCGTTCTGGCTGGTGATGGCGGGCGCCGACCATCACGCGGCGCAGCACGACCTGCCCGAGGTGCTCGCGCTGCTGAACGCGATGGTGCCGCAGATGCAGTTCGCCGTCTCCCGGCTCGAGGACTACACCGGCGACGTGCTCGCCTGGGCGAAGGAGCGCGGGAGCGCGCTCCCCGCCGTCGCCGGCGAGCTGCGCGCGGGCCACCGCCACGCGTGGGCGCTGCAGGGGACGCACGGCTCGCGGCTCTACCTCAAGCAGGCGAACGCCGCCTGCCAGCGGCTGCTCGAGCGCTGCGCCGAGCCCCTGGCGGCGCTGGAGGAGGCGGAGCGGGGCGCCGACCGCCGTGCCGAGCTCCGGGCCGCGTGGCGCACGCTGCTCGAGAACCACCCGCACGACAGCATCTGCGGCACCAGCGCGGACGCGGTGCACCGCGAGATGGTCGTGCGCTTCGAGCGCTGCCGGCAGCAGGGGGAGGAGATCGTGGCCCGCGCGCTCGAGGGCGCCGTGGGGCACGACGCGGTCGCCGCGCGCCTCGCCGGCCGCCCGGCCTGGAAGCCGGCGCTGCTGGTGTTCAACCCCGCGGCGTCGGTGCGCGACGCGGTGGTCGAGGCCGACGTGGCCCTGTGGGAGGCCGACGTGTCGGTGGGCCAGCAGCGGGTGCCGCCCGCGCCGCCGGTGCGGCCGGGCGCGTACCACGTGGCGGGCCCCGACGGCCGCCCGGTGCCGCTGCAGGAGCTCGAGGTGCGCGAGGGCCACGACCTCGTCGAGAGCCCGTCGCGCTATCCGCTGTCGGCGGCCGTCGCCTGGCACCGCGTGGCGCTGCGGCTGCGCGACCTGCCGGCGCTCGGCGTGGCGGCGCTCCCGGTGGCGAGGGGAGCGGCGCGCGGGACCGCGGTGGCGGCGGGGCGGGACCCGTCGCTCGTCGAGGTGGCCGGGAACGCGATGTGGAACGAGCACCTGGTCGTCCTGGTGGAGCCCGGCGGGACGGTCGAGCTGGTGCACCGGGCGTCGGGCGAGCACTACCGGGGCCTCGGCGCGCTGGAGGACGACGGCGACGCCGGCGACAGCTACACGTACTCGCGGCCGCGGCCCGACCGCGTGGTGCGCGAGCCGGACGCCGTCGCCGTGCGGGTGCTGCACGGGGGTCCGCTCCGGGGCGCGCTCGAGATCGTGCGGCGCTACGAGGCGACCGGTCTGGAGACCGTCACGCGCGCGACGCTCGACGCCGGCAGCGACCTGATCGAGCTCGAGATCGAGGGCGACAACCGCCGCACCGACCACCGGCTGCGCGCGGCCTTCCCGCTCGGCGCCGCCGCCGTGCGCGAGACGGCCGACGGCATGTTCGGTCCCGTGGAGCGCGCCGCGCGTCCGGCGCCGGCGACGCCGGCCGGCGTCGAGCAGCCGGCGCGGACGGCGCCGATGCAGCGCTACGTCGCGGTGGCCTCGGGCCCGCGCGGGCTCACGGTCCTCGGCGACGGCCTGCCCGAGTACGAGCTGCGCCCGGACGGCACCGTGCTGGTCACGCTGCTGCGCGCGTTCGGGCAGCTCTCGCGGGAGGACATGCCGGAGCGGCCGGGGCACGCGGGCTGGCCGACGCCGACGCCGGAGGCCCAGTGCCCGGGGCCGTTCCGGGCGCGGCTCGGCGTCTGTCCCCACGGCGCGCGGGCGCTCGAGACGCTCGCCGAGATCGAGCGGGCCGCGGAGCGGTTCCACGCCCCGCCGGTCGCGGCGATGCGCCGCGCCCTGCTCGAGGTGCCCGCGCCGGTGCGCGGGCCCGAGCTGGTGGGCGAGGGACTGGTGTTCTCGGCGATGAAGCCGGCCGAGGCGGGCCGCGGCGTGGTGCTGCGCTGCTACAACGCGCTGCCGCGGGCGACGGCCGGCGAGTGGCGGGTGCCGTGGCGGGTCGCCACGGCCCACGTCGCCCGGCTCGACGAAGCGCCGCAGGGGCCGGCGGAGCTCGTGGGCGAGGGGCGGATCCGCTTCCACGCCGCGGCGCGTGCGGCGGTGACGATCCTGGTCCGCTAGGCCTGCGCGCCGGCGATCGCGCGCTCGAGCGCGTCGGCGATCCAGCTGAATCCCAGCACCACCAGCGCGACGGCGGCCGCCGGCGCCAGGCTCACCCACGGCGCGATCATCAGCGCGTCGCGCCCCGACGCGATCATGTTGCCCCACGACGGCGTGGGCGGCTGCACGCCCAGGCCGAGGAACGAGAGGCCCGCCTCGAGCATGATCGCGCTGCCCACGCCGAGCGTGGCCGCGACCAGCGCGGGCGTGAGCGCGTTCGGCAGGACGTGCCGGATCAGCACCCGGAGCGGCGGCGCTCCGAGCGCGCGCGCGGCCTCGACGAACGGCCGCACGCCGAGCGCGCGCACCTCCCCGCGCACC
Organism: Gemmatimonadales bacterium; assembly: GCA_035623755.1. Classification (GTDB taxonomy): domain Bacteria; phylum Gemmatimonadota; class Gemmatimonadetes; order Gemmatimonadales; family JACORV01; genus Fen-1245. Next base: position 15,145 of record DASPSV010000108.1, read on the forward strand.
AGCCGCGCCACCGTCATCCACCCGGTCACTCCCAGGGCAAGGACCGTCACGGCGGCGCCCGGCTCCACCAGCGCGACGAGCAGCAGCAGGAACGGCACGCGCGGGATCGCGAGCGCCGCGTCGGTCACCGCCACGACCGTGCGGTCCACCGCGCCGCCCGCGTAGCCGGCGACGGCGCCGGCGCCGACGCCGACGGCGGTGGACACCACGGCGGCCAGGACGCCGACGGCGAGCGAGATGCGCGCGCCCGCGAGCAGGCGGACGAGCACGTCGCGGCCGAACCGGTCGGTGCCCAGCAGGTGCCACACGCCGTCCGGCGTCCGGGACAGCGGGCCGGCGAAGCGCCGCGCGACGATGTCGGCGAGGTTCGCCGCGTGGCCGGGCAGGAGCGGGCCCAGCAGCGCGCCGAGGGCGAAGGCGGCGACGAGCGCCGCGCCCGCCCGGGCGCGCCGGTCGCCCCACACCCGCGCCGCCAGGCCGGGCGGCGGGATCACGCCGGGCGCTCCCGCCGGGGATCGGCCAGCGCCGCCACGGCGTCCGCGAGCAGGTTGCCCGCCACCACCAGCACGGCGAACACGGCGGTGGACGCCATGACGACGGGGTAGTCGCGCGCCAGCACCGCCTGCACCGTGACGCGTCCCATGCCCGGCCACGCGAAGATGGACTCTACGAACACGACGCCGGAGAACAGCGCCGGGAGCTGCAGGCCGAACAGCGTCACGACCGGGACCAGCGCGGTGCGCAGGACGTGGCGCAGCAGCACCCGGGACTCGCTGAGGCCCCTGGCGCGCGCGGCGCGCACGAACGGCTGCCGCAGCGCGTCCACCATCGCGCCGCGCACGTACCGCGCGGTGCCCGCGATGCCGACGAGGGCCAGCGTCGCCACCGGGAGCACCAGGTGCCGCACCCGGTCGGCAAGCCGGGCGGCCGGGCCCAGCAGATCGGCGCCGAGGCCCGCCGCCCCGAACGCGGGCAGGCGCAGCGGCGCGGGCCACCGCCACAGGGCCGCGCCGTACGCGAACACCGCGACCAGCGCGAGCGCGACCACGTACGAAGGGAGCGCATAGAGCACGGTCGTCGCCGCGGTCACGGCGGCGTCGGCGCGGCTCGCGCGGCGCGCGGCCTGCCACGCGCCGACCAGCACGCCGCCCAGGTAGGTCAGCAGCAGCGACGCGCCCACGAGCAGCAGGGTCGGGCCGAGCGCGTCGCCGAGCACCGCGGCGACGGGGCGCTGCTGCGCGATGCTGGTGCCCCAGCGCCCGCTCGCGAACCGCGCCAGCCACTCCAGGTACTGCACCGGCAGCGGGCGGTCGAGCCCGAGCGCGTGGCGGGCCGCGGTCACGGTGGCGGGGTCGGCCGCCGGACCGAGGAGCAGGCGCACCGGGTCGCCCGGCATCACGTGCAGCGCGGCGAAGGTCGCCGTCACCACCAGCACGATGGTGAGCGCGGCGATCGCCAGCCGGCGCGGCAGCGCGGTGCGCATCACCGCCAATCTCGCGGCCGGTGCCCGATTTCTCTAGCTTCCTTTCCGTGCGGTGGTGGGGCTGGGCCTGCGCGCTGGCCGCGGTGGGGTGCCGCAACGTGGCTCCGCCGGGCACCGTCTTCTACGCGTCGGGCGCCGAGCTGCAGTCGATCAACCCGCTGCTCACCGTCCACCCGCTGGCGCGGCAGATCCAGCGCTACGCCCTGTTCATGACGCTGGCGCGCTACGACACCGCCCTGGTGGCGCGGCCCTACCTGGCGGAGCGCTGGAGCTGGAGTGCCGACCGGCGGACGCTCGACGTGACGGTGCGCGCGGACGTCCGCTGGCACGACGGCGTTCCGGTGACGGCGGCGGACGTCGCGTTCACCCTCGACGCCGCGCGCGACAGCGCCACGGGCTATCCGCGCCGGGCGGACCTCGAGTGCCTGGCGCGGGTCCGCGCGAGCGATGCGCGCGCCGTCCGCCTGGAGTTCTGCCGGCCGCAGCCGGGCCTGCCCGACGTCCTCACCGATCTCGCGATCCTGCCGGCGCACCTGCTGGCCGCGCTCCCGCACGCGGGGCTGCGCGGCGCCGCGTTCAACCAGCATCCGGTGGGGGACGGTCCGTTCCGGTTCGTGTCCCACGTGCCCGACCAGCGGTGGGTGTTCGAGGCGAACCGGGACTTCCCCGCCGCGCTCGGCGGGCCGCCGGGCCTCGCCCGCCTGGTGGTGGTGATCGTGGACGAGCCGGCGACCAAGCTGGCGGGCTTGGTGACCGGCGAGCTGGACGTCGCCGGCATCCTCCCCATGCACGCCGCGCTGGTGCGGCGCGATCCGGCGCTCGCGGTCGAGAGCTATCCGCTGCTGCTGACCTACCTGCTGGCGTGGAACAACCGCCGGCCGCCGCTCGACGACCCGCGCCTGCGGCACGCGCTCACGCTGGCGCTCGACCGCCGCGCGATCGTGGACGCCTACCTGTACGGGTTCGGCGTGGTGGCGGACGGACCGGTGCCGCCTTGGCATCCGCTCGCGGTCCCGGTCGAGCGCGTGCCGTACGACCGCGCGGCCTCGGCGGCGCTGCTCGACTCGCTCGGCTGGCGGGCGGGCGCGCAGGGCGTGCGCGAGCGGGCCGGTCGGCCGCTGGCCTTCACCCTCCTCACGGTGGGCGCGGCGGACAACGCGCTCGAGCAGATGATCCAGGCGGACCTGCGGGCGGTGGGCGTGGGGGTGCGTATCCGGCAGCTCGAGCTGGGCGCGTTCCTGGCGCGGGCGGGCGGGGCGGCCCGCGATTATGATGCTCTCGTGACCGGCGTCCTCGGCGATCTCTCCCTGGGGTACCTGCGCGGCCTGTTCGACTCGCGGCGCCGGGACGAGCCGCTGCAGTACGCCCAGTACGCCGACCCGGCGGTGGACCGCGCGCTCGACGCGGGCGACGTCGCCGAGGTGCAGCGGCTGGTGGCGCGCGATCTGCCGGTCACTTTCCTCTACCATGCCATGGGGCTGCA
>DASPSV010000114.1:0-43131 GCA_035623755.1 Gemmatimonadales bacterium
CGACCCGCGGCTGGGCGTTCGTGGACTTCAACGGGCTCCTGACGGCGAACAAGGCGCTGATCCCGCCGTTCCCGATCTTCGCGGCGGGCCCGCCGCCGTCGGTGTCGTTCGGGCCGCTGGTCTCGCTCGACGGCATTCATCCCTCGCCCGCGGGAGCCAAGGCGATCGCCGACGCGTTCGTCGCGGCGATCAACACCAAGTACTCGACGACCCTGACCCCGCCCTGACGCGGGACCATCTGAGGGTCCAGCGGGCGGCCGCCTCCGGGCGGCCGCCCGCTGTCGTTTCGGCGGCGCGCCGCGCGGCTTAGTGCGCGGGCGCGCGGTGCTCGCGGCGCTGGAAGGCGAGGAACGCGTGCACCGCCGCCAGCGCGTCCGGATCGGTGGTCGTGATCCGGAGCTCCCCGCCCCGCGGCAGGTCCGCGACGTCGTAGCGGATCAGGGCGCGGCGCGCCGCCATCGTCCCGGTGCCGGGCACCTCCTGGAGGTGCACCAGCGCCGGCGCGGTGAAGTCGCCGCGCGCGAACGCGTCGGCGATCTCGTGGAGGTGGCGGCGGATCTGCGCGGCGCCCACGCTGTCGTCCACCGCGCGCTGCAGCTCGATCCGGCCGCCGTCCGCGAGCGGCTCAAAGACGTGCCGCGAGGTGTACTGATCCACGCCCATCACGTTCGCTCCGCGAGCCTGCATCGCGGCCCAGGCCGTGTCGGAGTCCGCGGCCGCCGGGTGCATCGCGCCGTGGTCGTGCTGCGCCGCCAGCGGCCGCGCGAGCGCGGCGAGGGCGGCCACCGCCAGTGCCAGTCTCATCTCATCCTCCGGAAGGGGAATGGGGAGAACCTATGTCCCGTCACGCTCCGCCGAAGGGACTGAAGTTCCCATGACCGGGCCGCGCCTGTTCGACGGCATCGGCGCCGCCACCCGCCGGGATCTGGACGCCCGGGCGCTGGTGCGCCGCTACGCGCGGGGCGAAGTGCTGTTCACCGCCGGCTCCGAGGCGCGCGGCCTGTTCGTGATCCTGGACGGCCGCGTGCGCGTCTCGCGCGGCGGGCGGGGGCGGCCCCACGTGGTGCACGAGGAGGGCCCGGGCGGGACGCTGGGCGAGGTGCCCCTGTTCGACGGCGGCGGCTACCCCGCCACGGCCGTCGCGCGCGAGCCGACGCGCTGCCTGCTCTACACGCCCAGGGCGGTCGCCGCCGCGATGGCGGCCGATCCCGCGGTCGGCTGGGCGATCGCGCGGGCGCTGGCGCGCCGGGTGCGCGAGCTGGTGGAACGCCTGGACGGTTTCGCCGCCCGGGACGTGACCGCGCGCGTGGCCGCGGCGGTGCGCGAGCGGCACCGCGCCGCGGGCGGCGCGGCGTTCACGCTGGGCCAGACCCACGAGCAGCTGGCCGAGGAGCTGTGGACCGTGCGCGAGGTGGTGGTCCGGAGCCTGCGCGCGCTGCGCCGGCGGGGCGTCCTCGCCACGGCCGGCCGCGGGCGCTACCGCGTCGCCGACGCGCGCGCGCTGGACATCGCCGCCGGCACCTAGCTAGACTTGACGCCGCACATGCCCCGCCTCGCTCCGCTCGCCGCCGCCCTGGCCATCGCCGCCGGCGGCCTCCACCCCGGCCGGCTCGCCGCGCAGACCGAATTCGCCGTTCCGCTGGCGCCGGGCACGCTGCGCATCGACTTCACGCCGGTGTGGTCGAGCTGGGACCACCGGTTCCAGCCCGGGGCTTCGGGCCCCGTGCCGATCACGGCCGACTTTACGGCCGACTCGCTCGGCACCGCGAACCTGCCGTTCCTCACGCATCTGCAGGACACGCTCCGCCAGGCCACCGGGCTCGGCGGCGCCTTCGCGCTCAACCTCGGGCACCCGCTCATCGCCCTGAACGCGAGCGTGCGCACGCTGCCCATCGGCCTGGAGATGGGCATCAGCCGCCGGCTCTCGATCGGCGTCACGGTGCCGATCGTGCGGAGCCGCGTGGACGCGAGCTTCAACCTCGACACGGCGCTGGCGCGGCGCAGCAACGTCGGCCACTTCCCGCTGGCCGACACGACCTTCCGCTCGCAGATCGGCGCGGCCATCGACAGCCTGCAGAAGCAGGCCGCCAGCGGACCGGCGGCCCTGCGGGCCCAGGCCCAGGCGGCGATCGCCGCGCTGGCGCCGTTCCTCGCCCTGGTCCACCAGCCGTTCCTGCCGCGCGACAGCACCGTCGCCGCCGAGAGCATCCAGGTCCGGCTGGCGCGCGCGGACTCGGCCTACGCGGCGCTCGCGGCGCAGTACCAGGGGCTGGGCGTCACGCTGCCGGTGATCGGCGCGCCGCTGTCGCTGCCCGACACGGCCCTGATCCGCGACGACCTCGAGCGGCTGTACAGCGATCCCTCGCTCCCGGTGGCGGCCGATACCTTCGGCACCGTGGTCCGGACGGGCATCGGCGACGTCACCGCCCACCTCACCTGGCAGTTCGCCGAGGCCGCGCGGTACCGGGGCCAGCTGGTGCTCACCGCGCGCTTCCCCACCGGCAAGGCGCCGTCGGCGACCAACTTCCTCGACCTCGGGACGGGCACGCACCAGCTCGGCTTCGAGGGCGCCGTCGCCAACGACCTGATCCTGGGCGAGCACTTCCTGATCCACGCGGTGGCCCGCGGCGGCGGCGCGGCCTCCGACCAGATCCTGATGCGCGTGACGCCGCCCGAGCTCCCGATCGCCCCGCTGAGCCAGCAGGCGCTGATCCGCCGCAAGCCGGCGCCCTTCATCGGGGCCGAGCTGGATCCCACCTGGACGATGGACGACGCGTTCTCGGTGCGGGCGACCTACGGCTTCTACTCGCAGGCGATGACCAAGCACAGCTACGTCAATCCCGCGGACTCCGCCGTGGTGCTGCTCCCGGCCAGCGTGCTCGACCAGGACACCGGCGTACGCTGGATGCGGATCGGGGTGGGCGTGACCTTCTCCACGGTCGGCCGCTACGCGAAGGGCCGCGCCAGCCTGCCGTACAGCGTCACCGTGTCGTGGGAGAACACCGTGTACGGCGGCGCCGGGCGCGTGCCGCAGGAAGGGATCTTCCACATCCTGATCCGGGGGTACCTGAAGCTGTTCAAGTAGGCCGGACCGCCGTGCGCTCGACCCGCCGCTTCAGCCCGCCCGCTTCAGCAGCTCCGTCGCGTGCCGCCGCGCCGTCTCGGGCGAGGCGTCGCTGCCCAGCATCCGGGCGATCTCCTCCACGCGCTCCGCACCTTCCACCACGCGGACGTCGGTCTGCGCGACGCCGCCCGTGGCGGCCTTCGCCACGACCAGGTGCTGCGCCGCCGCGGCGGCGACCTGCGGCAGGTGGGTGATGACGATGACCTGGTGGCCGCCGGCGACCCCGCTCAGCGACTCGGCGACCTTCCCGGCCACGTGCCCGCCCACGCCCTGGTCCACCTCGTCGAACACCAGCGTCGGCACGGCGTCGTGGCGCGCCAGCTCACCCTTGAGGGCCAGCATGATGCGCGACAGCTCGCCGCCGGACGCGGCCCGGGCCAGCGGGCGCTCCTCCATGCCGGGGTTGAGCTGCACCATGAACGCGACGGCCTCGGCGCCCGAGCGCGCGGGCGCCTCGAGCCGCCGCAGCTCGACGCGGAACTTCCCGTCGGCCATACCAAGCGCGCCGAGCCGCGCCGTCACGGCCTTGGCGAGCCGCCGCGCCGCCGTGGTGCGCCTGGCCGTGAGCGCGCGGCAGCACTCCAGCAGCGAGCCCCGCGCCTCCTCGATGCGGCGCGCCAGCGCGGCGAGGTCGGTGTCCGCCGTGTCCAGCAGCCCCAGCTCGCTCCGCGCCGCCTCGCCCGCCGCGATCACGCGGTCCATGCCCGGACCGTACTTCTGGTCGAGCCGGAACAGGAGGTCGCGCCGCCGCTCGACCGACGCGAGGCGCGCGGGATCGAGGTCCACGCCCTCGCGGTAAGCGTCCACCGCCCGCGCCAGCTCGCCGACGTTCAGCACCGCCGCGTCCAGCATCTCCCGCCAGCCGGCGGCCCCGCCCGCGTCGATGCGCTCCAGCGCCGCCACCAGCCGCGCGGCGTGCCCGAGCGCCGCACTGGCCGCGCGGTCGTCGCCGTCCAGGAGCTGCGCCAGCTCCTCGGCGACCCGCCCCAGCTCCTCGGCGTGGCCCAGGCGGCGCGTCTCCGCCTCGAGCCGCTCCAGCTCGCCGGGCCTCGGCTTGGCGCGCTCGATCTCGTCGGCGACGTGGCGCAGGTAGTCGGCCCGCTTCCGGGCCTCGCCGCGCCGCTCCTCCAGCTCGCGCTGCTCCGCCAGGTGGCGCTCCAGCCGCTCGTGCGACGCGCGGACCGCGGCCGCCTCGGACGTGGCCTCGGCGAACGCGTCGAGGATGTCGCGCTGGGCGTCGGGCCGGAGCAGCGACTGCGTCTCGTGCTGGCCGTGCAGGTCCACCAGCCGCCGGCCCACCTCCGCCAGGACCGCCACGGTGACCGGGCTGCCGTTCACCCACGCGCGGCTGCGGCCGGTCGTCTGGACCTCGCGCTTCAGGACCAGCCGGCCGTCCTCGGCCTCGACGCCGTGCTCGCCCAGCGCCGCGGCGAGGTCCGCACGGCCCGCTACGTCGAACGCGCCCTCGACCGAGGCCCGCGGCGCGCCGGTGCGCACCATGTCCGCCGTGGCCCGCTCGCCCAGGAGGAGCGCCAGCGCGTCCACGAGCAGCGACTTGCCCGCGCCCGTCTCGCCGGTGAGCACGTTGAGGCTCGTGCCCAGCTCGACCCGGGCGTCGGCGATGACCGCGACGTCGCGGACGCGCAGCTCGGTCAGCACGACGGCCAAGACCAGTTGCGGGAGGCGAGTTGCGAGGCTCGTGGCGAAGGCGAGCGAACGGGCGTTCCCGTGCCCACCGCCTCAGCCCTGCCGGTCGGAGAGATCACCCCACTGCAGCTTCTCGCGCAGGCGGACGAAGAACGTCTCGGCCCCGGGCCGCGCGAGCAGCACCGGCCGCGTCGCCCGCACCACGGTGACCTCCTGCGCCGGGGCGAGCCGCGCCGTCACCTGGCCGTCGATGGACACCATCAGCTCGTCGGGCGCGGGCACGGGCTCGAGCACCCGGAGCGCGAGCCGCGAGCCGGCCGAGACGACCAGCGGCCGGACGGCGAGGGTGTGCGGGCAGATCGCCGTGACCACCAGCGCGTCCACGCCGGGCACGACGATCGGCCCGCCGGCCGACATCGAGTACGCGGTCGAGCCGGTCGGCGTCGCCACGATGATGCCGTCCGAGGTGTAGACGCCGACCTCCTGGCCGTCCACGGCGACCGCGATCCGGATGAGGCGCGCGATGCCGCCCTTGTGGATCACGACGTCGTTCACGGCGAGGCAGTCCTCGCCCGCGTCGCCGACGCGCGCCGACAGGGCCAGCCGCGACTCGATCGTGTACTCGCCCCGCACCACGTGCCGCAGCGTCTCCACCGCGGTCTCGGGCCCCGCGCCGGCGAGGAAGCCGACCCGGCCGAGGTTGATGCCGAGGATGGGGATGCCGCGGAGGCACGCCAGCCGGGCGCCGCGGAGCAGCGTCCCGTCGCCGCCGAGGCTGATCAGCATGTCGAGCTTGGCGCCGTCGAGGCCCGGCGGCTGGTCGGGGAGCGCCGGGGCCAGCGTCGGCTCGAGGAAGAGGCGCACGCCCAGCCGGGGCGCCTCGGCCGCCAGGCCGGAGAGGATCTCGTCCATCGGCCGGTAGCGGCGGTTCCCGACGAGCCCGACGTTCATGAGGGGAGCGGGGCTTCCTCGGCGTGAAGGGCGCGGACCCGGGCCGCGATGCCCTCGGCGGTGAGGCCCACCGACTCGAGCTGCTTCGCGCGCGGCGCGTGCTCGTACGTCCGGTCCGCCGCGCCGTGCGCGACGACCCGGACCTCCGGCGCCTCCTCCTGCACCAGCCGGCCGAGGTAGGCCCCGAACCCGTTGGTCACGACGCCGTCCTCCACGGTCACCAGCAGCCGGTGGTCCCGCAGCAGACCGGCGAGGGTCGCGCGGTCCACGGGCTTCAGGAACCGGCAGTTCACCACGGTCACGTCCAGTCCCTCGGGCGCGAGCTTCGCCGCCGCCTCGAGCGCGGGCGCGCACATCGCGCCGACGGCCAGCACGGCCACGCCGCCCTTCCCGCGGCGCAGCACCTCCCACGTGCCGTACGGCACCGGCGCCACCTCGGCGGCCGGCGGCGGCTCTGCCGGCGCCTTGTCGCGCGGGTAGCGGATGCTGAACGGCCCGTCGCTCCGGCCCAGGGCGCAGCGCAGCAGCCCGATCAGCTCCGCGCCGTCCCGCGGCGCCGTGACGGTCATGCCGGGCACGGCGAGCATGTACGCGACGTCGTACAGGCCCATGTGCGTCTGCCCGTCGTCGCCCACCATCCCCGCGCGGTCGAGGCAGAAGATCACCGGCAGGCCCTGGATCGCGACGTCGTGGATGATGTTGTCGTACGCGCGCTGCAGGAACGTGGAGTAGATCGCCACCACCGGCCGCAGCCCCTGCGTCGCCAGACCCGCCGCGAAGGTGGTCGCGTGCCCTTCCGCGATGCCGACGTCGAAGAACCGGTCGGGCCACTTCTTCTGGAACAGGTTGGTTCCCGTCCCCGACGGCATCGCCGCCGTGACCGCCACCAGCTCCGGGTGCTCCCCGGCCAGCTGCGTGATGGCGTCGCCGAACACCCTGGTCCACTGCGGCGGGCCCGGCGCCGCGGCGCGCAGCTCGCCCGTCGCCGGGTCGTACGGCGCCCGCGCGTGGAACTTCTCGCGGTCGGGCTCCTCCAGCGGGAAGCCCTTCCCCTTCTGCGTGAGCACGTGCACCAACCGCGGCCCCTTGAGCTGGCGGATCTTCTCGAGCGCCTCGACCAGCCCGCGGACGTCGTGCCCGTTGACCGGACCGATGTACCGCAGCCCGAGCTCCTGGAAGAGCACGCCCGGCAGCACCAAGTTCTTGAGACTCTCCTCCGCGCGCCGCGCGAAATCCTGCACGCCGTGGCCGACCATTGCGTCCACCCGGTGCGTCAGCCGCTTCAGCTCCTCGCGCACCCGGTTGTACAGCGGGTTGGTCGCGACGTTGGACAGGTAGCGGCTCATCGCGCCGACGTTGGGCGCGATGGACATGCCGTTGTCGTTGAGGATGACGATGAGGTCGCGGTTCGAGTGCCCGGCGTTGTTCATCCCCTCGTAGGAGAGCCCGCAGGTCATGGCGCCGTCGCCGACGATGGCGACGACGTCGTGGTGCTCGCCCTTGAGGTCGCGCGCCACCGCCATGCCGTAGGCGGCGGACATCGCGGTGCCGGCGTGCCCCGCGCCGAACTGGTCGTGCGGGCTCTCGTCGCGCCGCAGGAAGCCGGAGATGCCGCCGGCCTGGCGCAGCGTCGGGAAGCGCGCGTTGCGCCCCGTGAGGAGCTTCCACGGATACGCCTGGTGGCCCACGTCCCAGACGATCTTGTCGCGCGGCGAATCGAACACGTAGGCGATGGCGGTCGCCAGCTCGACCACGCCGAGGCCGGCGCCGATGTGGCCGCCGGTGGTCGAGACCACGTCGATCAGGCGCTGGCGGATCTCGTCGCACAGCTCCGGCAGCCGCTCGCGCGGCAGCCGCTTCACGTCGTCGATGCCGGAGATGCCTTCGAGCAGTCCCATGCGCGCCCTTGCCGTGGTGAGGTCAGGAGCGGCGCGCGACCACGAACCGGGCGAGCGCCGCGAGGAGGGGTGAAGATACTCGCGCGGCCTCCAGATGGGCCACGGCGCGCTCGGCCAGCCGCTCGGCCTCCCGGGCCGCGCCCTCGACGCCGAGCAGCTGGGGGAAGGTGGGCTTGCCGAGCTTGGCGTCCTTGCCGGGCGTCTTGCCGAGCTGCTCCGAGGTGGCCGTGACGTCCAGCACGTCGTCGGCGATCTGGAAGGCGAGGCCCACCTCCTCGCCGTAGGCACGGTAGGCGGCGCGCGTCGCCGGCGGAGCGCCCGCCGCCACGGCGCCGATCTCCACCGACGCCGCGATCAGCGCGCCCGTCTTGCGTTCGTCGACGGCGGTCATGGCCTCCCGCGACGGCGCCCGCCCGGGCGCGACGAGGTCGAGCACCTGGCCACCGATCATCCCCCCCGCCCCGGCCGCCCGGAACAGCAGCAGCTCCACGTCGCGCTCGGCCTCGGGCGGGAGGCTCAGCAGGCGGGCGCCTCGTGCCACGGCGGCCGCGGCGACCGGGACCATGGCGAATCCGGCCTCGGTGGCGCGGCGCACGTCGAAGGCCCGGTGCAGCGTCGGGCGGCCGCGCCGGAGGTCGTCGTTGTCCATGCAGGGGAGGTCGTCGTGCACCAGCGAGTAGGCGTGCACGATCTCGACGGCCGCCGCGAGGTCGGCGATCGCGCCGCTCCGCCCGCCGGCGGCCTCGTAGCCCGCCAGCACGAGCGCCGGGCGGAACCGCTTGCCGGAGCCGAGCACGGCGTAGCGCACCGCCTCCCCCAGCGCGCGGGGCACGCCGGGCAGCACCTCGTCCAGCGCCCGCTCCAGCGCGCGATCGGTGGCCTCCCGCGCCCGGACCAGGAAGGCGTCGACGGTGGCGCGCGACTCGATGCCGCTCGTGCCGGGGCGGGATCGGTCGGGCGGCGCGACCGAAGAGTCCGTCATCTAGATGGCATCCAGCTTCAGCTCCCCGCCGGCCGCCTCCCGGAGCGCCTTGAGCCGCAGCTCCGCCTCGCCCAGCCGCTCGCGCGCGGCGCGCAGCCGCTCGACGCCCTCCTCGAACAGCGCCAGCGCTCGGTCGAGGTCGAGGTCCTCGGCCTCGAGCGAGCGCACGATGGCGTCGAGGCGGCCGAGGTCCTCCTCGAGCGAGGGCGGGCGGCGCTCGGCGCTCATGGCCGCGGCTCCGCACGGGCGGGCACCTCGCCGTCGGTGACCCGCAGCCGGAACGCGCCGCCCGGCGGGAAGTCGGCGAGCCGGCGCAGCACGCGGCCGCCGGCGTCGCGCGCGACCGCGTACCCGCGCTCCAGCACCTTGAGCGGCGACAGCGCGTCGAGCGACGCCCCGAGGCGCGACAGCTCCGCGTGCCGCGAGGCGAGCCGCACGCCGCACGCGGCGGCGATGCGCGCCGCCTGCCGCCGCAGCCGCTCCCCGGTCGCGGCCAGCCGCCGGTCCACGGCGCCGCCGAGGCGGGTCGAGGCGTGGCGGACCCGCTCGTCCGCGATCTCGAGTCGCCTGGCGACGGCGGCCCCGAGCCCCGCGCCCAGCGCGTCGAGCCGGCGGGCGACGTCGGCCCGGTCCGGCACGGCCTTCTCGGCCGCGGCCGACGGCGTCGGCGCGCGCACGTCCGCCACCAGGTCCGTCAGCGTCACGTCGGTCTCGTGGCCGACCGCGGCGATGGTCGGGACGCGGGAGGCGGCGACCGCACGCGCGACGCGCTCGTCGTTGAAGACCCACAGGTCTTCCTTCGAGCCCCCGCCGCGGGCCACGATCACGAGGTCCAGGTGCGGGAGGCGGTCCGCCAGCGCGAGCGCGCGCATCAGGTCGGTGGCCGCGCCCTCTCCCTGTACCCGGGTGCCGATCAGGACCAGCTCCAGGTCCGGCCAGCGCCGGCCGGCGACGGCGACGATGTCGTGCCACACCGCGCCCTCGGGGCTGGTGACCACCCCGATCGCCCGCGGGAACGTGGGGAGCGGCCGCTTCCGCTCCGGCGCGAGCAGGCCGTCCTTCTCGAGCGCCGCGCGGGCGCGCTCGAGCGCGACGGCGTAGAAGCCGCCCTCCGTCGTCGCCAGCAGCTGCCGGACGATGAGCTCGAGGTCGCCACGCTTGCTGACCGAGAGCTCGCCGCGCGCGTACACCTTGAGGCCGTCCTGCGGCAGGGCCGGCACCCGGCGGGCGTCGGAGCGGAACATCACGCACTTGAGCTGCGACCCCGGGTCCTTGAGCGAGAAGTACCAGTGGCCGGAGGACCAGACCTTGAAGTTGGAGATCTCGCCCTCGACCCACAGCGGCGGGAACGCATGCTGCAGGGTGCGGCGCGCGCCCTCCACCACCTCGGTGACGGTGGCGGGCCGCTCGCGCGGCTCGGCCTCGAGCGGCAGCGGGAGGGTCACGCGGCCTGGCGCGCCGCCTGCACGGTGTTGCGCATCAGCAGCGCGATGGTGAGGGGGCCCACGCCGCCGGGCACGGGCGTGATCTGGCTCGCGACTTCGACGGCCTCCTTGAAGTGCACGTCGCCCACGAGCCGGTAGCCCTTCTCCGCCGCCGGGTCGTCCACGCGGTTGACGCCGACGTCGATGACCACGGCCCCCGGCCGGATCATGTCGCCGCGGACGACCTCCGGACGGCCGGCCGCCACGACGAGGATCTCGCCCTGGCGGGTGATGGACGCCAGGTCGCGGGTCCCGGTGTGCGCGACGGTGACGGTGGCGTTGGCGCCCGCGGCCTTCTGCATCAGGATGTTGGCGACCGGTCGGCCCACGATCAGCGAGCGGCCCACGACCACGACGTGCTTGCCGTCCGGGTCGGCGCCGCTGCGGACGAGCAGCTCCTGCACGCCGGCCGGCGTGCAGGGGCGGAACCCGGTGCGGTCGCCGATCACGAGCTTGCCCACGTTGACCGGGTGGAAGCCGTCCACGTCCTTCTCCGGTTTCATCCGGAGCAGCACCTTGCCCGCGTCCATGTGCTTGGGGAGCGGGAGCTGGACCAGGATCCCGTGCACGGCGCGGTTGCGGTTCAGGCCGTCCAGGAGGCCGAGCAGCTCGTCTTCGGACGCGGTCGCGGGGAGCCGGATGGTGTCGGACCGCATGCCCAGCTCGTCGGCGGCCTTGCCCTTCATCCGCACGTAGACCTGGCTCGCCGGGTCCTCGCCCACCAGGACGACGGTGAGGCCGGGGACGACACCCTTGGACCTCAGGTCGTCCACCTCGGCCTTCAACTCGGAGCGGATCTGCTTGCCGATGGCGGTGCCGTCAATGATACGGGCGGTCACATTCCAGGCTCCCTTGATTGGTCGGCTGTGAGAGGTGAGAGGTGATAACGTGAGACGTTCAAGTGAGAAGTGAGAGGCTGGGACGTGAGAAGTGAGCTCCTCTCACGTCTCAGCACCTCTCACCTCTCGCAACCTCTCACGGCCTTTGCTTCCCACGTCTCACGTGAACGTCTCACCTCTCACCGGCTCTCACTTCTCACGCTTCACCTACTTGGCGAAATCCACCGCTCTCGTCTCCCGGATCACCACCACCCGGATTTGTCCGGGGTATTGGAGCTCGTTCTCGATCTTGCGCGCCATCTCCTCCGCCAGCGCGGAGGCCCGCGCGTCGTCGATCCGGTCGGGCGTGACCATCACCCGGATCTCCCGCCCCGCCTGGATCGCGAACACCTTCTCCACCCCGTCGAACCCCGAGGCGATCTCCTCCAGCTTGGTGAGCCGCTTGACGTAGCTCTCGAACGCCTCGCGCCGCGCGCCGGGCCGCGAGCCCGAGACCGCGTCGGCCGCCTGGACGATGACCGAGATCGGCGTCTCGTGGGGCACGTCGTCGTGGTGGGCGGCGATGCAGTTGATGACGACCGGGGGCTCGCCGTACTTGGTCGCCACCTCGACGCCCAGCTGCACGTGCGTGCCCTCGCTCTCGTGCGTCAGCACCTTGCCGATGTCGTGCAGCAGGGCGCCGCGCTTGGCGAGCGGGATGTCGAGCTTCAGCTCGGCCGCCATGATGCCGGCGAGCCAGGCGACCTCCTTGGAGTGCTTCAGCATGTTCTGCCCGTACGAGGTCCGGAACTTCATCCGGCCCACGAGCTTGACGATCTCCGGGTGCAGGCCGTGCACCCCGACCTCGTACGCCGCCTGCTCGCCCGCCTCCTGGATCTGCCGGTCCACGTCGGTCTGCGCGTTCTTCACCACGTCCTCGATGCGGCCGGGGTGGATGCGGCCGTCGGCGATCAGCCGCTCCAGCGACAGCCGCGCCACCTCGCGCCGCACCGGGTCGAAGCACGACACGATGACCGTGTCCGGCGTGTCGTCGATCACGACGTCCACGCCGGTCGCGGTCTCGAAGGCGCGGATGTTCCGCCCCTCGCGGCCGATGATGCGGCCCTTCATCTCGTCGTTGGGGAGCGCCACCGCCGCCACCGTGGTCTCCGCGGTGTGGTCGGCGGCGATGCGCTGGATGGCGAGGGCGACGATCTTCTTCGCCTCCTTCTCCGCCTCGCGCCGGGCCGCATCGCGCGCGGCGCGGACCAGGGCGGCCGCGTCCGCCTTCGCCTCCTCCTCGATGCTGCGGACCAGCTCCTTCTTGGCGTCGGCCACCGAAATGCCCGCCACCGCCTCGAGCCGCCGCCGGCGCTCGGCCACCAGCGCCTGCGCCTCCGCCTCGTGCGCCTCGGCGCGCTTGGCGGCCGCGTCCAGCTCGGCGTGCCGGCCCTCCAGCTCCCGGTCGCGGCGCTCGAGCACCTGCAGCTTCTTCTCGAGGATGTCCTCCCGCTCCTCGAGCCGGTGCTCGATGCGGTCGATCTCCTCGCGCCGGCGGCCGACCTCGGCCTCCCAGGCCTCGCGCGCCTTCGCCAGCTCTTCCTTGCCGGAGACGACCAGCGAGGTGCGGAACGCCTCGGCGTCGCGCCGCGCGTCCTCGAGGATGCGGTTGGCGAGGGCCTCGGCGGTGGCCTTGGCCCGGGCCGCGATCCGCCGTTCGACCCAGCGCCCGATGAAGAAGAAGGCGAGGCCCGCCGCCGTCCCCGTCGCACCGACCGCGACGAGGAGCGCGGCGAAACTGAAGTCCGTTGTCATATGACCACTCCGGCGGTCGCCCGCCTCGAGTGATGTCGAAGGTCAAGTCTCTTGGCGAGTTAAGTTACGACCGAACGGAGGCCCGGGACAAGCTCACCCGGCGACGCTCTGCCGCTTCTGCGGCGGGAGCAACCGCGCCAGCTCGCCCGAGAGCTGCCGGAGGCGCTGCGACAGCTCCTCCTGCTGCCGGCGGGACTGGAACAGCTCGTCGGTGATGGCGAGCGCGGCGAGGATCGCCGCCTTGTGGCTCTCGACGATGGTCCCCGACGCCAGCACCCGCCGGATGGCCGCGTCCACGTGCGACGCCACCTCGCGCGTGTACTCGGGGTCCAGCTCGGAGCGGACGGTGTACTCCTCGTCCACGATCATCACGCGCACCGCGTGCTTCTTCACCGCGCCACCCCGCGCCGGCGCCTCACGGTCTCGCCCCGGTCCGGCCCGTCACGACTTCGCCGTCTCGTGCCTGCCACCGGTCAACGCCTGCTGCTCGAGGAAGCCGAGCCGGCCCACCAGCGCAGTCAGCTGGGTGCGGGCCGAGCCGAGCCGCCGCTCCAGGCCGAGGTTCTCCTCCTCCAGCTCGCGCGCCCGGATCCCCGCCGTGCCGCCGGTCTCCGCCCCGCGCCCGCCCTCGGCGAGGCGCGCCTCCGCCGTCAGCGCCCGGCGGCGCCACGCGCCCAGCTCGTCGGCGAGGTGGTGCAGCACCTCCTCGAGCTCGCGCAGCGCGTCGAGATCAGGCCTCTCGCCTGCGGACCCCATGTCGCCTCTCCACTTCCGCGAGTGCGCCGGCCACCGCCGCGTCCACCTCCGCCTCCCGCAGCGTCCGGTCGGCGGCGCGGAACACCAGCCGCCAGGCCACGCTCCGGGTGTGCGGCTGGAGCGGGGCGCCGCGGTACTCGTCGAACGGCCGCAGCGCCTCCAGCAGCCGGCCCGCGCCGGCGGCGAGCCCCGCCTCGACGTCCGCCGCCGCCAGGCCGTCCGGCAGCACCAGCGCGACGTCGCGCTCGACCGCGGGCCACGCCGGCAGCGGCCGGAACCGGCCCGGCGCGGCGGGCGCGGCCTCGACCTCGAGCTCGAAGCCGTACAGCCGCGCGCCCCAGGCCGGCCGGTCGCCCGCCAGCTCCTCCGCCCAGCCAACCTGCCGGCCGCCGGGATCTTTCGCAACCAGGCGCCCCCCGTCCGGCTCGGCGACCACAACCGCCCCCGGCCGGGCCTGCGTCACGGCCGCCTCCAGCAGCGCCTTGGCGTCGAACAGGTCCGCGTCCGCCGGCGCCGGCTCGCTCCAGTGCGGCGGGCGCCGCGCGCCCGACACCACGCCCGCGACCCGCAGTTGCTCGTCGGGCAGCGGGCCGCTGCCCCGGAGAAACACGTTCCCGACCTCGAACAGGCGCACGTCCCGCTGCTGCATGCGCCAGTTGTGCTCCGCGCGGCGCACCAGCCCCGGCAGCAGGGCGGCCCGCAGCCAGCCCTCCTCCTGGCTCAGCGGGTTGGCCAGCGCGATGCAGCGCTCGTCGTGCTTCGGGCCCAGCGACGGGACGATCGCCTCGTGCAGGCCGAGCGCGGTGAGCGTCCGCCGGATCCGGCCGGCGACCTGCTCGGCCGGAGCGTCGGGCACGACGCCCGGCCGCTGCGGCCGCATCTCGTCGGGAAAGCGGTCGTAGCCGACGACGCGTGCGATCTCCTCGATCAGGTCCACCTCGCGCGTGAGGTCCGGGCGGAAGGTCGGCACCTGCACGGCCAGCCGGTCCTCCCGCGGGCTCACGACGCATCCCAGCGCGGTGAGGACCCGCTCGATCTCGGCGCGCGGGACCTCGACGCCCAGGAGGTGCGCGACCCGCCGGTCGCGGACGAACACCGTGACGGCGGGGATCGGCGCCGGATACACGTCCACCGGAGCGCCATCCACGGCGCCGCCGGCCACCGCCACCAGCAGGTCCAGCGCGCGGGCCAGGTGGTCGGGGAGCGCCTCGTGGTCCGCGCCCCGCTCGAACCGCTGGCTCGCCTCGGTCGAGAGGCCGAGGGCCCGGCTCGCCGCGCGGGTGCGCTTCGGATCGAAGTACGCGCACTCGAGCAGCACGTCGGTCGTCGTGGCCGACACCTCGCTGGTCGCGCCGCCCATCACGCCCGCCACGCCGACCGCCTCGCGCGCGTCCGCGATCACCGTGATCGCCGGCGTGAGGGGGCGGCGCACGCCGTCGAGGGTGACCAGCACCTCGCCCGGCCGGGCGCGCCGCGCCACCAGCGCGGGCCCCGCCACCTTCGCGAGGTCGTAGGCGTGCATCGGCTGCCCGACCTCGAGCAGCAGGTAGTTGGTCGCGTCCACCACATTGTTGATCGCGCGGACGCCGGCGGCCTCGAGCCGCATCCGGAGCCACGGGGGCGAGGGCCGGATCGTGACGCCGCGGATCACCGCGGCGGTGAAGCGCCGGCAGCCCTCGCCGTCGTCGATCGCGATCCGCACGCCCGCCGTCTCGCCGGCGGCGCCGGCCGCGCGGGCCGCGCGGCGCGCGGCGGGCGCGGCGGCGGGGGCGAACGACGGCAGCCGCACCGGGCGGCCGAGCACGGCGCCCAGATCGCGGGCGAGCCCGAGGTGGCTCAGCAGGTCGGGCCGGTTCGGCGTCACGTCGAGCTCGAGCCGGGTGTCGGCCACCGGCACCGCCTCGAGGAACGGCGTCCCGGGCGCCGCGGCCGTGTCCAGCTCCAGGATGCCGTCGCGGTCCTCCCCGAGCCCCAGCTCGCGCGCCGAGCACAGCATGCCCTCGGAGAACTCGCCGCGGATCTTGCGCCGCTCCAGCGTCACGCCGCCCGGGAGCGTGGTGCCCACGGCGGCGAACGGATAGCGCCTGCCGGCGGTGACGTTCGGCGCGCCGCACACGACCGACAGCACCGGGCCGCCGGCGTTCACCTTGCAGAGCGACAGGCGGTCGGCGTTGGGGTGGCGCGCGACCTCCAGCACCTCGGCGATCACGACCTGGCCGAGGTCCTGGTGCAGCGGCTCCACGCCGTCCACCGGCACGCCGAGCATCGGAAGACGCTCCAGCGCCTCGCGCGGGCCGAGCGGCGATCCGAGCAGGTCGGAGAGCCAGCGCAGCGACGCCTTCACGCGCCGTCCACGAACTGGCGGTGGAACCGCATGTCCGCGTCGAACAGCAGGCGGATGTCGGGGATGCCGTAGCGCAGCATGGCCGCGCGGTCGAGCCCCATGCCGAACGCCCAGCCCGTGTACCGCTCGGGGTCGATGCCCACGTTCTCGAACACGTTCGGGTCCACCATGCCGCAGCCGAGGATCTCCATCCAGCCGGTGCCCTTGCAGGCCGGGCAGCCGGCGCCGTGGCACAGCTGGCACTCGACGTCCACCTCGGCCGACGGCTCGGTGAACGGGAAGAACGAGGGCCGGAAGCGAACCTTCACGCCCGCCGCGAAGAAGCGCCGCAGGAAGAAGGTGATGGCCGCCTTGAGGTCCACGAAGCTGATGCCCTCGTCCACGCACAGGCCTTCGACCTGCGTGAACACCGGCGCATGCGAGGCGTCGAACGGGTCGCGGCGATAGCACCTGCCCGGGATCGTGACACGGATGGGCGGGCGGTAGGCCTCCATCACGCGGATCTGCACCGGCGAGGTGTGGCTCCGGAGCAGCGTGCCCGGTCCGAGGTAGAAGGTGGGCTGCATGTCCAGCGCCGGGTGCTCGGGCGGGAAGTTCAGCGCGGTGAAGTTGTTGCGCTCGGTCTCAGCCTCGGGGCCCACGGCGCGGGTGAACCCGAGCTCGTGGAAGATCTCGCAGATCTCGTTCTCGACCAGCGTGACCGGGTGCAGGGCGCCGCGCCAGGCGGGGCGTGAGGGCATGGTGAGGTCGCCCGCCGGGGGCGCCGCCGCCGCGGCCAGCGCGGCCTCGGCCTCGGCGAGGCGCTGCTCGATCGCGGCCTTGGCCTCGTTGGCGGCCTGGCCGACGGCCCGCCGCGCCTCGACCTCGATGGTGGGGAGCGCCTTGAGGATGACGGACACACGACCCGCCTTGCGGCCCAGGTAGTCGGTCTTGAGCCGCTGCAGCGCGTCGCCGTCGGTGGCGGAGCGGATCTGCTCCTCCGCCTCCGCCTTGAGGCCGGCGAGCGCGGCGACGAGGTCCGCCGCCTGGTCGCTCACCTTGCTACGAGCCGGTCTTGGCCAGCTCCGTGAGCTTGGCGAACGCCTGAGGATCCTTGACCGCCAGGTCCGCGAGGACCTTCCGGTTGATCTCGACGCCCGCCTTCTTCAGCCCGCTCATGAACACGTTGTACGACAGGTCGTGCTCGCGGGCCGCGGCGTTGATGCGGGTGATCCACAGGCGCCGGAACTGCCGCTTCTTCTGCTTGCGGTCCCGGTAGGCGTAGGCCCACCCGCGCTCCACGGTCTCCTTGGCGGCCTTCCACAGCTTGCTGCGGCCACCGCGGTTCCCGCGCGCCTCCTTCATGATCTTGTTCTTGCGCTTGAGGCGCGTGACGTTGCTCTTGACGCGAGGCATGGTGGTTCTCTCCTACGCCGTGAGGAGGCCGCGCAGGCGCCGCTCGTCGGCGTGCGACGCGATCGCGGCCTTGCGGAGGTGCCGCTTCCGCTTGGCCGTCTTCT
The DNA here is from genome assembly GCA_035623755.1 of Gemmatimonadales bacterium. Classification (GTDB taxonomy): domain Bacteria; phylum Gemmatimonadota; class Gemmatimonadetes; order Gemmatimonadales; family JACORV01; genus Fen-1245. The sequence goes on from DASPSV010000114.1 coordinate 17,319, forward strand.
TGGTCAGGATGTGGCTCTTGTAGGCCTTGCGGCGCCGCACGCGGCCCTTGCCGGTGAGACGGAACCGCTTGGCCGCCGCCTTCTTCGTCTTCTTCTTCACCGCTTCTCCCCTGCGCCCGCCGCGGCCCCGAGGGCCGCCGGGCGCGTCATTTCGGCGTGAGCAGCATCGTCATGTTCCGGCCCTCGAGCTTGGCCTCCTGCTCCAGCTTGGCCACGTCGCCCAGCACCTCGGACACGCGGTCGAGCACCTCGCGGCCCAGCTCGGGGTGGGCCATCTGCCGGCCCCGGAACATCATCGTCACCTTCACCTTGTTGCCTTCCGACAGGAACTCGCGCGCGTGCCGGCACTTGAACTCGAAGTCGTGGTTGTCGATCCCCGGCCGGAACTTGATTTCCTTCAGCTGGATCGAGTGCTGCTTCTTCTTGGCCGCGCGCGCGGCCTTGGCCTGCTCGAACTTGAACTTCCCGTAGTCCATGATGCGGCACACCGGGGGCCGCGCCGTCGGAGCTACCTCGACGAGGTCGAGCCCGCGGGCCTGCGCCGCGGCGAGCGCCTCGTCCACCGCCAGGATCCCGAGCTGCGCCCCGTCGGGCGCGATCACCCGGACGGGACTGATGCGGATCATGCGGTTGATGCGTACTCGGTTCTTGCTGTCCGGCGTTGGCTTTTCGAGAATTCGCCGCCTCCCTCGCTAGGGTCCGGAAACACGAAGCGGACTCCCGTACCCTCCGGAGTCCGCCACGACGCCCCCGCCCGAGGCGGGAGCTAAGCGCACGCGAGAACCCGAATCCACCACCCGCAGCCGGGGGTCGGAGGGTGAGGAGCCACCGGCTCCTGCTTGTCTGCCGGCGTGGAAGCTAGGCGCCAACCCGCACCACGTCAACGGGTTCGCTCGCCCAGCCGTGATCGGCGTCCTCCGCCACGCGGGCCCGCGCGACCAGCGGGTCGTGCTCGAACACCAGCTGCCAGTGCTCGCGCGCCGCCCGCGTCAGCAGCTGCTTCTTGGTCGCCAGCGTCACCAGCGGCTCGAGGTCGTAGCCCATGATCCAGGGCGCCGGCAGGTGTGCCGCCGTGGGCACCAGGTCCGCCAGGAAGCACGCCGCCTCGCCGCCGCTCGTCACCAGCACCGACTGGTGGAAGGGCACGTGGCCCGGCGTCGGCAGGAGGTGGATGCCCGGCAGCACGGCCAGCTCGCCCGAGACGAGCCGGAATCGCGCCGCCGCCGCCACGGGCGCGAAGTTGGGCGGCAGGTAGCTCGCCGCGGTCCGCTCGTTGCGGTGCGAGGCGAAGTCCAGCTCCCCCTTCTGCACCACGTAGGTCGCGTTGGGAAACGCGAGGGCCACGGCGCCGCCTTCGTCGCGCGCGGTGTTGCCGCCGGCGTGGTCGAAGTGCAGGTGGGTGTTGATCACCCACTTCACCTCGGCGGCGGCGTGCCCGGCGGCATGGAGCGCGTCCTCGAGTGCCGTCGGCCCGGAGGCGCCCGCGTTCTCCACGCCGTAGATGTCCCGGAACTTCTCGCTCTCCTTGTTGCCGAGGCCGGTGTCCACGAGCACCAGGCCGTCGGGGTGCTCGACCAGCAGGCAGCGCAGCGCGAGCGGGATGCGGTTGCGCTCGTCCGGCACGGCGCGCCGCGCCCACAGCGGCTTGGGGACCACGCCGAACATCGCCCCGCCGTCGAGGCGCTGGAGCCCGCCCTCGAGCGTCCAGCAGGTGAGCCGGCCCACTGTGAAGCGCGTCGCGGCGCCGACCGTGCGGCTCACGGCACCAGCGCCCGCAGCGCCTGCCAGCTGGTGATGCCCAGGTCGCCGGCGCGGCGGATCAGGCGGTGCAGCACCGCCGCGGTGGCGAGCGCGTCGCCGCCGGCGCGGTGGCGCCGCTCGGCCTCGATGCCGAAGAAGTCCATCACGCTGTCGAGGTTCCGGCGGGCCAGCTCGGGCACCAGCGCCCGCACCATGCGCACGGTGCACAGCCGCTGCACCCTCGGCGCGAGGCCGCCGGCGCGCTCGATCTCGGCGCTGACGAACGCCCAGTCGAACCGCGCGTTGTGGGCGACGAACACGCGGCCGTGGAGCGCGGCCAGCAGCGGGTCGGCGATCGCCTCGAACCGCGGCGCGTCCGCCACCAGGTCATCGTGGATCCCGGTGAGGGCGGCGATGAAGCGCGGGATCGGCACGCCGGGGTTCACCAGCGACTCGAACGCCACCCGCGACCGGCCCTGGTCCACGTGCACGACCGCCACCTCGGTCACCCGGTCGCCGGCACGGGCCCGCATGCCCGTCGTCTCCACGTCCACCACGGCGTAGCCGAGGTCCGCGAGCGGCAGGGCGCCGAGCGACGGCTCGGGCACCGAGCTCCAGCGCCCCTCGACGTCCAGGGCGAACCGGGGATCGGCGCCCAGGAGCGCCGCCACCAGCCGCTCGGCCAGCACCCCGCGGGCGCGGGCGATGCCGAGCACGTCGTGCGCGATGTCGTCCGGCGGCCGCGGACCGGTGCTGAGGTACAGAGCCGCCCGCTCCGCCAGCGTGGCGGTCACGGGTCGTCCCGCCGCAGGGGCATCGTCATGCAGCGCGGGCCGCCCCCGCCCCGCACCAGCTCGCTGCCCTTCACCGTGATCACCGCGCGCTCGCCCTCGGCCACCACGAGCTCGCCCTTGACCAGCTTGTTGCCGGGCACCACGCGGAAGCCGGCGCGCTCCACCTCGCGCAGCGTCGCCTCGTTGCGGTCGTAGCCCACGATCACGCCGGGCCGCACCGAGACGAAGTTGCAGCCGGAGCCCCACTGCTCCCGCTCCTGGTCGGCGCGGTTGGCACCGCCGCAGAACACGGGCTCGAGCGGCAGGCCCACGGCGAGCAGGGCGGCGAACAGGTTGGGCATCTCCCGCACGCCCTCGTCGCTGCGGCGGCGGTGCAGCACCGCCAGCCGCTCAGCGCCGATGAAGTGCGGCGGCGAGACCACGCACAGCTCGCGGTCCACCTGGGTGAAGATCATGTCGAGGTGGATCGCCGTGGGCTCCTTGGGCAGCACCACGACGATGACGTCGGTGACCCCGCCGCGGGCGAACAGCAGCTCGGTGAGATGGTCGAGCGCGGCCGGCGAGGAGCGCTCGGAGTACCCGAGCACGACCAGGTCCGGGCGCAGCGGGTGGACGTCGCCGCCCTCGAGCGTGTAGTTGGGGCGACGCTCGTCCGAGCCGTCGTACAGCACGCCGGCGTTCTCGAAGGCGGGGTGGTTCCGGAACAGGGCGGAGATCAGCAGCTCCTCGGTCCACCGCACGCCGTAGCGCATCGAGCCGATGACCGCGTGGGAGCCGATGACCATCCCGACGTCGCGGGTGAAGAACAGGTTGGGCAGCGGCGGCAGCATGTAGCCCGCCTCGTTGAGGGCCGCCGCGACCGGCCCCGCCTCCTCCATCATCCCGGCCACCAGCACGTCCACCAGCGCGCCCACCGGCAGCTGCGCCAGGCGCTGCGCCAGCGCGTCGGAGGGCACGACGTCGAGGGTGCGCCCCACCAGCTGCTCGCGCACCTCGGCGCGCTTGAGCACGTCGGCCAGCACCGCGCGCGTCTCGAGCACGTCGGCGAACAGGCGGAGCACCGCGACCAGCTGGCGGTGCTCCTTGCGGGCCTGCTCGAGGTCGATGACGTCGTCGTACAGGTAGTCGGCGCGGGTCCCGGGCGTCACCGCGAGCAGCTCCGCGCCGGGCGTGTGCATCAGCACCGACCGCAGCGCGCCGATCTCCGAGGTGACGTAGACGGGGCTCACGGCTGGGCGTGGTGCAGCGCGTAGGACAGCGCCTCGAGCTCCAGCGCCATGTTCACGTCCGACACGGTGACGCCCCGCGGCACCGCGAGCGCGACGGGGGCGAAGTTGAGGAACGCCCGCACCCCCGCGCGCACCAGCCGGTCGGCGACGCCCTGCGCCGCCTCGGCCGGGGTCGCGATCACCGCGATGTCCGCGGGCTCGGCCGCGAGGTCGGCCTCCACCCGGTCGGCGCTCCGCACCGCGAGGCCGTCCACCAGCGCGCCGATCCGCGCCGGGTCGGCGTCGTACACGGCCACCACGTCGAAGCCGCGGGCGCGGAAGCCCGGGTAGGCGGCCAGGGCCGCGCCCACGCGCCCCGCCCCGACCAGCACCACGCGGTAGCGGCGCACCAGGCCGAGGATCTCCCGCAGCCGGCCCGCGAGCCGGGGCACGTTGTAGCCCACCCCGCGCCGCCCGAACGAGCCGAAGAAGGAGAGGTCCTTGCGCACCTGGGCGGGCGAGGCGCCCCCGCGCTCGGCCAGCGCGCCCGAGGACACGGTCGCGGTCCCCGCCTTCTCGCACTGGTCGAGGAACTGGAGGTACAGCGACAGCCGCCGCACCGTCGATGCCGCCACGTCGCGCAAGCCGGGCCTCGTGAAGGAATTCACGAAGCTAGACGGGGCCCCAAGGCCCGAGCAAGGGCCACGAAGCGCTCCGGCGCCAGCACCTCCGGCCGGGCCGCGGGCGCGATGCCCGCCGCCGCGAGCAGCGGCGCCGCTTCCTCGCGCCCGACGCCGAACGCCTCCCGCACCGAGCGGCCGAGCTGCTGGCGGCGCCGCTGGAACAACGCCTGGACGACGGTGCGCGCGCGCCGTTCCTCCGCCTCCGACGCCACCAGCGGGTCCGCGCGCGGCACCAGCCGCACCACCGCCGAGTCCACGCGCGGCCGCGGCCGGAACGCGCCGGCCGGCACGCCGAACAGCCGCTCCACCGTCGCCACCAGCCGCACGCCCGCGGTGAGCGCGCCGTAGCCCTCGGCGCCGGGCGCCGCGGCGAGCCGCCGCGCCACCTCGTCCTGCACCAGGAAGACGATCCGCGCGGGGCGCGGGGGCCGGAGCGCGCGATCGACGAGGGGCGACGTGATCTGGTAGGGGATGTTGCCGCACACGACGGCGGCTTCCGGCCACGGCACCTTCAGCGCGTCGCCCGCCACCACCGTGACGTTGCTGCCGGCGCAGGCGTCGGCCAGCGCCGCGGCCAGCGCGCGGTCGGCCTCGATCGCCACCACCCGGCGCGCGCGCGCCGCCAGCTCCCGGGTGAGGCTGCCTTTCCCCGGGCCGATCTCGAGCACGTCCTCGCCGGGGTCGGCGACCGCCGCGGCGGCGATCCGGCGCAGGATGGACGGGTCGGAGAGGAAGTGCTGGCCGAGCCGGGCCCCCACGTCAGCCGCGCAGCAGCACGAGCGTCCGGTCGTCCTGGGTGACGTGGCCGCAGAACTCCGAGACATCCCTGAACACGGCGTCCACGATCTCGGGACAGGGCCGGCGCTCGTGGCGGCGGACGGTGTCGAGCAGCCGCTTCTCGCCGTAGCCCTGGCCGGCCGGGCTGCGCGACTCGGTGAGCCCGTCGGTGAACAGGCACAGCAGGTCCTCGCGGCTGCGCCACGGGCACTGCGCGCCGCCGATCACGCCGCCGGGCGCGAGGCCGAACGGCGGCGCCGTCGCCCGGAGCCGCCGCGCGTCCGAGCCGTCCACCGGCAGGAGAAACGCGTACGGGTGGCCCGCGTTGGCGTAGCGGAGCACGCCCTGGTCCGAGTCCACGACGCCGTAGAAGAGCGAGATGAACATCTCGGTCCGGGCCAGCTCGTCGCCCATCACGCCCAGCAGGCGGTGCAGCGCCTCCTGCGGCGTCGCGGCCGCCTGCGCCACGACGGTCGCGGCCGAGATCGCGTTCGCCATCAGCAGCGCCGCGCCGATCCCGTGGCTGGACACGTCGCCGATCAGCACGCCCATCTTGCGGCCGCCGAGCGGGATCAGCTTGTAGAAGTCGCCGCCCACCGACTCCGCGGGCTGGCAGCGGGCGCCCACGTCGCCGGCCGACGCGAGCAGCGAGGGGCCGGGCAGCAGCGCGAGCTGCAGGTGGTGCGCCAGCTCCAGCTCGGTGGAGAGCCGCTCGCGGCTCCGCTCCTCGGCCACCAGCCGCGCGTTCTCGATGGCGGCGCCCACCTGGCTGGCGATCGCGGTCACGAGCTTCTGGTCGCCCGCCGAGAACGCGTCCTCGCCGAGCCGGTCGGTGAGGTTGATGACGCCCACGGGTCGGGGCGGGCCGCCGGCGCCCGCGTAGAGGATGGGGACCGAGAGGAACGACTCGCCGCGGTAGGTCCGCCCGCTCGGGCACCCGGGGCTCGGCAGCTCCTCGCGCGGGTCGTAGGAGATCGGGGCGCTGTCCCGGAACACGCGGGCGGCGACGCTGCAGTCGTCGTCCACGCTCACCGGGCCGAGCTGCGAGACCTCGAGCCCGCGGCCCGCCACCACGCGCAGCACCTCGGCGCCGGGGTCGAAGGCCATGATCGAGGCGCGGCGCGCGCCCACCACGTCCGAGACTTCCTTGACGATGACCCGCGCGGCCTCCTCGAGCCGCACCGTGCGGCCGAGGACCTCGCTGATCGTGTACAGCAGGTTGATCTCCTCGTAGCGCCCGGCCAGCTCCTGCGCGACCTGCCCCGCCTCGCGCTCGGACCCGTAGTGCGCGGCGAGCACGGCGGCGGCCGCGCGGGCGCGCGCCGGCCGGGTGCCCGCCGCGCTCGGGTCGGGGCCGAGCTGGACCCAGGTGCCGGGCACGCCGTCCACGGGCTCGAGCCACGCCTCGCCGCTGCGCGCGTTGATCACGTGGCCGGTGTCGCCGTCGAGGTCGGGCCACCACGCGCCGTGCTCGCCCGTCAGCGACACGCCGCGCACGCGGTCGGCCTCGGCGCGCCAGATGCGGACCGCACCGCCGGTCAGATCGCGCAGTGCGGCGAGTACGGAATCCAGACGGCTCAGGTGCGCCGCAGGATCATGCAGATGGAGTTCCCCGTGTCGTTGAAGCGCACCTCGTCCACCAGCTGGCGGATGAGGAAGACGCCGCGGCCGCAGGGCCGCAGCCGGTTGGCGGGCAGGGTCGGATCGGGGAGCACGTGGTAGTCGTACCCTTCCCCTTCGTCGGTCACCTCCATCTCCACGGCGTGCCGGCCGAACAGGACGCGCAGGGCGACCCCCTTGGTGTCGTCCTCGCCGTTGCCGTAGAGGATGGCGTTGATGAGCGCCTCCGACAGGGCGACGCGGAGGTTGAAGCGCACGCTGTGGCGGTCCACGAACCGCTCTTCGAGGTGGCGGGCCACGACGTCCACCACGTCCTCGACGAGCCGGATGTCGCTCGGGAGCGTCAGCCGCAGCTCGGCCTCCAGGCCCTCGGCCTGCCGCCCGGGATCGGGCGCGACGAGCAGCGGCTGGACGGCGAGCCTCACGCCGCTCCTAGAAGGCCGCCAGCGCCTGCTCGGCGGAGTCGGTGATGGCGAACAGCGTGTCGAGCTTGGTCAGCTCGAACAGCGTCTTGAGGTCCTCGTTGAGCCCGGCCAGCCGCAGATCGCCGCCCTCGTCGCGGATCTTCTTGGAGAGCGAGACCAGGACGCCGAGCCCGGTCGAGTCGATGTAGCCGGTCCGGGTGAAGTCGATGAGGAACTTGCGGTCGCCCGCTTCCAGGGCGTCGAGCACCCGCTGCTTCAGCTCCTGCCGGTTGCCCACGATCAGCTGGCCATCCACGTCGATGACCAGGATGCCGCCCTGCTTCCGCACGGTGAAGGCCATCACTCCTCCGCAAGTGGGACCGCCTGAACGCCGGACGACTGCAGCAGCGCGACGGCGCAGACCAGCACGACGTCGTCGGCCGTCGCACCGCGCGAGAGATCGGAACACGGCTGCCGCAGCCCCTGGACGACGGGCCCGATGGCCCGCGCCGGCGCTATGCGCTGTACCAGTTTGTACGCAATGTTCCCGCTGTCAAGGTCCGGGAATACCAAGACGTTAGCTCGTCCCGCCGCCGGCGACCCGGGGGCCTTCCGCTCGCCCACCGCGGCGACCAGGGCGGCGTCCGCCTGGAGCTCCCCGTCGGCCGGAATGCCGGGCTCCAGGGCTCGGAACCGCTCCACCGCCCGCCGGACCCGGTCCACGCTCTCGCCCTCCGCGCTGCCGCGGGTCGCGTGGGAGAGGAACGCCACCACCGGCTCGTCGCCCACCACGCGCCGGCGGTCGCGCGCCGCCGCCACCGCGATGTCGGCCAGCTGCTCGGCGGTCGGGTACTGCACCACCGCGCAGTCCGCGAAGCTCAGCACCCCGAAGGACGCAGTCACCATGTAGAAGCAGCTCGAGACCGTGGTGATCCCCTCGGCCGGGCCCACCGCCCACAGCGCCGCGCGCAGCACGTCCGCGGTGGTGTGCGCCGCGCCGCCGACGGTGGCGTCGGCCTCGCCGAGCGCCACGAGGCCCGCGGCGAAGCGCAGCGGGTCGGCCGCGAGCTCGAGGCCCCGCCGCCGGTCGGCCACCTTGTCGGGCTTGCGCCGCGCCAGCAGGTCCGCCACCGCGGCCCGCGACGGATCCGCGGCCGGGTTGCGGACCGCGACCAGCGGGGCCTCGCGCGCCGCCCACGCCGCGGCCGCGTCGCCGCCGAGGAGCGTGACGGCGGCGAGGCGCGAGGTCGCGACCGTGGCCGCCGCCTCCCGCACCCGCTCGTCGTCGCCCTCGGAGAGCACCAGCCGCCGGTGCGCGCGGCGCGCGCGCTCCAGCAGCGACTCGAGGAAGGAGCTCAACGCCGGCGGAACTTCGCGGCCAGCGCCTTGGCGACGGTGGGGTGCACCAGCCCGCCCACGTCGCCGCCGAACCGCGCCACCTCGCGCACCAGGGAGCTGGACAGGTAGGTCAGGTCGAACGCGGGCACCAGGAACAGCGTCTCGACGTCCGGCGCGAGCTTCCGGTTCATCAACGCCATCTGGTACTCGTACTCGAAATCGCTGACGTAGCGCAGGCCGCGCACGATGAGGGTCGCGCCGATCTCGCGGGCGAAGTCCACCAGCAGGCCGTCGAAGGTGCGCACCTCGAGCCGGGACGACTTGCCGAGCACGGCGCGCACCAGCTTGACGCGCTCCGTGGTGGTGAACAGCGGCTGCTTGGCCACCTGGGTGGCGACGGCCACCACGACCCGGTCGGAGATGTCGAGGCCGCGGCGGATCAGGTCCTCGTGGCCCCGGGTGATGGGGTCGAAGGAGCCGGGGTAGACGGCGAGTCGCGTCATGGCGCCTCGAGAAAGGTGAGTACGGTCCGGCCGTAGCGGCGCTCCTCGCCCGGCCCCACGTCCTCGTGCACGTCGTGCTCGACGCCGAGAATGCGCGCGAACGGCCGCGCGCGGAAGAGGGCCGCGATCCGCGACGCGTGCCCGGTGGTGTACGGCGGGTCGGCGAAGGCGACGTCGAAGGCCAGCGCCTCCAGCCGGGCGGCGTAGCGCAGCGCGTCGGCGCGGTGCACCCGCGCGGCCCCCGGCGCCACGCCGAGCGCCGACAGGTTGCGGTGCAGCGCGGCGAGGCTGGGCGGCGACAGCTCGACGAAGTCGCAGCGCACCGCGCCGCGGCTCAGGGCTTCGAGCCCCATCGCGCCCGACCCCGCGAACAGGTCCACGCAGGACGCCGCGCGGAGCCGCTCGCCCAGGATCGCCATCCACGCTTCCCGCACCCGGTCGGTCGTGGGCCGCGCCCGCGCGTCCGGCGGCGACTCGATGCGGCGCCCGCCCCACTCGCCGGCGACGATGCGCACCCGGTCAGGCCGCCTCGAAGGTCACCAGGCGCCCCTCGATCTCGTCGCGGCCCTGCCAGGTGTCGCGGTGCAGCCGGACCGCGGCGCGGTACCGGCCTTCGGCCCCGGCCACGACCCGCGCGACCTCCTCCCGCAGGCCGAAGGCGATGACGGGCAGCCGTCCCGCGCCGTCGGCCAGCACCAGCCGCACGTGGTCGGCGCCGACCGGCCGCGGCGCGCCCTCGAGCCGCAGGTTCTCGAGGCCGAACACCACGCCGGGGTTGCCCATCCCGGTCGGCTCCAGCCAGTGCAGGGCGCGCTCCAGCTCCAGGGTGAGGTCGCGCACGCCGACCACGGCGTCCACGCGCTGGCTGGGTACCAGCTCGGCGGGCGCGACCTGCGCGGCGCAGGCGCGGTTGAACGCCTCGCGGAACGCCTCCAGCCGCCCGCGCCGCAGCGTGATGCCGCCGGCCATGCGGTGCCCGCCCCACTTCTCGAGCAGCGGCGCGCACTGGGCCAGGGCCTGGTGCAGGTCGCAGCGCGCCACCGAACGCCCCGACCCCTTCCCGAGGTCGCCGTCGAACGCGACCAGGATGGCGGGCCGCGCGATGCGCTCGACCAGCTTCGAGGCCACGACGCCCACGACGCCCGGGTGCCAGCCGTCGCGCGCCAGCACCACGCCGGCGTCGCGCTGCGGGTCGAAGGCGGCCTCGAGGTCGTCGAGCGCCTCGTCCAGCGTCCGCCGGTCGAGCGCCTGCCGCTCGCCGTTCTGGGTCTCGAGCTGGGTCGCGAGGCGGTAGGCCTCGGTGTCGTCGTCCGTGAGCAGCAGGCGCAGGCCGTCGCCCGCGTCGCCGATCCGGCCCGCGGCGTTGAGGCGCGGGCCGAGGACGAAGGCGAGATGGAACGCGCGGATCGGCGCGGTGCCGAGGCCCGCCGTGGTCACCAGCGCCGCGAGCCCCGGCCAGCGGCTCGCGCCCATCAGCCGCAGGCCGAGACGCACCAGGATCCGGTTCTCGCCCGCGAGCGGCACCACGTCGGCCACGGTGGCGAGCGCCACCAGGTCCAGGCAATGCCACGGCGCGCCGGCGCCGAGGCCGAGGGCCGGAGCCAGCAGCTGCGCCAGCTTGAACGCCAGGCCGGCGGCGCACAGGTCGGGGAACGGGTAGGCGCTGTCCGGACGGCGCGGGTTCACGAACGCGAGGGCGTCGGGCCGCTCCGGGCCCGGCAGGTGGTGGTCCACGATCACGACGTCGAGGCCGGCGCGCCGCGCGTCGGCCACCGCCTGCACCGCCGTCGTGCCGCAGTCGAGGGCGAGGATCACGGACGCGCCGGCCTCCTGCGCCGCCGCGACGCCCGCCGCCGAGAGATCGTAGCCGTCGCGGAGGCGGTGCGGCACGAACGCCACCACGCGCGCACCCGCCATCCGCAGCACGCGGGTCGCGATGGCGGCGGCGCACTGCCCGTCCGCGTCGTAGTCGCCGTGCACCAGGATGGTCTCGCCGCGCCGGACCGCGCCGGCGAGGCGCTCGACCGCGCGCGCCGCGTCGGGCAGCAGCACCGGGTCGCAGAGGTCGTCGCGGGAGGGCTTCAGGAACCGCCGCGCGGCGGGCGCGTCGGCCAGGCCGCGCCCGGCCAGCAGGGAGGCGAAGACCGGGGGAACGCCGAGGTCGCGCGCCAGCGCCGCCGCGCGGGCGGGGTCCGGCGCCGGCTCGATCTGCCAGCGCCGCGCCAGCATCTCACCCCTCGGCATACAGGAGCACGCCGCACACCTCGCAGCCTTCGATGGACTGCCCCTGCTGGATGAGCACCCGCCGCTGCAGCGGGACGGCGGTGTGGCAGTGCCCGCACGCGTCCTGGTGCAGCGCGTACAGCGCGGCCGGCGCGCGGCCGCGGCGGATCCGCTCGTAGCGCGCGAGCAGCGCCGGCTTGACGGTCTTGGTCGCGCCGTCCCGCTCGCCCTCGGCCGCCTCGAGCTGGATCGCCAGCTCCGCGCGCTTCGCGGCCAGCTCGGCCCGCGCCGGCGTCTGCCGCGCCACCACCGCCTCGTGCGACTTGATGGCGTCCTTCACCTTCTTCTGCGCCTCGACGATCGCGTCGCCGCTGCGCATGTACTCCGTCTCCTCCTTGACCAGCACGCTGCGCGCCAGGTCCAGCTCGGCCATCAGCGCGGAGGCCTCCTTGGCGCCGCGCACGTAGTCGAGCTGCTGGCGCCGCTGCTCCTGCATCCGCTTGTAGCCGGCGATGCGCGCCTCCAGCTCCGACTTGCGGGTCTCCGCCCCCACCGCCGCGCGCTCGGCGTCCTCCAGCCCCTTGGTCGCCGCGCCCAGTTCCTCGTCCAGCGCCGCCTCGGCGGGCAGCAAGGCGTCCAGCGCCTTCTTCACCGCTCCCACGTTCTTGTCGCGCTCCTGCAGCGCGAGCAGGGCCTCGAGATCAGGATGCACCGCTTCTCCTTTCCATGGCTTCAGTACCTCGGCTCCCGCTGAGCCTTGAACGCCTTGCGGCCGAAGCGCGGCTCGCTGGCGGCCGCCAGCTCCCGCTTCTCCTCGAGCAGCCGCGCCTTCTCGTCCGCGGGCGCGAGGTCGATCAGCCGGTCGATCTCGGCGCGCCGCTCCTTGGCCCGCCGGTCCTGCATCCACGACACGCACGACACCAGCACCTCTTCGGGACTCTGCTCCACCGGCGGCAGCGCCGACAGCTCGGCCCAGACCGCCTGCACGGCGGGGGGCAGCCCGGTCTCGTCGCCGCCCTCGGCCAGCGCCTGCGCGATCGCGCGGTACCACGGGTGACGGAACGCCGTGCCCCCGAGCGCTTCCTGCGCCCGGGGCGCCAGGTCGCGCCGCGCCAGCAGCAGGTGCACCAGCGTGCGCTCGTTGGGGATCTCGGCCGGTCGCGGCTCGGGTGCGGGCGGGCCCTCGCCCTCCGGCGCTCCCCCCCCCGGGCCCCCGGAACCCGGTGCCCGCGGCTCCACGCCGGGGTGCGCCCTCGCCTCCAGCCGTCCCACCTCGCGCTCCAGCACCTCGCGCCCGACGCCGCTCCACTCGGCCGCGCGCGCCAGGTACAGCTCGCGGGTGATCGGGTCGGTGGCCGCGCGGATCGTCGGCAGCAGACGGTCGAGCGCCTCGCGCCGCCCCTCCAGCGTCTTGAGCAGGCCCTTCCGCTCGACCAGCTGGATCTTCCGCTCGAACACGTCCACGGCCTGGCCCAGCATCACCTGGAAGGCCTCGGCGCCGCCCGCGCGGACCAGCGTGTCGGGATCCTCGCCCTGCGGGAGCGTCACCACGCTCACCGCCGCGCCCTGGCGCAGCAGCTCGTCGGCGGCGCGGAAAGTGGACTTGAGGCCCGGCGCATCCGCGTCGTAGGCGAGCACCACGTGCCGGGTGTAACGGCGCAGGAGCCGTGCCTGCTCCGGCGTGAGCGCGGTGCCGAGCGGCGCGACCACGTTGGCCACGCCCGCCACGTGGAGCCGGATCGCGTCGAAGTACCCCTCGACCAGGATCGCCGCCTCCGCGGTGCGGATCGGGCCGCGGGCGCGGTCGAGGCCGTAGAGCAGCGTGCCCTTGTGGAAGACGGGCGTCTCGGGCGAGTTGAGGTACTTGGGCTCGCCTTCCCCGAGGATGCGCCCGCCGAACCCCACGATCCGGCCGCGCACGTCGGCGATGGGGAACATCAGCCGGCCGCGGAAGCGCGGGACCACCGTCTTGTCGTCGCGCTCGACCGTGAGGCCGGCCTTCCGGATCACGTCGTCCTGGATGCCGAGGCCCCGGAGGCTGGCGAGCAGCTCCTCGCCGGCGGACGGCGCGTAGCCGAGCTGGTGGAGGTCGCGCACCGTCTCGTCGTAGCCGCGCGAGTCGAGGTAGCGGCGCGCGGGCGCGCCGTCGTCGGCCTCGCGGAGGCGGCGGGCGAACCAGTCGGCCGCGGTGCCGAGCACCGAGTACAGCGGCTCGTTCGGGTCCGGGCCGGACGTGCGCACCTCGGGCACGGCGATGCCCACCTTGGCGGCGATCTCGCGCACCGCGGTGGGATAGTCCATGCCGAACTTCTTCATGTAGAACGTGAAGACGTCGCCCGACTCGTGGCACACGAAGCAGTGGTACATCTGCTTGCGCGGCACCACGGAGAAGTTGCGGTGCGTGCCGCCGTGGAACGGGCAGGGACCGCGGAAGTCGCTGCCGGTGCGCTTCAGCTCCACGTGCTCCCCGATGATCGTCACCGGATCGGCCGCATCGCGGATCTGCTCGATGAGCTCGGGGGAGATCACAGAGACAGGGTGTAGGGTGTAGGGGGTAGGGTGTAGGGGGTCACGAGGCGGGCTCCAGGGACCCCGCGGGAACGCGCACCCGGCGGCCGCGCACCAGGACCGTCGCCTGGCCGCCTTGCACGCTCTCGAGGCTGCCCTCGACGCCCAGCGCGGCGATCTTCACGCGGTCGCCCGGCGCCACCGGGCCCTGCGGCGCCGCCGGCGTGCCGGCGTCGGGTCGGCCCGGCGCCGCGGCCTCGGGCGCCGCGAGCGCGGCGATCGCCTCCTCCACCCGGCGACGCGCCTCGCGCTCCTTCTGCTCCCCGCGCGCGAGGCCGATCGCCTTCTCGACCTCGGCGCGCGCCTCGAGCAGGTACTCGCGCATGGCGCGCTTGCCGGAGCGCTCCAGGTCCTTCTCCCGCCGGCGCAGCTCCTCTTCCCGCCCCTGCAGCTCGCCCTGCCGCCGGTCCATCCGCGCCGCCTGGTTGTCGAGCTCGGCCGCGCGCGCCGCCAGCTCGGTCTCGTGGAGGCCGAGGTCCTGGATGCGCGTCTCGAGCCCGGCGAGGGTCGTCTCCAGCGTCCGCAGAGCGTCGGGCAGCGTGCGCTCCGCCTCTTCCAGCACCGCGGCGTCGAGACCCAGCCGGCGGGCGATCGCGATGCCGTAGGAGCGGCCCGGGATCCCCTTGGTGAACCGGAAGGTGGGCGTGAGCGTCGCGGCGTCGAACTGCAGCGACGCGTTCACGATGCCGCGCTCCTCGGCCGCCAGCTCCTTGAGCGCCCCGAGGTGCGTGGTCGCGAGCGTGGTGCTGCCGCGCGCGGCGAGCGAGCGCAGGATCGCGCCCGCGAGCGCGGCGCCTTCGGCCGGGTCGGTGCCGGTCCCCAGCTCGTCGAGCAGCACCAGCGAGCCGCCGTCGGCGCCCTCCAGCACGCCGCGCAGCGCCGCGACGTGCGCGCTGAAGGTCGAGAGGCTCTCCTGGATGCTCTGCCGGTCGCCGATGTCGGCGAACAGCGCCGCGAAGACGGGCAGCCGCGTGCCGGGGCCCACGGGCGGCAGGATGCCGCTCTGCGCCAGCGCCACGATCAGGCCCACCGCCTTGAGGAGGACGGTCTTGCCGCCGGTGTTGGGACCCGAGACCAGCACCACCCGCTCGTCCGGATCGAGGACGAGGTCGAACGCCACGACGTGCCGGTCCTCGCCGAGGAGCAGCGGGTGCCGCCCCTTCACCACGGCGAGCGTGCCCTCGCCCGGGCTCGCGACCTCGGGACGCGCGGCGGCGGCCCGCGCGGCGAACGCCGCTCGGGCGGCGCAGCAGTCCATCGCGACGAGCATTTCGAAGCACGCCGCGATGGTGTCGGCGTGGGGGCGCAGCATCTCGGTCAGGCGCCGCAGCACGCGGAGCACCTCGCGCACCTCGGCGGCCTCGGCCTCCCGCAGGCGGTTGCCGAGCTCGATGGCCTCGGCGGGCTCGACGAACAGGGTGGCGTGGGTGGCGGACTCGTCGTGCACGATGCCGCCGAGCCGGCCGCGGGCTTCGCGGCGCACGGGGATCACGTACCGCCCGCCGCGCACCGTCGCGGTCGCGTCGGGCGGCACCAGCCGCGCGTCGAGCGAGCCGAGGATGCCGGACAGGCGCCGGACGAGGTCGTCGCGCGCCTCGCGCACCTCACGGCGGGCCTGGGCCAGGTCGCGGGACGCCGCGTCCTTCACCAGGCCGTCGGGCTCCAGCGCGGCCAGGAGCGCGTCCTCCAGCTGGCGGGGCGGAGGCTCGACGGCGAGCGCCGCCACGAGGGGCGCCGTGCGCTCGACCTTCGCCAGCCGGGCGCGCACCGTGCGTGCGGCGGCGAGCAGGATCCCGCAGCGGGAGAGCTCGAGCCCCTCGAGGACCGAGCCCTCGAGCCGGAGGCGGCCGAGGGCCGTGGCGGCATCGGGGAACGGCTCGGCGGCGACGTCGTCGCCCGCCTCGAGGCGCTCGACGTGCTGGCCCACCCGCTCGAGCTCGTGGGCCACGAGCCACGGGTCGGTCTGGGGCCGGAGGGCGCGCACGCGATCGGCGCCGAGGGGCGTCAGGGCGTGCTGGGCGACGAGATCGAGTGCGGCGGGAAACTCGATGGCGGCGAGCGCGGACTCGGGGAACCCCACGGTCATGAGGCGGCGGCGAGTTCCTCTCGGACGATGCGGTTGACGGTCTTCCCGTCGGCTCGGCCCTTGAACAGGGGCATGACCTTCCCCATCAGCGCGCCGAGGTCCTTCGCGCCAGCGCCGAGCGCCTCGCGGACGGCGCCGCGGATCTCGTCGTCCGACGCGCCCGGGGGCAGGAACGTCTCGAGGGCCGCGACCTCGCGGGCCTCGCGGTCGGCCAGCTCCCGGCGGCCGCCGGCCGTGAACGCCTCGACGGATTCCTTGCGGCGCTTGATGCCGCGCCGCAGCACCTCGACGACGTCGGCGTCGTCGAGCGGCTTGGCCAGCTCGATTTCCCGGTTCCGGACGTCCGACAGAATGGTGGAGAAGAGGAGGGTGCGGTCCTGGTCGCGTTCCTTGCGGGCCGCGTTCAGCGCGGCGCGGAGTCGCTCGGCGAGACTACCGTTCACTTCTGCTGCGGCGGTTCTTGCGGCGCGCAGCGTTCATCTTCCGCTTCCGGCGCTCGCTCGGCTTCTCGTAGTGACGGTGCTTCCGAAGATCCGAGAGAATGCCCGCCTTCTCGCACTTCTTCTTGAAGCGCTTGAGTGCGCGCTCGAAGTTCTCGTCTTCGTGGATGATCACTTCAGGCAACCGGGACCCCCTTGCTGGTGCTGACGCCTATGTTGCGTAACCGTAATAAGCTATGCGGGGCCGGAGGATACGACAAGTGAGAGGTGAGAGGTGAACCGTGAGACGTTCAAGTGAGGGGTGAGAGGCAACTGCCGTGAGAGGTAAACCCTCTCACCTCTCACGACCCTCTCACGCTTCACAACCTCTCACGTCTCACTTGAACGTCTCACCCCTCACCCCCTCACTTCTCACGCCAGCCTCTACCCGGGAGGCCATTTCATGGGCCGTCCCCCCAGCACGTGCACGTGCAGGTGGGGCACCGTCTGGCCCGACTCCGCCTTGTTGTTGACCACCACCCGGTAGCCGCGCACGTCGAGCCGCTCCTTGCGCGCCACCTCGGCGGCCGCGACGAGCAGGCCACCCAGGAACTCGGCGTCCGCCGAGTCGTTGAGCGTCTCCACGTGCTCGACGGGGATGACGAGGACGTGGGTCGGCGCCTGGGGATTGATGTCCCGGATGGCTACGAGGGTGGGGGTGCGGTAGACGATGTCGGCCTTGGCCTCGCCCTTCGCGATCTTGCAGAAGAGGCAGTCGGTGCTCATGGCTGGACTCCTTGATGGGTCGGCTGTGAGAGGTGAGTCGTGAGAGGTGAGACGTTCACGTGAGAGGTGAGAGGTCGTAAAGCGTGAGACGTGAGCCTCTCACCTCTCACGACCCTCTCGCGCCTTTGCACCTCTCGCTTCTCACGGGAACGTCTCACTCCTCACGGCTCACTTCTCACGCATCATTGCCGTCACGGCCACCGCCGCCACCGCCGCCGTGTCGAAGCGCAGGGTCGCCCGGCCGAGGGACACGGGCCGGAACCCCGCGCCCTTGACCAGCGCCAGCTCCGCGTCGGTGAACCCGCCCTCGGGGCCGATCAGCCACAGCACCGCGTCGCCTTCCCGCAGCGGGGGCATCGTTCCGCCCTCGTGGTCGGCCACCAGGCGCACCGCGCCCGCCGGGTGCTGCCGCAGCGCGTCCGCGAGCCCCACCGGCGCGCCGATCGACGGCGCCCAGGACGCGCCGCACTGCTTCACCGCCTCCCGCGCCCGCGCCGTCGCCCGCTCGACGTGGGCCGCCTGGAAGCGCGTCGCGACCCCCACCGCGCGCTCGCTCACCACCGGCACGATCCGCGTCGCGCCCAGCTCGGTCGCCTTCTCCACCGCGCTCAGGAAGCGGTCGCGGTCGCCGGCCCCGAGCAGCAG
Organism: Gemmatimonadales bacterium; assembly: GCA_035623755.1. Taxonomy (GTDB): domain Bacteria; phylum Gemmatimonadota; class Gemmatimonadetes; order Gemmatimonadales; family JACORV01; genus Fen-1245. Next base: position 35,113 of record DASPSV010000114.1, read on the forward strand.
CTCCGTCACCGGCGGCGCCCCGATGGAGGTGGTCGCGATCACCCGCGCCACCAGCACCTGGTTCTCCTGCGCGACCCGCGCGGTGGCGACGCCGCCGCGCCCGTCCACCAGGCGGATCAGCGCGCCGTCGGCCACCCGGCGCACCGCGAGATGGTGCGCCTCGGCCTCGTCCAGGATCACGACGCCGCCGGCCAGGAACGGCCCGCGCGCGACCACCGTCGCAGCGGGCGGTGCCAGCCCGCGCAGGCTCACGCGCCCAGCGCGTCCTTCATGCGGTCCCAGAAGGACCGGCCGACGCGCCCCGCCGGCGGCTCACCCTCGTGCTGCGACAGCTCCCGGAACAGCCGCTCCATCTCCGGCGTCAGGCGGTCCGGCGTCCAGATCCCGATCCGGACGTGCAGGTCGCCCTTCCCGCCGGCCCCGAGGTGCGGCAGCCCGCGGCCCTTGAGCCGGAGCACGGTGCCCGGCTGCGTCCCCGCCGACACCGCCACCGCCTCGTCGCCGTACGGCGTCGGCACCGTGACCTCGGTGCCCAGCGCGGCCTGGCTGAACGACAGCGGGAGATCGTACACCAGGTCGTCGCCGTGGCGCTGGAAGCGCTCGTCCTCCTCCACCTCCAGCATCACCACCAGGTCGCCCGCCGTCCCGCCGCGCGGCCCCGCGTGCCCCTGCCCGCGCATCGTGATGTAGTTGGACGACGACACGCCGGGCGGCACCTCCACCGTCACCGTCCGGTCGGTGCGGGTCCGGCCGTCGCCGCGGCAGATCGGGCACGCGTCGGTGATGACCCGCCCCTCGCCGCCGCAGGTCGGGCACGGCGACACCGACACGAACTGCCCGAAGAACGAGCGCTGCGCGCGGCGCACCTCGCCGGAGCCCCCGCAGGCCTGGCACACCTTCGGCGTGGTGCCGGCCTTCGCGCCGGAGCCGCCGCAGGTCTCGCACGGCACCAGCACCTTGTACTTCAGCGTCTTCTTGGTGCCGGTCGCCACCTCGACCAGGCTCACCGTCACCGCCGCCTTGAGATCGTTGCCGCGCCGCTCCGCGTGCCGCTCGCGGCCGCGCCCGCCGAACATCTCCTCGAAGCCGCCGAACCCGCCGAAGTCGCGCATGAAGATGTTCAGCGCCTCCGACAGGTCGAACGGGTGGAACCCGTACGCCTGCCCCGCCCCGCCCTTGAGCCCCGCTTCCCCGTAGCGGTCGTACAGCGCCCGCTTCTCAGGGTCGCGGAGCACCTCGTACGCCTCGGTCAGCTCCTTGAACTTGGCCTCGGCCTGGCGGTCGCCGTTGTTGCGGTCGGGGTGGTACTGCATCGCCAGCTTGCGGTAGGCGCGCTTCAGCGCCGCCTCGTCGGCGGTGCGCGGCACGCCCAGGATCTCGTAGAAGTCGCTCACCGCGCCGTGAGGGGCTTCGCCCCCCCCTCAGCGTTCTTTCGCGCCGCCCGCACGATCTCCCCCGGCCGTCGTGTCGTCACCGCAGCAGGTCGCCCACCATCTTGGAGGTGTGCTCGACCAGCGTCACGACCTTCTCGTAGGGCATGCGGGTCGGGCCCAGGACGCCGATCACCCCGGACAGCGGCCCGGAGCGGTACGGCGCGGTGATCAGCGTGAGCCGCGACAGGCTCTCGCTCTCGTTCTCGCCACCGATGGTGACGGTGAGCCCGACGGCGTGGGCCCGCGACTCGAGCGCCTTGCGCAGCACGTCGCGCTGCTCCGTCAGCTCGATCAGCTCCCGCATCCGCGGCCCGGTCGCGAACTCGGGCTGGTCGGCCAGCAGCGAGGTGCGGCCGAGCACGACCTCCTCGGCCGCGGGAAGGTCGAACAGCTGGTCGCCGGTGGCGACGAAGATGTCCAGCAGCTCGCTCTCGGCCGGCGAGCGGCCGGAGTCGCGCACCCGCTCGGGCAGCGTCTGGCGGATCTCGCGCAGCGTGAGCCCCGCCAGCCGGTCGTTGAGCGTGGCCGCGATGTTGGACACGGCCTGGGCCGGCAGCGTGCCCGGCACCTGGACGAAGACCGTGCGCGCCACGCCGCTCCGGAGCGTCAGCACCAGCAGCAGCCGGTCGCTCGCGACCGCGAGCAGCTCGAGCCGCTCCAGCACCACCGACTCGAGCGCCGGCGCCACGGCCACGCCCAGCTCCTGCGTCAACACGCTCAGCACCTGCGCCGCCCGGTGGATGACAGCCGAGATGGCCGAGCCGTCGGCGATCAGGTCGGTGCGCAGCCGCTCCTCCTGCTCGCTCGAGAGCGCCGGGAAGCGCATCAGGGAGTCCACGTACAGCCGGTAGGCGCGGTCCGTGGGGACGCGCCCCGCCGACGTGTGCGGGTGGAAGAGGTAGCCCTTCTCCTCGAGGTCGCTCATCGCGTTGCGGACGGTCGCCGGCGACACGCCGAGGCCGAACCGGCGGGCAACCGTGCGGCTGCCCACCGGCTCGGCGGTCTCGACGTAGCTCTGGACGATCGCCTCCAGAACCCGGCGCTCCCGCTCGCTCAGGGACTCGGTCATTGGAGTCAACGTTATGTCCCGCCGCAACTTAAATGGTTGCCACCAACTCGTCTAGCCGCAACCACCCCTGCGGGGTGAGCCGGAGGCGGGGGACGGGGGCCGGACCTGCGCCGTCAAAGAGGGGCCGGGCGGTCTCGGACACGCGAAGCCGGGAGGCTCCGGGCGGGAGCGGCCGTCCGCCCTCCACCACGGCCCAGCCGGCGGCGATCCAGCGGTCCACCGAGGCGCGGAGCGGCGCCGCCACGGGCTCCGCCAGGGCAATGCCGTCCGTGGTCCTGAGGCCCAGGTAGGTCTCCTCCAGCCGCCGCTGGTGGTCGCCGAGGATCTCGCGCCCCACGACCGGGGCCCGGCCCTCCCCGAGCAGCCGGAGCCAGCGCGCGTACGCGGGCTCGTTCCACCACCGGGACACGCCGTCGAAGCTGTGCGCCGAGGGCCCGACACCGAGGTACGGCGCCAGCCTCCAGTAGGCCCGGTTGTGCACCGCCTCCCGCCCCGCGCGCGCGGCGTTCGACACCTCGTAGAACCCGTACCCGGCCTCCCCCAGCCGCCGGTGCGCGAGGAGATACTCGTCGGCGTAGCGCTGCTCGGAGCACGACGTCAGCTCGCCGCGCTCCGTCCGCCGGAACAGCGGCGTCCCCGGCTCGAGCGTGAGCCCGTAGAGCGACACGTGGTCCGGCTCGAGCCGGACCGCCTCGTCGAGGTCCCGCCGCCAGTCGCGCCCGATCTCCTCGGGCAGCGCGAAGATGAGGTCGAGGGAGACGTGACCGATACCGCCCCGCCGCCCGGTCCGCACGGCCTCCGCGATGCGATCGGCGCGGTGGGTGCGGTGCATCCACTCGAGCACGCGGTCGTCGAACGACTGCGCTCCGATCGACAGGCGGTTCACGCCCGCGTGCACCCACGCCCGCACCGCCGCTGGCGTGACGTCCTCCGGGTTGGCCTCGAGGGTGAACTCCGCGGGCGGGCGCGTCAGGCCCAGCAGCGCCGCCAGGCGCTCGACGCCCTCGGCGCCGAGCGACGACGGCGTGCCGCCGCCGAGGTAGACCGTCGCCGGGGCGGACGGCGCGTCCGCGCGCCCGAGCTCGAGCGCGAGCGCGTCGAGGTACGCGGCGACCGGCGTCCGGCGCCGGACGGCGATGGCGAAGTCGCAGTAGGTGCAGCGCCGCGCGCAGAACGGGACGTGGACGTACAGGTGATTCACGACGCCAGCGCGAAGTGCTTCCCCGCGAGCTGGGTCGCGAGCCCCTTGATCTCGAGCGAGGACAGCGCGGCGAGGAGCGTGGCCGGCTCCAGCGCCGTGCGGGCCGCGATGGCGTCCACGTGGACCGGCTGCGCGGTGAGCACGTCGAACACCGCGGCCTCGGCGCCGAGCAGCTCGGCCGAGGTGCCGAGCAGCGCGTCGAGCTGGGCGGCCTCGGCGCGCCGCTCGGCCTCCTGCACGCCGTCCCACGGGATGCCGAACTGGTCGAGCAGGCTGTGCGGGCCGAGGTAGGGCGTGGCGCCCTCGCTGATCAGCTGGTTCGGGTTCTGCGCCACCTCGTCCTCGATGCGGCCCGGCACCGCGAGCACCGGCTTGCCGCACTTCAGCATCCACTCGGCGGTGTTGCTGGTGCCGCCCTTGATCCGGCCCTCGACCACCAGCAGGCACTCGGCGAGGCCGGCGATGATGCGGTTGCGCTGCGGGAACGAGCCCTGGTGCGGCGTGGTGCCGGGCTCCTGCTCGCTCACGACGAGGCCGGCGGCGCGCACGCCGGCGTACAGGTCGCGGTTGCTGCGCGGGTACGGCTCGTCGACGCCGCTCCCCAGCACGGCGATCGTCTTGCCGCCCGCGTCGAGCGCGCCGCGGTGGGCCCGCGTGTCGAGGCCGCGCGCCATGCCGCTCACGACCACCAGTCCGGCCCGGGCCGCGGCCTGCGCCGCCTGGTAGGCCACGCGCGAGCCGTAGGTGGTCGGCGTGCGGCTGCCCACGATCGCCACCATCCGGCGTCCGAGCAGCGACACGTCGCCCAGCGCGTACAGCGCCTCGGGCGGCTCCCGCAGCACCAGCAGCGACCTGGGAAAGAGCGGATCGTCGCGGGTGAGCCGGACGATGGCGGGCGCCGCCGCAGCGGTCACGTCGCCGCTGCCTCCTGCCGCTCGCGGGCGAGCCGCCGCCACAGCGCCTCGAGAAAGTCGTCGAGGCCGCGGTGCGACACGGAGGAGACGACGAACTGCGCGAACGCCGCCGGGGTGGGAGGCGCCCGGAACGACGCCGGGTCCGCCACCAGGTCGGCCTTCGTCCAGGCCACGCAGTGCGGCTTGGCCGCGAGCGCGGGCGAGAAGCGCTCCAGCTCCGCGCGGAGCATGGCGTAGGCGGCGGCCGGATCGGCGGTGTCCACCGGGATCATGCAGACCAGGACGCGGGTGCGCTCGACGTGCCGCAGGAACTTGAGGCCGAGTCCCTTCCCCTGGTGCGCGCCCTCGATGATCCCCGGCAGGTCCGCGACGACGAGGCTGCGCTGGTCCGTGAGCTGCACGACGCCGAGGTTGGGCTCGAGGGTGGTGAACGGGTAGTCGGCGATCTTCGGCCGGGCGGCCGTCACCGCCGCGAGCAGCGTGCTCTTGCCGGCGTTCGGCTCGCCGAGCAGCCCCACGTCGGCGATGAGCTTGAGGGTGAGGCGGACCGTCCGCCGCTCGCCGTCCTCGCCGGGCTGGTAGTGGTGCGGCGCCTGCCGCGTCGGGGTCGCGAAGTGCGCGTTGCCCAGACCGCCGCGGCCGCCCCGCGCGACGACGAAGGTGTCACCGGGCCGCACGATCTCGCCCACCAGCTCGCCCGTCGCCGCGTCCCGCACCTCGGTGCCGAGCGGCACCGGCAGCACCAGGTCTTCGGCCGAGCGCCCGCTCTGCTGCGACGGCCCGCCGGGCCGGCCCGATTCCGCCACCCAGCGGGGGTGGTACGTGTAGTCGAGCAGGGTCCACAGCTGCGGGTCCGCGACGACGTGCACGCTCCCGCCGCGGCCGCCGTCGCCGCCCGACGGGCCGCCCTTGGGGACGAACTTCTCGCGCCGGAACGCGGCCATGCCCGAGCCGCCGTCGCCGGCCACGACCTCGATGACCGCCTCGTCGATGAACATGGGTCAGTCGTGCTGCAGCGTGTCCCGCAGCTCCCGCCACAGGTCGCGGGCCAGGGCCAGCACGTCGGGGAACACGCCGGCCTCGCCCGCCAGCTCGAGGACCTCGTCCACCTCCGCCGGAGGCGCGCCGGCGTGCAGCGCGCCGCGCAGGTGCGAGAGCAGCTGGCGCGGCACCTGCTGCCCGATCAGCAGCGCGACCGAGCACAGCTCGCGGCGCCGCAGGTCCAGGCCGGGCCGGCCCAGCGTCTTGCCGTAGCCGTCCACGATCATCCACTGCTCGAGCGCCGGGTGGAGCGCCCGCACGTTGAGGCGCAGCTGGTCGTAGTGCTTGCCGTACACCGCGCGGCAGGTGGCTTCCCCGCGCGCGCGCCACTCCGGCCAGCGCCCGTAGTCCGCCGCCTCGGCGCCGGCCGCGGCCTCGGGCGCCAGCCGGCGCCACACGCCGAGGGCCACGAGGGCACGCGGGTAGCCGACGTACAGCAGGCTCGAGATCAGCATCTCGTCGATCCACAGCGCCGGCGTCCCCGCCCGTCCGGCCTCCTCGAGCCACTCGGCGAGCCGCGCCTCGGAGGCGCCGGGCACTCCGAGGGCGACCCGCACCAGGGCGCGCGTCGCGGGATCGAGCACGGCGGTCACGCTACGCGCCCCGCGACCCGTTCCGCGACCGTTCCGTTGCGGCGCGGCGCGAACGCCGGCCGGCGCGGCGACACCATCAGTGCACCGCCCGCTCGAGCGAGATCCTCGCCACCACGTGCACGACCTCCTCCCCCAAGGTGTTCTTGTGCGCGGGCGAGCGGAAGGCGTCCGGCACGCGCACCACGCCGGGCACGAGCGCGTCGAGGAGGGCCACGAGCGCCACGCGCGCGCTCTCGTCGTCGCCGTCCTCGACCTTGAGGGCGAGGCCGAGCCGCGCCTCGGGGATCAGCGCGCAGTAGACGCCGCCGGCGCCGATCTTCGCCAACACGCGCCCGCCGGAGCCGGCGGCGACCTCGGTGCACAGCCGGCCCGTGCCGGCCACGAGGAAGGGGTCGGAGAAGATGGCGCGGATGACGCGGTCAGCGGCTGAAGAGCGGGTGTAGGGTGTGGGGTGTGGGGTGTAGGGGTTCGCCGACCCTACACCCTTTACACCCTTCACACCCAGCTGAGCTGCACCCGCTGGATCGACTCTGGCCCCCAGACGCGCATACGCCAGCGCCATGTTGCGCAACGGCAGCGCGAACGACACCACGCCGCAGCCGTCGGTCCCGGTGTGCAGGCCGCTCTCGGGCACGCCGGTCCAGAGCAGGACCTCCTCGTGCACCCGGCGCTGCACGGCGTGGCCGGCGTGCCGGTAGTCCGCGGTGGGCCAGCCGTGGTGGCGCGCCATCGCGAGCATCCCGGCGTGCTTGCCGGAGCAGTTGCTGTGGATCCGGCGCGGCTTCTCGCCGCGCTCGGCCATCGCGCGCGCCACGGCGGGCGAGAGCGAGGGGTGCGGCCCGCACGCCAGGTCGCTCTCGGTGCAGCCCGCCTTGCGCAGCAGTCCCTCGACGACCGCGACGTGGCGCGGTTCGCCGTTGTGCGACGCGCACGCGACGGCGATCTCCGCGTCGTCGATGCCGAGGGCGTCGGCCGCGCCGTCGGTGAGGAGCGGGAGCACCTGGATCGGCTTCGCGCACGAGCGCCAGTACGTCACCAGGTCCGGGTTCCCCGTCCCGGCCACGAGCGTCCCGTCCGCGTCCACGACGGCCGCGGACACGGCGTGGCGGGACTCGACGGTCCGGCCCCGAATGGACTCGACGGTGGAGGTCATCGGCGCCGAAACCTAACGGGGCGGCGCGCGCTCCGCCCCGGCCGCGCCGCCGCCGCGGGCGAGTGCCAGGGCGATGCCGCCCAGGGCGAGTACGCCGCCCACCACCGCGCTCGCGCCGGGCGGCTCCGCGATGGCGGGCAGCAGCCAGGCGATCAGCGTCGCGCCCACCGGCTCGCCGAGCGCCGCGACGTTGACGGTGTACGCCGGCAGGTAGCGCAGCGCGTAGTTGAGGCCGCCGTGCCCGACCAGCATCGGCCCCACCGCGAGCGCCGCGAAGATCGCCCAGTCGCCCGCCGGATACGCGACGAACGCCTGGGCGCGGGCGCCCGCCCACGCGAGCAGGACCAGGGCCGCGACGCCGTAGACCGGCGTGATGTAGGCGACCAAGCCGAGGTCGGCCCTCAGCTTCCGGCCGATGACGAAGTACGCCCCGCCGCACACCGCGCCGGCGAGCGCGAGCAGATCGCCGAGCAGCGCTGCGCGCCCGGTCGCGCGCCAGTCGCCGAGCGCAATCACCGCCGCCCCGGCCACGGCGAGCACGATGCCGGCGGCCTGCCGCCGGCCGGGCCGCTCGCCGAGCAAGGCGCGCGAGAAGAGCCAGGCGAAGACGGGCGA
>DASPSV010000130.1:0-5048 GCA_035623755.1 Gemmatimonadales bacterium
TCCTCGCGGCGGCGTCCGCGGCCGCGGCGACCGTCGCCGCGGCCGCCGGCTGGATCGCGCTGCCGCTGCCCGGGGGCCTCACCGCGCCGCCGCAGGCCGCCAGCCTCACCATCGAGGACCGCCACGGGCTGCCGCTCCGCACCACCCGGGCCCCCGACGGCAGCCGCACCCGCTGGCTGGCGCTGAGCGAGGTCGATCCGCAGCTCATCCAGGCGTTCGTCGCGCTCGAGGACCGCCGCTTCTTCTCGCATCCCGGCGTGGACCTGCGCGCCGTCGCCCGCGCCCTGGCCCAGGACTTCGGCGGGGGCCGCGTGGTCTCCGGCGCCTCGACCATCACCATGCAGCTCGCGCGGCTGCTGCGGCCGTCGGGCCGCGGCCTCGGCGCCAAGCTCGCGCAGGCGCTGTGGGCCCTGCGGCTCGAGCGGCACCTCACCAAGCAGCAGATCCTGGAGCAGTACCTGAACCGCGTGCCGCTCGGGCAGGGGACGATCGGCGTCGAGGCCGCCGCGGCGCTCTACCTCGGCGCCACCGCCGCGCGCCTCTCGCCCGGGCAGGCAGCGCTCCTGGCGGGCCTCGCGAGCGCGCCGGCCGCGGACAACCCGTTCGTCGCGCCCGACCGCGCCCGGGCGCGGCGCCTGCTCGCGCTGCGCCGGATGCGCGAGCTGGGCTACCTCACCGAGGAGGACGCGCTCCGCGCCCGGGCGGAGCCGGTCGTCGCCGCGCGGTCCGGCGCGGCCTTCCTCGCACCCCACTTCACCAGCCGCCTGCTGCAGTGGGCCGAGGATTCCGGCGCCGTCCTCGCGGGCACGTGGCGCACCTCGCTCGACCTCCCGCTCCAGGCCGAGCTGGAGGCCGAGGTGCGGCACACCGTCGCGCTGCTCCGGGACCGCGGCGTCCGGCAGGCCGCCGCCGTCGCGCTCGACAACCGGACCGGCGACGTCCTCGCCTGGGTGGGCTCGCCCGACTTCTGGGCCGACACGTCGGGGCAGGTGGACATGGTCGTCTCGCCGCGGCAGCCGGGCTCGGCCCTGAAGCCGTTCCTGTACGCGCTCGCGTTCGACCGCGGCCTGTCGCCGGCCACGGTGCTGCCGGACGTCCTGCGGACCTACGAGACGGCGACCGGTCCCTACCAGCCGCGCAACTACGACCGCCGCTTCCACGGCCCGGTGCGCGCGCGCGAGGCACTGGCCAGCTCCTACAACGTCCCGGCCATCGAGCTCACCGACCGTCTGGGCGCGGGCAGCCTGCTCGGCGTGCTGCACCGCGCCGGGTTCGCCAGCCTCGCGCGCACGGCCGACTGGTACGGCCTCGGCCTCGCGCTCGGCAACGGCGACGTGACGCTGCTCGAGATGGCCAACGCGTTCCGCGCGCTCGCCGACGGAGGCGAGTGGCGCCCCTGGAGCTTCGGCGTGCCCGCGGGCGCCGGCGCCGGAACGGCGCCCTCGCACCGCGTCGTCTCGGCCGGCGCCGCCGCGCTGGTCCTCGACGTCCTGCGCGATCCCGTCGCGCGCGTGCCGGGCTTCGGCGTGGACACGCCGTTCGACTTCGCCTTCCCCGTCGCGGTGAAGACCGGCACCAGCCACCACTTCACCGACAACTGGGCCGTCGGCGTCACCGGCGGCTTCACGGTCGCGGTGTGGGCCGGCAACTTCAGCGGGCGGCCGATGCGGCAGGTGAGCGGCGTGACCGGCGCGGGGCCCCTGCTCCACCGCGCCATCCTCGACGTCGCGAAGCGCTACGCGCCGGGCGCGCTGCCCTCGCCCGCGGCGGTCGGGGCCGTGCGCGTCTCCGTGTGCCGGCTCTCGGGCCTCCGGGCGACCCGCCTCTGTCCGACCCTCGACGAGTGGGTCCTTCCGGGCACCGAGCCGACCGTCACGTGCGACTGGCACCGGCCCGACGGCGGCATCGCGTGGCCGGCGACGTACGCGTCGTGGGTGGCCGAGCAGGGCCTCGCGGATCCCGCGCCGGCGGCGGACACGGCCCGCGGCGCGGCGCCGCTGGCGGCCGCCGACAGCGGCTTCCGCATCGTCTCGCCGCTCGACGGCGACCGCTACGCAATTCCGGCGGGCATGGACCCGCACTACGCCACCCTCGCCCTGCGGGCGGTGGGCGGGCCGGCCGACGACCCGGTGCGCTGGTCGGTGGATGGGCGGCGCGTGGTCTCCACCCGGTGGCAGCTGCGCCCGGGCACCCACGCGATCCGGGCGCTCGCGGCGTCGGGCCGCGCAGCCGAGGTGACGATCCGCGTCGAGTGACCGCGGGCGCCCGCATCGAACCCGTGCGGGGCCGGCCGAGGCGAGCGCTAGAAGAGAACCCCCGCCGTCAGCACGAACCGCTCGCCCCCGCCCAGCTCCGGCCGCAGCTCGAGGTACGGGGTGAGGCGCCGGCCGGTGGGAAAGCGCAGGCCGAAGAGCAGGTTGATGCCGAGGTCCGTCACGCCCGAGCCCGGGACGCCGCTGTCGCTGCTGTGGGCGAGGTTGAGCCCGCCGCCCAGGACCAGGGCGATCCTCGAGCGGGCGAGCGGCAGGCCCCAGGCGAGATCGCCGTTCAGCTCCCAGTAGTTCAGCGACGAGCCCGGGAAGAAGTAGTCGAACGACACGTCCAGCCTCAGGTCGCGCGTCCAGAACGGGACGAGCGGCATGTCGAGCCGCGCGCCGAGGCCGGCGTTGGCGTTCTCGGCGAAGCTGAGCTCGGCCCCGACGCGCACGGGCCCCTGGGCTGCGAGGGCCGCCGGCACGAGGCAGAACGCCAGGCCGGCGGCCGCGGTAGCGATCCGCATGGAACACGCTCCTGTGGAGTCCAGGTTCCTGACACCGCGGAGCGCGGCGCGGTAACTTCCGCACCGTGCCGGAGCTGCCCGACATCACCATCTACCTCGAGGCGCTCGCGTCCCGGGTCCAGGGTCGCCTGCTCGAGCGCGTGACGGTCACGAGCCCTTTCGTGCTCCGCTCCGTGGACCCGCCGCTCGAGGCCTGCCACGGTCGGCGCGTCACGGCGCTGCGGAGGCTGGGCAAGCGGATCGTCGTCGGCCTCGAGGACGATCTGTTCCTGGTCGTGCACCTGATGATCGCCGGCCGCCTGCAGTGGCACCCGACCCGCCCCAGGGCCAGGCAGCGCTCCACGCTCGCGACGCTCAGCTTCGACGCCGGCACGCTCGTCCTCACCGAGGCGGGGACCAAACGGCGCGCGTCGATCCACCTCGTGCGCGGCGAGCGCGCCCTGGCCGGCTTCGACCGCGGCGGCCTCGAGGTGCTGGAGGCCGGCCTGGCGGCCTTCGCCGCCCGGCTGCGCTCGGAGAACCACACCGTCAAGCGCGCGCTGGCCGACCCGCGGCTCCTGAGCGGCATCGGGAACGCGTACTCGGACGAGATCCTGCACCGCGCCCGCCTCTCGCCGCTCGTGCTGACCTCGCGCATCGGGGACGCGGAGATGGCGCGCCTTCACGACGCGGCGCGCGCGACGCTGCTCGAGTGGACCGAGCGGCTCCGGCGCGAGACCGGCGACGGCTTCCCCGCCAAGGTCACCGCGTTCCGCGAGGGCATGGCCGTGCACGGCCGGTTCCGGCAGCCGTGCCCCGCCTGCGGCGAACCGGTCCAGCGCATCCGCTACGCCGACAACGAGACCAACTACTGCGCGCGCTGCCAGACCGGCGGCCGGCTGCTCGCCGACCGGGCGCTGTCGCGGCTCCTCGGGGAAGACTGGCCGAGATCCCTCGACGAGATGGAGGAAATGCAAGAAAAGCATTCGGAAAAGGCCCCGTAGGTCCGCTGGCGCTCGCCCGGCCTTTCCATAGATTCTGCAAAGCCGAATCGCAGCTACCCTTTTCACCAACGCTTGCCATTCGAACCGGATCCGCCGCGCAGGGCACGGGCGTGAGCCCCCGCACCACTCGCGGCATCGACACGACAGGGAGGAACGCGATGAGCGAGTCGCCGACCGGAGGTGGGCAGCACCCCCGGGGCACGCTGGCCGTGGTGGGGATCTACGGCCTGCTGTTCCTGCTGGGGTGGCTCGCCTTCTACTACCTGCTGTTCACGCCGCGCGGGGCGGTGACGCCATGAACGTGGACCTGTACGAGCGGATCTGGATGTGGGGCGCGGCGGTGATCGTGGTCGTGTTCCTGGTCGCGATCGGCGTCTCGACCTTCGCGTACGCGGTGCGCCCGCCGAGCCACGTCGAGACGATCGATCCGGCGGCGGTCATGCAGGACGCGCGGTTCAGCACGCCCGGCGTCACGACGCGGGCGGACGGGAGCGTGCAGGTCGTGATGGTGGCGATGACCTTCGCCTTCCTGCCCAACGAGGTGCACGTGCCGGCCGGCAGGCCGGTGACCTTCCGGATCACGAGCATGGACGTGACCCACGGCTTCGAGATCGCCGGCACGAACGCCAACACGATGGTCGTTCCGGGCTACGTCTCGCAGTTCACGACCACCTTCGCGGCGCCCGGCGAGCACCTGGTCGTGTGCAACGAGTACTGCGGGACCGGGCACCACACGATGCAGGGCAAGGTGATCGTGGATCCGGCGCCGGGTGCCGCGCCGGCACCTGCGGCCGCGCCGGCGGGAGCGGGGGTGGCCCGATGAAGCGCCTCGACCGGCTCGCCCTGGCGAACATCGGCGTGGCGGTGGCCGCCTTCGGCATCGCCGCGTGCATGGCGCTGATGCAGGCGCTGTCGCGCGCCAATCTCGACCTGCCGTTCCGCTCGGCGCGCATCTACTACCTCTCGGTGACCGCGCACGGCACCCTGATGGCGCTGGTGTTCACCACCTTCTTCATCATGGGGCTCGGCTACGCGCTGGTGCCGCGCGCGCTCGGCCGGGCGCCGGAACATGCCGGCCTCGCGTGGGCGTCGTTCTGGGTGGCGCTCGCGGGAACGCTCGCCACCGTGGCCGCGATCCTCTCGGGACAGGCCTCGGTGCTGTACACCTTCTACCCGCCGCTCAAGGCGCACCCGGCGTTCTACATCGGCGCGACGCTGCTCGTCGTGGGCTCGTGGGGCTGGGGATTCGTGGTGCTGCGCACGCTGCGCGCGTGGCGGAAGGAGCA
>DASPSV010000165.1:0-8958 GCA_035623755.1 Gemmatimonadales bacterium
GTGCCGATCCGCACCACCTCGCCGGCCGGCAGCCGGCCGTCACGGGCCAGGCGCACGCGCAGCGACTCGCCTGCCACGTACGGCAGCACCAGGTAGAGCAGCCCGTCGGCTTCGCCCGAATCGATCAGGGTCAGGATGTGCGGGTGGTCCAGGCGCGCGTTGATGCGGATCTCCCGCAGGAAGCGCGCGGCGCCTTCGTCGCCGAGGCCGGCCTCGCCTGGCCGCAGGATCTTGATGGCGACGGGGCGGTCGTGCTTGAGGTCGTGGGCGAGGTACACCGTGGCCATGCCGCCGCGGCCGAGCTCGCGCTCGAGCCGGTAGCGCTCGGCGATCGCGCCTTCGAGCCGGTCGAGCACCTCGGTCACGGTCACGGCACGCTCCCCGCTCGCAGCCTACGGCGCTGCCACGGCTACCGGCGCGTTGCGGCTGGTGACGGTGCCGTCGCCCAGCTGGCCCCGGTCGTTCCAGCCCCAGCAGAACGCCGCACCGCCGGCCGTCACGCCGCAGCTGTGGTGGTCCGCCGCGGTCAGGCTCGTGAAGATCCGGCCGCCCGCCACGGCCGCCGGCTTGGGCCGGCGGCGGTTCGACCCGATGCCCAGCTGGCCGAGATCGTTCGCGCCCCAGCACCAGGCGGCGCCGGCGGGCGTGAGGCCGCAGGTGTGCTGGTCGCCGGCGGCGAGCCTCGCGAACGCGAGTCGCGTGTCGACCGCGACGGGTACCGGGTGATCCGTCGTCGAGCCGTCGCCCGCCTGCCCGGACGAGTTGTCGCCCCAGCACCAGGCCGCACCGTCCGCAGTAAGGGCGCAGGTGTGCCCTCCTCCCGCGGCGAGGCTCCGGAACGCGTGGCGCCCGGCGACCGGCACCGGCGCGGTCCGCTCGGCCGTCGAGCTGTCACCCAGCTGGCCGAAGACGTTCCGGCCCCAGCAGTACGCGGTGCCGCCCCGGGTCAGGCCGCAGGTGTGCTCGTCGCCGGCCGCGAGACTCGCGAAGACGAAGCCACCGGCCACGGCGACCGGCGTCCCGCGATTGGTCCTGGACCCGTCGCCCAGCTCGCCGTGGAGATTCTCGCCCCAGCAGTACGCCGCGCCCTCCGCCGTGAGGCCGCACGTGTGGCGCCCGCCGGCCGCGAGACCCGCGAACAGGACGTCCGTCGCGACGCTCACCGGCTCCGTGCGGTCCGACGTCGAGCCGTCGCCGAGCGCACCGGCGCTGTCGCTGCCCCAGCAGAGCGCCGCGTCGCGGCCGGTGAGGCCGCAGGCGTGGTCCGCTCCCGCCTGCAGCGAGTCGAGCGCGACGCCGCCGGCGAGCAGCTGCGGCCCGAGTCGGCGCGCGGCGGAGTCCGGGCTCCCCTGGCCGCCGCCCCAGCAATAGGTGAAGCCGTCGCGCGAGACGCCGCACGCGCGGGCCCCGCCGGCGGCCAGGCTCGCCCAGCCGCGCCACGAGGTCGACAGCAGGTTCACCGGGGGGCTGGTGGCCGGGGCCAGGCCCGCGGCCGTGGCGGTCAGCGTGTACCCGACGGCGCCGCTGTCCACGCGGAGGGCGGGGAAGTCGGCCACGCCGGCCTGCGCGGCGCCGCGCGTCGCCCCGAGGAGCGTCGCGCCCGGCCTGCCCGTCCCGGCGGTGATCGCGACGGTCACCGAGTCGCGAAAGTCCGTCGCCACGTTGCCGGCGTCGTCGCGCGCCGTCGCCACCGCGCGGAACGCCGTCCCGGCCACGAGCGGCCCCGCCGCGTCGGTCGCGAGCGAGAGGCGGCTCGCCGGACCCGGCACGACGTCGAACGAGACGCTCGGCACGCTGGCCATGGCCGCGGCCGCGGCGGTGAGGCTGTAGTCGGTGCCCGCGCTGTCGAGGCTGAGCCCCGTGAACGTCGCGACGCCTTCCACCGCCGCGACGCGGGTCGCGCCCGAGAGCCGGGCGCCGATGCGGCCGGTGCCGGGGGTGATGCCGATCCACACCGTCTCCGCGAACCGCCGCTCGAGGCCGCCGCGCAGGTCGCGCGCCCTCACCACCACGCCGAACCCCCGGCCCGCCGTCGCGCGTCCCGGCTCGACGGCGAAGGACAGTCGCTCCTCCAGGCGCACGCGCATCGCGGCGGATTCGTCCAGCGGGCTGTTGGCGTTCGAGACGTGCAGGAACCGCTCCACCGGCGGCGCCTGGCGATCGAGCGAATCCGCGGCGGTGACACGCAGCACGTAGCGCCCCGAGGGCACCAGGTTGCCGTCGCGGCCGCGCAGGTTCCACTCCACGCCGCCCAGCGAGTCCGGCGCGATCCTGGTCCAGACGGCCGCGGCCGGCGTGGCGGCGGGCGCGACCGTGACCGTCACGTGCGCGCGGAACGACGCCCGGGTGCCGATCACCAGCTTGCCGGCCGGCGCCCGCAGCGTGGTGTCGAACGGCAGGGACACCTCCACGCGCAACCCCGGGGGCGCGGTGGGCGCCGTCGGCGCCGCCGGGGGGAGGGCCGCGCGGACCGCCGCGAACTCGCGCACCAGGGCGTCGTCGAGGAAGTCGAGGCTGTCCACCCGCTCCGTCGCGTCGAGCTGCAGCGCGTAGCGGAAGGACTGCTGCGCGTCGAACGTGCGCCCGTCGTGCAGGAGCACGATCCCGTACAGCACGTACGCCCGCACCTGCTGCGCCGTGGTGGCTCCGCTCCCGCGCGCCAGCGCGCGGGTCAGGAGCACCGCGGCGGAGTCGTGGTTGAACCGGTCGATCTGGTCACGGGCCTGGGCGAGCAGGGCCGGAACGTCCGTCTGGGCGCGGAGGTCCGGAGCCGCCGGCGCCGCGAGCAGCGCGAGCAGCAGGGCGGCCCGCCTCACGGACGCACCAGCCGGATGGTGCCGAGCACGAGGCGCGCGCCGGGCACCACCGTCACCGTGGTGTCGTGCGCGAACCACGCACCGGCCGTGTCCATGAACCGCAGGTGCAGCGTGCCCGCGGGTACGGGCAGGCCCTCGACCGGCGAGCGTCTCGCCGAGTCGTTCAGGTAGATCGTCGAGCGCGGGTTCGTCCGGACCGAGATCCATCCCATCAGCGGCGCGGCCTGCTCGGGCTTGGCCGCCGGGCCCTTCGGGACGGCGGCGGTCGCCGGCTCCCGGGCGGGGATGGCCGCGGGGTGGGCCGGCGGCGGGTGCGTCCCGGCCGCGCGGCGTGCGGGCGCGGCCGTCTGTGGGTGACGCGGGAGCGGCACCGGCGCTTCGGCGGCCGGCGCCTCCTCCCGGAGGATCACCGCGGCGTCCGGGCCGGGCGGCCAGGCCAGCGTCCAGCCGCCCCGGATGTTGAGCGCGACGGCGGCGCCGGCGACCAGCAGCGCGGCCAGTGCCGTGTCCACCGCCAGCCGGCGCCTGCGGCGGGCGCGCTCCGCGGTCGCGGCCGCCGCCGCTCGCGCCGCGGCGCGCTCCGCGGCCGACGCGGGCGGGCGCGGCACGGACGCCGTGCGGCCCTCGGCCTCCTCCTGCAGCCGTCGCGCGAACTCCGTGACGGTGGGGAAGCGCTGCTCCGGCGCCTTGGCGAGGCCACGCTCGACCACGTCGATCACGCCCACCGGCAGCTGCGGCCGCAGGAAGCCCAGCGGTGGGACCGGATCGGCCACCTGCTTGTGCACGACCTCGACCGCGGTCTCGCCCGTGAACGGGAGGTGGCCGCCGAGCATCTGGTAGGTCATCACCGCGAGCGAGTACTGGTCCGCCGCGGGGCCGATCTGCACGCCCCGGCACTGCTCGGGGCTCATGTAGTGCGGCGTGCCGATGACCATGCCGGAGGCGGTGAGCGTGCTGGCGTCCTGCGCCTTGGCGATGCCGAAGTCGGTCACGGTCACGCGGCCGCGGAAGTCCACCACGACGTTCGCCGGCTTGACGTCGCGGTGCACCACGTGGTTCTGGTGCGCGTACTCGAGCCCGTCGGCCACCTGCCGGACGATGTCCACCGTGCGCTCGAGCGCCAGCAGCTGCTCGCGCTCCAGGATGCGCTCCAGGGTCTCCCCGTCCAGGTACTTCATCACGTACCAGAACAGGGTCCCGCCGTGGGCGACGCGGTAGACGGGGATGATGTTCGGGTGGTCGAGCCTGGCCGCCGTCTGCGCCTCGCGCTTGAAGCGCTCCGTCATCAGGCCGCGGGTGCCGAATGTCAGCTCCGGCGGCAGTACCTTCACGGCGACCTTGCGTCCGAGCACCGTGTCGCGCCCCAGGTACACGACGGCCATGCCGCCGCGGCCCAGCTCGCGCTCGAGCACGTACTCCGACCCCAGCTCGGCTTGCAGCCTGGCGAAGAGCTCGGAGTCCGGGTCGACGAGGATGGTGCTGGCGGAGGGGTGAACGTGCCCGTCGCCGGACACTTCCGCTCCGCACGCGGAGCAGAACCGGGAGTCAACGGGAATCGGGGTCTTGCACCTGTAGCAGTTCATCGGATCCGGCGCCGAAGGGATCCGTCACCGGTCTACGCTGCGGGCCCGCGCGGATGGTGTCAAGCAATCGCGCGCGCGGTCACGTGCCTGATATCCGACTCTGCTCCGCTTGTTTGGAGACCGCGCACGGCGACGGCGACGGCGATCGGCCTCCTTGGCACTCGCGCATCGTTGGCGCTCCCTTCAGGCGGCACCTACATTGCAGCCGATGAAGGCCGTCCTGATCTACCCCGAGTTCCCGGACACCTTCTGGAGCTTCAAGCACGCGCTGAAGTTCGTTCGCAAGAAATCCTCGTATCCTCCCCTCGGCCTGCTCACCGTCGCGGCCATGCTGCCCGCCGACTGGGAGCTGCGCCTGGTGGACGCCAACGTGCGGCCGCTCCGGGACCGGGACCTGGCCTGGGCGGACTGCGCGTTCATCAGCGCCATGGGGGCGCAGCGCGAGGCCGCGGAGAGGATCATCGCGCGCTGCCGCGTCCGGGGGCTGCGCGTCGTGGCGGGCGGCCCGCTGTTCACCGCGCAGCGCGAGCGGTTCGCCGGCGTGGATCACCTGGTGCTGAACGAGGCGGAGCTGACGCTCCCCGCGTTCCTGGCGGACTTCGCCGCGGGCCGTGCCGGGCACGTGTACGCGACGCAGGACTTCGCCGACCTGTCCGAAACCCCGCTGCCGCGCTGGGACCTGGTCCGCATGTCGCGGTACGCGTCGATGCCGGTGCAGTTCTCGCGCGGCTGCCCGTTCGACTGCGAGTTCTGCGACGTCACCGCGCAGCTCGGCCGCCACCCGCGCACCAAGCGCCCCGAGCAGATCGTCGCCGAGCTGGACCGCCTCTCCGACCTGGGCTGGCAGGACGGCGTCTTCTTCGTGGACGACAACCTCATCGGGAACCGGAAGTGCTTCACGCGCGACCTGCTGCCCGCGCTTCTGGAGTGGCGGAAGCGGCACCGCGGCATGCCGTTCAACGGCCAGGCGTCCATCAACCTCGCGGACGACGAGCCGCTCGTGCACCGGATGGTCCGGGCAGGCTTCGACAGCGTGTTCGTCGGGATCGAGACGCCCGACGAGGAAGCGCTGACCGAGTGCGGCAAGCGCCAGAACCTCAGGCGCGACCTCGTCGCCGACGTCCGGCTCCTGCAGCGCGCCGGCCTGCAGGTGCAGGGCGGGTTCATCCTCGGCTTCGACAGCGACTCGCCCTCGACGCCGGGGCGCCTGCTCGAGTTCATCCAGAAGAGCGGGATCGCGACGGCGATGGTGGGGCTGCTGCAGGCGCTGCCCGGCACCCAGCTGTACCGGCGCATGCAGGCGGCCGGCCGCCTGCTCGAGACGGGATCGGGCGACAACGTGGACGGCACGACGAACATCATCCCGCTCGATGGGGCGGGCGGCCTGCAGAGCGTCTACAAGGAGCTGCTCCGGCGGCTGTACGCGCCGCGCGCCTACTACCGGCGCGCCCGCGCGATGCTGCGGGACTATCACCCCCCGAAGATCAAGGCGCGGCTGAGCCCCGGCTTCGTGCGGCGGCAGGGCCTGGCGTTCGCGCGGTCGGTCGTGCGGCTCGGCATCATCGGCCGGGAGCGCGTGGAGTACTGGAAGCTGCTCGTCTGGACGCTGTTCCGGAGGCCGAGGGCGTTCGCCCACGCCGTGACCCTCGCCATCTACGGCCATCACTTTCGCGTGATCACCGAGCGGCACGTCGTCTGACCATTCCACGGAGATCGTCGCGATGATCCAGCGCTTCGGCGTGCTGGGCTCCGGCCAGGTCGGCCAGACCCTCGCCAGGGGACTCGGGAAGCACGGCTACCAGGTGATGATCGGCAGCCGCACCCCGGCCAAGCTGGCGGAGTTCGGGAAGGCGAGCGGCATCGCCACGGGCACGTTCGCGGAGGTGGCGACGTGGGCCGAGGCGCTGGTGCTGGCGGTCGCCGGCACGGCGGCGCAGCAGGTGCTCGACGAGGCCGGGCGGGCGAGCCTCGAGGGGAAGCTCGTCATCGACGTGACGAACCCCATCGCGCCGGAGCCGCCGGACGACGGCGTGATCCGGTTCTTCACCGGCCCCAACGAGTCGCTGATGGAGCGGCTCCAGCGGACGTTCCCCGACGCCCGGTTCGTCAAGGCGTTCTCCTGCGTCGGCAACGCGCACATGGTGAACCCGTCCTTCCCCGACGGGAAGCCGACGATGTTCTACTGCGGCAACGACGCCGCGGCGAAGCAGGACGTCGCCCGCCTGCTCGAGCAGTTCGGCTTCGACCTGGCGGACATGGGCACGGCGGCGGGCGCACGCGCGATCGAGCCCCTGTGCCAGCTCTGGTGCATCCCCGGGATGCGGGGCGGCGGCTGGAACCACGCCTTCCGCCTGCTCAGGAAGTGAGGCGCCGCCGCGGGCCAACCACCCGCGGCCGTGCGCCCGGAAATCCTCAGTGCGGTGAACGCCTCGGCGGGAGCGGCAGGAGCATCGAGACCTGCTGCCGGTAGCGCTCGTACGCGGTCCCGAACGCCCGCACGAGGTCCCGTTCCTCGTAGGCGATCCCGATCAGGATGTACGTCGTCATCCCGGCCGCGAAGACGAGGTGGCCGACCGTCATGCGCGGCGTCGCCCAGAAGGCGATCACGAAGCTCGTCATCAGGGGATGTCGGACGTACCTCAGGATCGCGGCCTCCTTGAAGGGCACGGGCGAATAGGGGATCCCCCGCCAGTAGAGCCAGACCTGCCGCAGGCCGAACAGGTCGAAATGGTCGATGAGGAAGGTCGAGAGAACCACGGCCAGCCAGCCGAGCCAGAACGCGGCCGTGAGCAGCGCGTGCCCGGGGCCCGCGGCGGCACTCCAGACCACGCCCGGCAGGGGGCGCCACTGCCAGAAGAGAAGAAGGAGCAGCAGGCTGGCGGTCAGGACGAAGACGCTGCGCTCGGCCGGCTCGGGAACGAGGCGGCGCCACCACGCCTTGAACGCCACCCTCGCCATCAGGCTGTGCTGGATCCCGAACAATCCGATGAGCATCAGGTCCATCAGCAGCGCGGCCAGCAGCGGGCCTCGCGCGCCGTCGTCGAGGGCCTTGGGCACGGCGATGCCGCCGGTGAATCCGATCCCGTACAGCGTGGTGGCCAGGAACACCAGGTACGCCACGCACCCGAAAAGGAACGTCAGCCATCGCCTTGTCATCGTCCCCCCATCCACGCCAGCGCCTCCGCCCGATCGCGGAAGACCTGGACCATGTCCTCGCGACTGCTGAGCATCGCGAACATGCGCGCCATCCCGTACGCCACGTCGCTCGACACGACGATGGCCCGGCGCACGTTGGCGGCGAAGAGGGACGTCATCGCCAGGGTGAGGAGGGCGGGCGACGTCAACCGGAGCTCCGTGACCCCCGTGAGGTCGATGAGCAGCGCGAACGCGGGGTCGAAGGCGGGGTCCTTCTCCAGGGCCGCGCGGGTGTCGGCCAGCTCGTCGTTCGTGAACACGCCCCAGGCACGGGCGTACACGACGCGCTCGGACCGCGCGATCCTATAGTCGCTGGGCACGGACATTCAAAGGCAAGGACCTCACGGAGGCGCCTCCAAACGAGAGGCCGTCCCCAATGTGCGACTGATTCGCTCGAAATTCCAGCAGCCCGAGGGATAGCCGCCTACCGCCAGCTCAGGCTCACGAAGATCCCCTTCATCCCCGGCGCGTTTTCCTGGATCGCGTAGCCCGCGCCGGGCAGGTACAGGTTCGACGCGGCCGAGCCGAGGATGCCCCAGCGGATCTCGGGGCTGATCGTCAGGTGCGCGGTCCTTAGGTCCACGCCGGCCACCAGCGGGAAGCACAGGATCCGCTCGTTCCACCCCTTGCCGTAGATGCTGCCGCTGTTGTCGCCGAAGCCCCACAGGTAGCTGTAGTCGATCCCCAGCCCGACGTAGGGCACGGGACGCGTGCCCGCGGTCGCCAGGACCGGCAGGCGCAGCGACGCCGACGCCCCGCCCGTGAGCGTCCCGTTGGTGAGCGACGCGCCGTTGCCGACGTACCCGGACCCCACGTTGTTCGTGGCGCCGCCGGTGCCGACGCGCAGCTCGATCCGGTACCGCGTCTGCACGGTGGCGACCCGCAGCGGGAAGCGCCCCTCGTAGAATCCGCTCGCCTGGAACTGGCTCCACGACTGCCACCGGGAGTTGCCGCCGCCGTAGAACCAGTAGCTCGTGTTGTACCACGCCCAGGCGAGGCCGACGCCGAAACCGCCGCGATCGCGCGCCGGCGGCCGCGCGACGACGGTCGCGGCGGGAGCGTGCGCGGCGATGGCCCGGGGGAGCGGCTTCGGTGCGCCCTGTGGCTTGGGCTCGCTCGGGGCCGGGGCCGGAGTCGGGACGGCTTCCGCCTCGGGCACGGCGTTCGCACGGACGGCGGCGCCCGAGGGCGCCGGCGCGGCCGGGGGCGGGGCGGCCGCGGCGACGGGCGCCGGCCGTGCGGCGGAGGTGACGCGCGCCGGCGGCGCGGCCACGGCCGCCTGGCGCACGGGCGGCGGCAGGCGCCGGATCTCGACGCGCATGTTCCGCCGGCGGCCGGCCGGGGTCCGGTTGCTGGCCACGGGA
>DASPSV010000131.1:0-10918 GCA_035623755.1 Gemmatimonadales bacterium
GAGGGGCGCCGGATCGCCGTCGCCGCGGTGCGGATCGAGGGGGCCAGCGCGTTCCCGGTGGGCGAGATCGTCGCGCACATGAAGACGCGCCCCGAAGGTTTCTTCTGGTGGCAGAGCGGCGAGTACGGCAAGGAGAACGTCCGCGAGGACCTCGAGGAGCGGCTCCCCGGCTTCTACGCCAGCCACGGCTACGTGGACTTCCGGGTGCTGCACGACACGCTGCTGGTGGACCACGGCACCGGCAAGGCCACCCTGGTGGTGACGGTGGACGAGGGCCGGCCCTACGAGGTCGGCACCGTGCGGGTCGTGGGCAACCACCGCTTCTCGACCGACGAGGTGCTGACCCTCAACCCGTTCGCGCACCCGGCGTCCGGGCTGGGCTGCGTGCTCAAGAGCTGCGGCGGGCCGGTGTGGTTCGACCAGAACCGCTGGGACGACGCGACCACCAAGCTGCGCACCCAATACTCCAACCAGGGCTACATCTACGCGCAGATCGACCCGCTGATCCAGCGGCTCGAGCCCGCGGACTCGACCGGGCTGCCCCGCGTCAACCTCACCTGGAACATCACCGAGGGCCGGCCGGCGCTGATCAACAAGATCGAGATCGCCGGCAACGACGTCACCCACGAGCGGGTGATCCGCGAGGCGCTGGTGATCCTGCCCGGCGACGTGTTCGCCCAGGACCGGGTCATCCGCTCCTACCAGAACATCTCGAACCTCGGCTTCTTCCAGCAGCCGCTGCCGTTCCCCGACACGCGCACCGCCAACGACCAGGGCGACATCGACCTCATCTTCAAGGTGCAGGAGAAGCGCACCGGGAACGTCAACTTCGGCGCGTCGATGGGGCAGGGCACCGGCCTGGGGGGCTTCCTCGGGCTCGACGAGCCGAACCTGTTCGGCGAGGGCAAGAAGGGCCACATCCAGTGGCAGTTCGGCGCCAACATCAACCAGCTCGACCTCAGCTACAGCGACCCGTCGCTGGGCGGCAGCCTCGTCTCCGGGACGATCGGCCTGCACGACACGCGCACCCGCTACACCATCGCCGACCTCGGGCAGATCACTTCGCGCGGCGGCCAGCTGCAGTTCGGCGTGCCGCTGCCCCACAGCCGCTACAGCCGGCTGTTCCCGTCGTACGCGATCGACTTCGAGTCGTACTCGGGCAACTCGGCCCTGCTGGCGGGCTCGCTCCGCTGCGCGAATTGCATGCGCTCCACCGTCGGCCTCACCTTCGCCCGGGACACCCGGGTGGACATGCCGTTCCCGACCGGCGGGACGATGCACCAGATCAGCCTGGCGGCGAACGGCGGGATCCTCGGCGGCTCGGCGACGTTCCAGAAGCTGGACGTCGAGGGGCACTGGTACGCGCCGGCCGGCACGATCGGGGGCTCGGGCCCGGCGGGCGGCGGCGTGCACCTGGTGCTGGCGCTGACCACCAAGGCGGGGTTCGTGTTCGGCAACGCGGGGCCGTTCTTCGATCAGCTGTACACGATGGGCGGCACCCAGTACGGCATCCCGCTCAGGGGCTACGACGAGTTCTCGATCACGCCCCAGGGGTTCAACCCGGCGGCGTCCACCGGGGGCGTGCCGCGCAGCGCGTTCGGCCGGTCGTACTTCGCGAGCACCGCGGAGTTCGGCCTCCGCTTCAGCCAGTCGATCTACGGGTCGTTCTTCTACGACATGGGCAACGTGTGGGCCGCGCCGTCGGACTTCAATCCGACGCGGCTGTTCCGCGGCGCGGGCTTCGGGGTGGCGGTGGTGACCCCGCTCGGGCCGCTGGGCCTCGACCTCGGCTACGGCTTCGACAAGGTGAACAGCGCGGGTCAGCCGGCCCCGGGCTGGAAGCTGCACTTCAAGATCGGCAACTTCTTCCAGTGATCGCAGCCAGACTCATGCACGCAGCCAGGAGCATCGACATGGTACGCTTGACCGGGACGGTCTGTGCCGTCCTCGTGGTGGCAGGGCTCGCGGCGCCGGCGCGGGGGCAGAACGCTCCCGCCCTCAAGCTGGCGTACGTCAACTCCCAGGTGATCCTGGCGAACACGCCGGGCCGGGCCCAGGCCGAGTCCACCTTCCAGCGCGAGCTGGCGGGGATGCAGCAGCAGGTGAACGTGCTGCAGTCCCAGTTCGACTCGGCGGTGAGCGAGTTCAACCGCACCTCGCTGGTGCTGAGCCCGTCGGCCAAGCAGCAGCGGCAGCAGGAGCTGCAGCAGATGCAGCAGCGCACGGCCCAGCAGGTGCAGGACCTGCGCGACCGGGCGACCCAGCGCGAGCAGGAGCTGATGGCCCCGATCACCCAGCGGGTGCAGGCGGTGATCGAGGGGATCCGCGCCGAGGGCAACTACGCGATGATCTTCGACGCCGCGGCGCAGGCCGGCGGGCTGATCAGCGCCGACCGCTCGCTCGACCTGTCGCAGCTGGTGATCCAGCGGCTCCAGGCGGGCGGCACGGGCGCCACGCCCCCGCCGCCGCTGCCGGCGGCGCAGCCGGCCGACACGACCCACCCGGCCCCCCCCTCCGCGGCGGCGCGGCCGCCGCGCGGCGCGCGCCCCAACCAGCCGTAGGGGCGGGGTGGAGCGGGGGGCCGTGGCGTGAGTGACGGCCTGACCGCAGCCGAGATCGCCGCGCTGGTGGGCGGCGCGCTGGTGGGCGATGGCGCGGCGCGGCTCACGGCCGTGGCGCCGCTGGACCGCGCCGGTCCCGGCGACCTGTCGTTTCTTGCCGCGGGCCGGTACCTCCCGTACTTTCACGCCTCGCGCGCCGGGGCCGTGCTGGTGACCGCGGAGCATCGCGGCGCCGAGCCGGGCCCGGCGACGCGGATCGTGGTGGACGATCCGCACCGCGCCATCCTGGCCGTGGTGCGCGCCGTCTACCCCGAGCCGGTCCGGCAGCCGTCGGTGGATGCGACGGCGGCGATCGGCACCGGCGCCGTGCTCGGCCGCGACGTCTCGCTCGGTCCCCGGGTCGTGGTGGGCGCGGGCGCGCGGCTCGGCGACCGGGTGCAGGTGATGGCCGGGGCGGTGGTGGGCGAGCGGGTCGCGCTGGGCGACGACACCGTGCTCTACCCCAACGTGGTCTGCTACCCCGGCACCGTGGTGGGCGCGCGCGTGATCCTGCACGCCGGCGTGGTGCTCGGGTCCGACGGGTTCGGCTACGTGCCCGGGAAGACGGGCCACGCGAAGATCCCGCACGTGGGCCGGTGCGTGATCGGCGACGACGTGGAGATCGGCGCCAACACCACCGTCGACCGCGGCAGCGTGGACGACACGGTGGTCGGCCCGGGCACCAAGATCGACAACCTGGTGCAGATCGGGCACAACGTGCGGATCGGGGCGCGCTGCCTGATCATGGCGCAGGTGGGCATCGCCGGCTCGACGCACGTGGAGGACGACGTGATCCTCGCGGGCCAGGTGGGCCTCGCGGGCCACTTCACGGTGGGCCGGGGGGCACGGATCGCCGCGCAGAGCGGGGTGATGGGCGAGGTGGCCGCGGGCGCCACGGTGTTCGGCTACCCGGCGCGCGACCGCCGCGAGGCCCTCAAGGCGATCGCCGCCAGCTACAAGCTGGCGCCGATCGTGGACGACCTGGAGGAGCTGGTCAAGCGTGGGAAACGCGGGCAAGGATAGCCTGCCGCGCCGCACCCTGCGGCGTGGCGCGTGGCTCGAAGGCGTGGGCATGCACACCGGCGTCGCGGCCCGGGTCTCGTTCGCCGGGGCGGAGCCGGGCAGCGGCATCGTGTTCCGCCGCGCCGACCTCCCGGGCGCGCCGACCATCCCGGCGCGGCTCACCAGCGTCTCCGGCGTGGAGCGGCGCACGACCCTCGCCGCCAACGGCGCCGAGGTGCACACCGTCGAGCACGTGCTGGCGGCGCTGCACGCCCTGGCCGTGGACGACGCCGTCGTCGAGCTGACCGGCCCGGAGCCCCCGATCCTGGACGGCTCGTTCGCGCCGTTCGTCGAGGCGGTGCGCGGCTGCGAGCCCGCCGAGCACGGCGGCGAGGCCGTGCAGTACACGGTCAACGAGCCGTTCGCGGTGCGCGAGGGCGAGGCCAGCTACCTGGTCGGGCCCGCACCGGCGCTGAAGGTCTCCGCCACCATCGAGTTCCCCCACCCGCTGATCGGCCGCCAGTCCGGCTGCTGGGACATCACGCCCGACGCGTTCGAGCGGGAGCTGGCGCGCGCGCGCACCTTCGGCTTCGTGGGCGAGGTCGAGAAGCTGCGCGGCAAGGGCCTGATCGCGGGCGCGTCCACGGCCAACGCCGTGGTGCTCGACGAGAAGGGCGTGGTGGACAACACGCTGCGCTGGCCCGACGAGTTCGTGCGCCACAAGGCGGCGGACCTGGTGGGCGACCTGGCGCTGGTGGGCGGCCGGATCCGCGGCCACGTGGTGGCCGACCGGCCGAGCCACCGCGGCAACGTGGCCGTGGCCAACGCGATCCGCCGCCGCGCCGCGGTCTCCGGGGGCCATCCGCCGCTCGACATCCGCGACATCCTCCACTTCCTGCCGCACCGCTACCCGATGCTGCTGGTGGATCGCGTCGTCGAGATGGAGGAGGGGAAGCGGATCGTCGGGATCAAGAACGTGACCATCAACGAGCCGTTCTTCCAGGGCCATTTCCCCGACCATCCGATCATGCCGGGCGTGCTGCTCATCGAAGCGATGGCGCAGGTGGGCGGGGTGATGCTGATGGGGCACATCCAGAAGGCGGCCCCGGGCGAGGACAAGGTCGTGTATTTCATGTCGCTGGACAACGTGAAGTTCCGCCGTCCCGTGGTCCCCGGCGACCAGGTCCGCTTCGAGCTGGAGCTGGTGCAGCACAAGGAGCGGGCGAGCCGGATGCGCGGCGTGGGCTACGTGGACGGACACGTGGTGGTCGAGGCCGAGATGATGGCCCGGATCGTGGACCGGTGAGGCGGGCATGAGCGACGCGAGCATCCATCCCACCGCCATCGTCGCGGCCGACGCGGAGATCGGGCCCGACGTGGAGGTCGGCCCGTTCGCGATCGTCGGGCCGCAGGTCACGCTCGGCGCCGGGTGCCGGATCGGCGCGCGCGCCACCCTCGAGCAGAACGTGCGCCTGGCGGCGCACTGCCGCGTGGGCAGCGGCAGCATCCTCGGCGGGCCGCCGCAGGACCTCAAGTACGCCGGCGAGGAGACCTGGGTCGAGGTGGGCGAGGGCACGGTGATCCGCGAGTACTGCACCATCAACCGCGGCACCACCCAGTCCCGCGTCACCCGCCTCGGCAAGAACTGCCTGGTGATGACCTACGTGCACATGGCGCACGACTGCCACGTGGGCGACCGCGTCATCCTCACCAACGGCGTCCAGCTCGCCGGGCACGTCACCGTGGACGACTGCGCCATCATCAGCGGGCTCACGCCGGTGCACCAGTTCGTGAAGATCGGCGCCTACGCCTTCATCGGCGGCATGTCCCGGGTCACCAAGGACGTGCCGCCCTACTGCAAGGCGGTGGGCAACCCGATGAAGCTGTACGGGCTCAACGCGGTGGGCCTGCAGCGCCACGGCTTCACGCCGGAGACGGTGACCGAGCTGAAGAAGGCGTACCGGCTGTTCTTCCGCTCGGGCCTCAACATCAGCCAGGCGCTCGAGCGCTCCCGCGCCGAGCTCACCATGCTGCCCGAGGTCGAAATCTTCCTCAACTTCATCGAGGCCAGCGCGCGCGGAGTGCTGGTGTGACCGGCGCCCCGCTCCCGGTCGGCGTGGTCGGCGTCGGGAGCCTGGGTTGCCATCACGCGCGCCTCTACGCCTCGCTCCCCGGGGTCCAGCTGCGGGGCGTCTTCGACACGCGCGCCGAGCGGGCTGCCGAGATCGCCGCGCAGTTCAAGACCCGCGCCTACCCGTCGCTCGAGGCGCTGCTGGCCGACGTGGAGGCGGTGTCGGTGGTGGTGCCCACCCCGGCCCACCACGAGGTCGGGCTCGCGGCGCTGGGCCGCGGGCGGCACGTGCTGATGGAGAAGCCGATCGCGGCCACCCTGCCCGAGGCCGAGGCGCTGGTCGCGGCGGCCGGCCGCGCGGGCGTGCTGCTCCAGACCGGCCACGTCGAGCGCTTCAACCGGGCCCTGCGGGCCGCGGCGCCGTACCTCGCGTCGCCGCGGTTCATCGAGTCCGACCGCGTGGCGCCGTTCGCGGCGCGCGGCTCGGACGTGGCCGTGATCCTCGACCTCATGATCCACGACCTGGACCTGGTGCTGGCGCTGGTGCGGGAGCCGGTGGTGGACGTGCGGGCGTCGGGCATCGGCGTGGTGACGCCGAGCGTGGACATCGCGACGGCGCGGATCGAGTTCGGCTCGGGCGCCGTCGCCAACCTCACCGCGAGCCGGCTGGCGCGCGAACGGGTCCGCAAGCTCCGCATCTTCCAGCCGTCGGGCTACTTCTCGCTCGACCTCGCGGCGGGCAAGGGCGAGTTCCTGCGCCTCAAGCCGGACGCCCAGCGCTCGCTCGCCGCGGGTGCGACCGACCTGGCGAAGCTGGTCGAGCGCGTTTCGCTCAGCGCGCCCGAGGCGGAGCCGCTCGGCCTCGAGCTGGGGAACTTCGTGCGGGCGGTGCGCGGGGCGGAGCCGCCGGCGGTGACCGGCCAGGACGGGCTCTCGGCCCTGGCGCTGGCGTTCCGCGTGATGGAGGCGGTGGGGAGCCCGGCGGCGCTGCCGCACGCGTGAGCCGGCCCACCGTGTTCGTCTCGGCCGGCGAGCCGTCGGGCGACCAGCACGCGGGCGCCCTGGTCGCCGCCCTGCGCCGGCTGTCGCCCGACGTCGCCGTCGAGGCCGTGGGAGGGCCGCACCTCGAGGCGGCGGGCGCCTCGCTCGTCGCGCGGATCGAAGACCTCACCGTCATGGGATTCGTCGAGGTGGCGCGCAAGCTGCCGGCGCACTGGCGGCTCCTCAAGCGCATCGAGCGGCGGCTGGCGGCCGGCGACGTGCGCCTGGTCGTGCTCGTGGACTACCCGGGGTTCCACCTCCGGGTCGCCGCCGCGGCCCGGCGCGCGGGCGTGCCGGTGCTCTACTACATCGCCCCGCAGCTGTGGGCGTGGCACGAGAGCCGGGTGCACCGGATGGCGCGCACGGTGTCGCGGCTCGCCGTGATCCTGCCGTTCGAGGAGGCGTTCTTCGCCGCCCGCGGCGTGACGACGACGTTCGTCGGCCACCCGCTGATGGACCGCCCGCCGCTCCCGGCGAAGGAGCGGCTCAAGGCCGAGCTGGGCCTCGATCCCGCGCGGCCGGTGCTGGGCCTGTTCCCGGGCAGCCGCCGCCAGGAGGTGCTGCGGCTCTGGCCGGCGTTCCGGGACGCGGCCGAGCGTATCCGCCGCGAGCGGCCGGAGGTGCAGGCGGTGGTCGCGGCCGCCGGCGGGGCGGACTATCCGGCCGCCGGCGGGATCCGCGTGGTGGCCGGGAAGCCGCGCGAGTGCTTCGCCGCGGCGGACGCCGCGCTGTGCAAGTCGGGCACCTCGACGCTCGAGGCGGCCGTGGCGGGCACGCCCCTGGTGGTGGCCTACCGGATGCACCCGCTCTCGTACCTGCTGGCGCGGCGGCTGGTGCGGGTGCCGTGGATCGGGATGGTGAACCTGGTCGCCGAGCGGCAGGTGGCGCCGGAGCTGATCCAGGGAGCGGTGACGGCGGACGCGCTCGCCGACGCGGTGCGGCCGCTGCTCGATCCGTCGAGCCCGGAGCGGCGGCGGCAGGTCGAGGCGCTCGGCGAGGTGCGGCGGCGCCTGGGCGAGCCCGGCGCCGCGGTGCGCGCGGCCGAGCTGGCGCGCGCGCTGCTGGCGGCGTGAGCGCCGTGCGCGACGGGGCGGGGCTCGCGCACCGGCTGTGGCGGAGCCGCTCCGCCGGGGGGCGGATCGCGCGGGCCCTGCTGCTCCTGCCGGCCGCGCTGTACCGCGCGGGCGCCGGTCTCCGGAACGCGGCCTACGACGCGGGCGTCCTGCGCGCGCGGCGCCTGCCGCTCCCCTCGCTCGGCGTCGGCAACCTGGCGGTGGGCGGGGCCGGCAAGACGCCGGTGGCGGCGTTCCTCGCCGGCGAGCTGGCGCGGCGCGGGGCGAAGCCGGGGATCCTGCTGCGCGGGTACCGGGGCGGCGACGAGGCGGAGGAGCACCGGGCCCGCACGCCGGGCGCGGTGGTCGTGGCGGACGCGGACCGCGGCCGCGGCGGGGCGCGCGCCGCGGCGGAGGGCGCGGAGGTGCTGGTGCTGGACGACTGCCTCCAGCACCGCGCCGTGCGACCGGACGCGCTGCTCGTGGTCGTGGCCGAGGAGACGGCGGCCGGCCCGATGTGGCCGCTGCCCGCGGGGCCCTGGCGCGAGGGGCTGCGTGCGCTTGGCCGCGGGGACGGAGTGGTCGTAACGTACAAGACGGCGGGAGCGGAGGCGGCGGCGGCCACCGCGCGCCGGCTCGCGCCGCGCACCGGCGCGGGGATCGGCGTTGCGGCCGGCCTCGCCATCGCCCGGCTGGTGCCGCTCGCGGGCGGCGCGCCGCTTGCTGCGGCGATGCTCGCCGGACGCGAGGTCGTGGCCGCGTGCGGCATCGGCGAGCCGGCGCCGTTCCGCGGCCAGCTCGAGCGGCTCGGCGCGCGGGTGCGGCTGATGGCGTACGGCGATCACCACGCGTGGCGGCCCGACGAGGTGGCCGCGATCGCGGCCGCCGCGGGGCCGGGCGGCACCGTGGTCACCACGGCGAAGGACGCGGCCCGGCTGCGGCCGCTGTGGCCGGCCGCGGGCCCGGCGTGTCTCGTCGCGGAGCTGGCCGTCCGCGTGACGTACGGCGCAGAGGATCTGTCCCGCCTGCTCGACCGCATCGGCCGGGCGGCGCACCCACAACACCAGCGTGTGGCGGCCGGCGTGCCGCCCGACCGGCGGATGCCCTCATGACCGACACCAAGCAGTTCATCCTCCCCGACAAGGACCGCTTCCTCGCCGAGGAGAACCCGTTCGAGGCGATGATGTCGCGGTTCGACGTGGCGGCGAAGCTCCTCAACCTCGACACCGGCCTCTACAAGGTGCTGCGCAACCCGCAGATGCAGATCATCGTCTCGCTGCCGATCAAGCTGGATTCGGGCGAGACGGAGGTCTTCACCGGCTACCGGGTGCTGTACAACACGTCCCGCGGCCCGGGCAAGGGCGGGATCCGCTTCGACCTCGCCGTCACGCTGGACGAGGTCCGCGCGCTGGCCGCGTGGATGACCTGGAAGTGCGCGGTCGTGAACATCCCGTTCGGCGGGTCCAAGGGCGGCGTGATCTGCGATCCGCTCAAGATGTCCATGGGCGAGCTGGAGCGGCTGACGCGCCGCTACACGTCGAGCATCATCGAGATCCTCGGCCCCGATTCCGACGTCCCCGCGCCCGACGTCAACACGAACGAGCGGGTGATGGCCTGGATCATGGACACCTACTCGATGCACAAGCGGCACACGGTGACGTCGGTGGTGACCGGCAAGCCGCTCGAGATGGGCGGCTCGGCGGGCCGGCGCGAAGCCACGGGTCGGGGCTGCATGTGGGTGACGCGCGAGGCCCTGAAGCACCTCGGGCTCCCGCTCAAGGGCGCCAAGGTGGTGGTGCAGGGGTTCGGCAACGTGGGCTCGATCGCAGCCGAGCTGCTGCAGGAGCAGGGCGCCGTCGTGGTCGCGGTGAGCGACGTCTCGGGCGGCTTGTACAACCCGAAGGGCCTCGACGTGAAGGACGTCATCGCCTACCGCGAGGCGCACCGCTACGTGTCGGGCTATCCCAAGGCGGAGCCCGCCGCCAACGAGGACTTCCTGACGCTGCCCTGCGACGTGCTGCTGCCCGCGGCGCTCGAGAACGTGATCACGCGGCGCAACGCCCCGAAGATCCAGGCCAAGGTGATCATCGAGGGCGCCAACGGGCCGACGGCGGCCGGCGCCGACGAGATCCTGGACAAGAAGGGCGTGTTCGTGGTGCCGGACATCCTGGCGAACGCGGGCGGCGTCACCGTGAGCTACTTCGAGTGGGTGCAGGACCGCGACGGCTATTTCTGGACCGAGGAGACCGTCAACCAGCGGCTCGAGGAGATCATGGTGCGCAGCTTCAACCACGTCCTCGACGTGTCGAAGAAGTACAGCGTGAACATGCGCATCGCGGCGTACACGCTGGCGATCGACCGGGTGGCCGCGGTGCACAAGCTGCGGGGCATGTACGCGTAGCGTCGCCGCCGAGCCGGCGCTGCTGTCGCCGGCGGTCCTGGACGCGCTCCTCGCTCTGGCGCGGGCCACGGTCGAGTCCTCGGTGCGCGGGCGGCGGCTTCCCGAGCTGCCGGGACTCCCGGAGCTGGCCGAGCCGCGCGGCGTGTTCGTGTCGCTGCACCGCGAGGGCGCGCTCCGCGGGTGCCTCGGCCACCTCGAGGCCGACCTGCCCGTGGGCGAGGCCGTGCGCCGCATGGCGGTGGCGTCGGCCCACGACGACCCGCGCTTCGCGCCGGTGGCGATCGACGAGCTCGAGGGCCTCGAGGTCGAGGTCTCGGTGCTCACGCCGGCGCGGCGGGTGAAGCCCGACGACGTGGTGCCGGGCCGCGACGGGCTCATCGTGCGCCGCGGCCCGCGCGCCGGCGTCCTGCTCCCGCAGGTCGCGCCCGAGCAGGGCTGGGACCGCGTGGCGTTCCTCCGGGGCGTGTGCCGGAAGGCGCTGCTGCCCGTCGAGGCCTGGCGCGACGCCGACACGGAGCTGTACGCCTTCGGCGCCCAGGTCGTGCCGGAGCGGGGAGGCCGGTGACCGGACCCTGCGAGCTTCCGGCGGAGCAGGCGTGACAGCGAGGTTCGAGGCCGTGGCGTCCCTGCGCGACCCGTTCGGCGTCGCGCCGTTCGCCGCGGTGCAGGCCGCGCAGACGGGCCGCGCGGTCCCGGCGGCCGCCGGCGGGGCGCTGCTGACCGGCGACGAGGCCGGCGACGCGTCCCCGGG
>DASPSV010000185.1:0-25261 GCA_035623755.1 Gemmatimonadales bacterium
GCCCTCCCGCAGCGCCCGCGCCGTGCGCGGCGCGAGCCCCAGCAGCCGCCGCATCGCCTCCGACGTGCGCCCCTTGGCGCGGGACTCCAGCAGCCGCCCCAGCAGGATCAGCGCGATGATCGCCGAGACGGCCTCGTAGTACACGTCGGCCGGCAGCCCGGCCCCGGTGAACACCGAGGGCGTGAAGGTGGCGGCGGCCGAGTACAGCATCGCGGCAGCCGTACCGACGCCGATCAGCGTGTTCATGTCGGCGGAGCGGTGCTGGAAGCCGCGCCACGCGCTGACGTAGAAGCCCCGGCCCGACCAGGCCATGACCGGCACCGTGGCCACGAACAGGGCGATCTTGAGCGACTGCGGGTCGAGCGCGTACAGCCACGGCAGGCCGCGGCGCAGCGCGGCGTCGAGCGGCATCAGCACCCGGGCCAGCAGGTCCGCCGACCCGACGGCCTCGGCGCCCATGAGCGGCATGGACGCCACCATGGCGGCGACGGCGACCACCGCGGCGAGCACCAGCTTCCCGGTGAGGTCGCGGACCTCGCGCTCGCGCACCAGGCGCTCGCGCTCGACCGGGTCGCCCTCGGCCACCGGCGCCGCCAGCACGAAGCCCGCCGCCGCGACCGCCTCCTCGACGTCGCGCGGGTCGAGGAAGCCGGGGACGTAGGTGACGCGGACCGACTCGGCCGCCGGGTTGGCCACGGCCGCGACGACGCCGCGCACCGCCCGGATCGCGCGCTCGAGGCGCGAAGGATCGGGCGCGGAGCGCAGGTCGGCCACCGCCACCGCGATCGCGTCGGTTCCGACGTCGTAGCCCGCCTCGCGCACCGCCTCCATCACGTCGCGGGGCTGCGCGCCGTCCAGCTCGACCGTCGCCTTGGTGGTGCCGAAGTTCACCGCCGCGTCGCGCACGCCGGGGGTGGTCGCGAGCTGCCGCTGGATGCGCGACGCGCACGCCGCGCACGACATCCCCACCACGGGGAACGTCACCCGGCGCCGCCCGGAGCCGGGCGCCGGCGGGGCGGGAGCGCCGTCCGATGGGGCCGTGGCCGCGGTCACCGCGGCTGGCCGCCGCGCGTCCGCGCGGGCCGGGGCGTCGCGAGGAAGTACCACAGCACCCACACGGCGGCCACCAGCCCGGCCACGGTCACCACGGCCTTGGAGAGCGTCATCGGCGGCGTCAGCGCTGGTAGTACTCGATGCCGAGGTGCGTGATCTGGTCCTCGCCCATCAGGTAGCGCAGCGTGTTCTTGAGCTTGAACTGCTGGATGAACAGGTCGTTCTCCGCCACCAGCCCCGGCGCAGCCATCGGGCTCTTGAAGTAGAAGGAGAGCCACTCCTGGATGCCCGCCATCCCGGCGCGGTGCGCCAGGTCCATGAACAGGGCGAGGTCGAGGACGATCGGCGCCGCCAGGATCGAGTCGCGGCACAGGAAGTCCACCTTGATCTGCATCGGGTAGCCCAGCCACCCGAAGATGTCGATGTTGTCCCAGCCCTCCTTGTTGTCCCGGCGCGGCGGATAGTAGTTGATGCGCACCTTGTGGAAGATGTTGCCGTACAGCTCCGGGTACAGCTCGGGCTGGAGGATGTGCTCGAGCACGCCGAGCTTCGACTCCTCCTTGGTCTTGAACGACTCGGGGTCGTCGAGGACCTCGCCGTCGCGGTTGCCGAGGATGTTGGTGGAGTACCACCCCGACAGGCCGAGCATCCGCGCCTTCAGCATCGGGGCCAGCACCGTCTTCATCAGGGTCTGGCCGGTCTTGAAGTCCTTGCCGGCGATCGGCAGGCCCCGGTCCCGCGCCAGCTCCTGGAGCGCCGGCGTGTCCACCGCCAGGTTGGGCGCACCCATCGCGAACGGGACGCCCTCCATCAGCGCGGCCCAGGCGTAGAGCATCGAGGGCGCGACGTCGGCGTGATTCTCGGCCATCCCCTTCTCGAACGCGGCCAGCGACCCGTGCACAGCGCCGGGCCGGATGAAGATCTCCGTGGACGCGCACCACACCATCACCAGGCGCTCGACCCCGCGCTCCTTCTGGAACCGCCGGATGTCCTCGCGCAGCTGCTCGGCCAGGTCGCGCTTGCTCCTGCCCTTCTTGACGTTCGGGCCCTCGAGCTTCTTGACGTAGTACTGGTCGAACACCGCCGGCATCGGGGCGATGCCCTGGAGGAACTCGCCGATCGGCTCGAGGTGCCGCTCCTCGAGCACGCCCGCCACCCGGGCCGACTTCAACGCGTCGTCGGGGATCGGGTCCCACCCGCCGAACACCAGGTCCTCGAGGCGCGCCAGGGGCA
The DNA here is from genome assembly GCA_035623755.1 of Gemmatimonadales bacterium. GTDB lineage: Bacteria > Gemmatimonadota > Gemmatimonadetes > Gemmatimonadales > JACORV01 > Fen-1245. The sequence goes on from DASPSV010000185.1 coordinate 2,287, forward strand.
CGAAGTCGCGGACCAGCGGCATCCGGCCCTCGGTCCGCTTCCCGAGCCGGATCGTGCCGAGCTGGGTGACGGAGCCCACGGGCCGGGACAGGCCCCGGCGCACGCTCTCCACCCCCGCGATGAACGTGGTCGCCACCGCGCCCATGCCGGGCAGGAGCACGCCGAGGCGCCCGTGCGCGGGCGGCACGGTGCGGGGAGCGTCAGGTGTCACGTCAGTTCCCTTTCGGAGCGGAGCCGGCCGGCGCGCCGGGGCCGCCGTCGGCGCCGTTGGTCGCCCGGAACACGAAGGCCACGCGCTGCGCCACCGTGACCCAGGACACGATCGCGAGGATGGCGATGATGACGAGCAGCAGGATGCCGTGGGGGCCGCTGCCGAAGAACAGGGTCGGCGCGCCCACGCCGAGGATGCGCTCGGGGCGCTGCGCGATCCCGACCCGGCAGTCCACGCCGAGGCCCTCGGCGCGCGCCCGGGCGTAGGAGACGAGGAACGAGCCGGTGAGCGCCGCCAGCGCGGCGATCACGCCCAGGACGGGCCGCGCCTGGGCCGCCGCGGTCTGGAAGTAGATGGCGATGCCCGCGTACAGGGCGGCCTCGCCGATCCGGTCGAGCGTCGAGTCGAAGAAGGCCCCGAACTTGGACGCCATCCCGCCGCGGCGCGCCACCTGCCCGTCGAGGATGTCCAGCAGGCCCGACACCAGGAGCCACAGCGCGCCGAGCCGCGGCTGGTCGAGGCCGAACGCCGCGGCGGCCCCGATCACCACGATCACGCTGGCCGACGTGATGGTGTTCGGTCGCACGTGCATCCGGATCAGCCACTCTGCGATGGGACGGAGCAGATTGGGAAAGCCCGTGACCATCTGGGCGGGGAGCAGCCTGACGCTACGCTCGTTCATGGCTCGCGCTGGCAGGTAGACTAATCCTCGCCCGGGCAGGGCGCAACGCGCGTGTCAGTACAGCAGATACGGCCGGCGGAGCGCGAGGAAGCGCCGCACGTCCCCGGGCCAGGTCACCGCGCGTCCGGGCCGGACGCCGAGGCGGCGCGCCAGGCCCACCGTGTCGGCCGCGAGCCGCTCCGGCTGGAGCGCGCCGATGGTCCGCAGCAGCTCGAGGGCGATGCGGACCGGATCGGAGCGGTCGCGGTCGAAGCGCGGAAACCGCACGCCCCGGACCTCGACGCCGTCGAACTTGCCGTCTCCCGGCGCGCGCGGCGTGAACCGGACCGTGTCCATCGCCACGCCGTAGCGCCGGGCCATCGCGCGCGCCACCGCCGGGGCGTCGAGCCACGGGGCCCCGACCTGCCGGAAGGGCGCGTCGCTGCCCCGCCCCACCGAGAGGCCCGTCGCCTCGAACAGCACCGTCCCCGGATACCAGGCCACGGACTCCAGGTCCGGCAGGTTGGGCGACGGCCGCACCCACGGCAGCCCGGTGCGGTCGAGCCAGTCGCACCGGCGCCACCCCGCGACCGGCACCACCACGAGGTCGGCGCCGATCGCGAGGCGCTCGTCCGCGAAGCGCGCCAGCTCGCCGAGGGTCATGCCGTGCCGCAGCGGCACCGGGAGCATCCCCAGGAACGACGCGTACGCCGTGTCGAGCACCGGCCCCTGCACCGCGCACCCGACGGGATCCGGCCGGTCGAGCACCACGACGCGGACGCCGGCCGCGGCGGCCGCCCGCATGGCGAGCACGGTCGTGGAGACGTAGGTGAAGGTGCGCGCGCCGACGTCCTGCAGGTCCACGAGCAGCACGTCGAGCGACGCGAGCTGCGCGGCCTCCGGCGCTCGACGGGGACCGTAGAGACTGTAGATTGGGAGGCCGGTCGGCGCGTCCACGGTGTCGCCGAGCAGCGTGTCGCGCACCGGCTCGCCCGGCCGCGCGGTGCCGCGGATCCCGTGCTCGGGCGCGAACAGGGCCACCAGCCGCACGCCCGGCTGCCGCTCGAGGCGGTCGATCGTCGCAACCCCCGCGGCGTCCACGCCCGACTGGTTGGTGATCAGGCCGACGCGCTTGCCCGCGACGAGGTGCAGCGAGTCGCGGAGCAGGACGTCGATGCCGGGGAGGACGCGGTGGCCAGTCTGGCGGGGGGCAGAGAAGTTGCCGGACGCCAAGTTGCCAGTGGTTGCCAGACGCCAGTCTCCGGGCGAAGTGGCCCGGCAGGTGAGCATCAACGCGAGTCCGAGGAGCCGACCAGCTTGAAGCACTTCCCTTCCTCCTTCGCCGTCCTCGCCGCCGCGCTGCTGTGCGGCGGGTGCACCCGGACGATCGCCACCGCCGCCGCGCCCGCCCCACCCGTGGTGCCCGCGCCCGACACGTCGGCGGCCCCGGTGCGCCTGCCCGCGCTCTCGCGCGACAGCGCGTTCGCCGCCGGGCCCGCCGTGCCGCCGCTGGTCCTCACGCTGCGCGAGAAGGCCGCGCAGCTGGTGATGCCCTGGATCGCGGGCGACTACTGGGCGACCGACGCCGCCGCGCTCGACTCGGCGCTCCGGCTCGCGGCCGACGACGGCGTCGGCGGCTTCATCGTGGGCGTCGGCTCGTCGCCGTTCGACATCGCCGAGAAGCTCGACCAGCTGCAGCGCGCGGCGCGGGTCCCGCTGCTGATCGCGTCCGACCTCGAGTCGGGGCTCGCGGCGCGGGTGCGCGGCGGCACGCCCTTCCCCGGCAATATGGCGCTCGGCGCCACCGACCGGGAGCTGGACGCCTACGAGGTCGGGCGCGTGGTGGCGCTCGAGGGCCGCGCCATCGGCATCCACCTCGACTTCGCCCCGGTGGTGGACGTCAACAACAACCCCGCCAACCCGATCATCAACGTCCGCTCGTTCGGCGAAAACCCGCAGCGGGTCGCCACGCTGGCGGGCGCCTTCATCCGCGGCCTGCGCGAGCACGGGATGCTCAGCACGGCGAAGCACTTCCCCGGCCACGGCGACACCGGCACCGACTCGCACATCGCGCTGCCCGCGATCACGGCCAGCCGCTCGCGCCTCGACTCGGTCGAGCTGGTGCCGTTCCGCGCGGCGGTGCGCGAGGGCACCGACGCCGTGATGGCCGGCCACCTCGCCGTCCCGGGCCTCGCCGGCGCCGACGCCCCGCCGGCGTCGCTGTCGCCCGCGGTGCTCGACACCTTGCTCCGCGACAGCCTCGGCTTCCGCGGCCTGGTCGTGACGGACGCGCTCAACATGGGCGCGATCGTGAGCCGCTACGGCGCCGCGCAGGCGGCGGTCCGGGCCCTCGAGGCCGGCGCCGACGTCCTGCTGATGCCGGTGAGCGCCCGCGCGACGATCGACGCGCTGGTGGACGCGGTGACCCGCGGCGAGGTGCGCGAGGCGCGGCTCGACTCGTCGGTGGCGCGGGTGCTGGCCGCCAAGGCGCGGCTGGGCCTGTTCGCGCGGCGGTTCGTGGACGTCGACCGGGTCGCCCAGGCGGTCGGGACCGCCGCCAGCCTCGCGCTGGCGCAGGACATCTCGCAGCGCAGCCTGGTCCTGGTCCGCGACTCGCTCGGCCTGGTGCCGCTCCCCGCGGCGCGCCGCCACCGCGTGCTGATCGTCGCCTACGGCAACGAGCAGATCCGCGACGTGGGCGTCCAGCTGGAGGCGGCGCTGCGGGGCTCCGTGGACACGCTCCGGTCGCTGCGGCTGTGGCCGGCGTCCGGGCCGGCCTCGTTCGACTCCGTGAAGGCCGCGGCCGCGGGCACCGGAGCCGTGGTGTTCGTGGCCGCCACGCGGCCCACGGCCTGGCACCCGGACGCCGTGGACATCCCGGACGGCGTCGCGGCGCTGGTCTCGCAGCTCGCCGCCGACGGCGCGCCGGTCGTCGCCGTCTCGCTCGGCAGCCCGTACGTGCTCCGCCAGCTGCCGGCGGTGGGCAGCTTCGTCGCGGCCTGGAGCGACACCGACCCGATCGAGCGCGCGGTGGCGCGGGCGCTCCTGGGTCTCGCGCCCGTCACCGGCCGGCTGCCCGTGACCCTGCCGCCCTACCCGGCCGGCAGCGGGCTGGTGCGGGCCGGCCCGCCCGCGGCCGCCGCCGCGCCGTGAGCCCGCTGCTCCTCGCCGCCGCCCTGCTCGCCATGACACGGGACACCACCTGGGACGCGCTGCGGCGCTACGTCGAGGAGTGCGTGGCGCGACGCGCCTTCCCCGGCGCCGTCGTCGCGGTCGGCCGCCGCGACACCGTCCTGTTCCTCGAGGCCTTCGGCCGCCTCGACTACGGGCGCGGGCGGGCCGTGACGACCCGGACCGTGTACGACCTCGCGTCGCTCACCAAGGTCGTCGGGCTCACCACGGCGATGATGCAGCTGGTCGAGGAGGGCAAGGTCGCGCTCGACACGCCGGCGGTGCGCTACGTGCCCGCGTTCCGCGACAGCACCGTCACGGTGCGGCAGCTCCTGACCCACAGCTCGGGGCTGCCGGCGTGGAAACCGCTCTGGCAGCAGGTCCACTCGCGCGAGCAGATGTTCGCGCTGGTGGACGCGGAGCCGCTCGAGCGGCCGCCCGGCACGAAGATGGTCTACTCCGACCTCGGCGCGATGGTGATGACGCAGATCGTGGAGCGCGCCACGGGCGAGCGCCTCGACCGCTACCTCGCGGCCCGCCTGTTCCGCCAGCTGGGGATGCGCGACACGCGCTTCCTGCCGCCCGCGAGCTGGCGCACCCGCATCGCGCCCACCGAGATGGACACCGCCTACCGCCACCGGCTGGTGCGGGGCCACGTCCACGACGAGAACGCCGCCTCGATGGGCGGCGTGTCGGGGCACGCGGGCCTGTTCAGCACCGCGCCCGACCTGGTGCAGTTCGCCCAGATGATGCTGCGCCACGGGAGCGCGGGGACGCCGGGGCGCGGACGCGCGGCACCGTCCGGAGGGAGGGAGGGCGGCGCGCGCGTCGTCGACTCCGCGACGATCGCCGAGTTCACGCGGGTCCAGGACTCGGCCTTCTCGAGCCGCGCGCTCGGCTGGGACACGCCGAGCGAGGGCTCCAGCGCCGGCACCCGTCTCTCGAGGCGCGCCTTCGGGCACACGGGCTTCACGGGCACGTCGCTGTGGATCGACCCGGAGCAGGACCTGTTCGTCATCCTGCTCACCAATCGCGTCCACCCCACCCGGGCGAACGAGCAGATCCTCCAGGTCCGGCCCCGCGTCGCCGACCTCGCGGCCGAGGCGGCCGCCGCGTCCGGGCCCGGCCGCTAGCCGCTCCGGCCGGCCTCCGCCGTCGCCGCCGCGGCCCGCTCCGGCCGGCCTCCGCCGGCGGCCCCCAGCAATCCGAGACCGATGGCGATCCACACCGCCCAGCGCAGCCGCGTCACCACGCCGGCGTAGATGCCGAGCGACGACGGCAGCCCCAGGATCTCGAAGATCAGTCCCGTGCCGCCTTCCCGCGAGCCGAGGTCGAACGGCACGAAGAACAGCAGGTTGAGGCTCAGGACGAGAAAGCTCCCCATCAGGAAGGCGTGCGGATAGTCCACCGGCGTGCCGACGCTGCGCGCGATCAGGTAGTACTCCAGCATCCCGAACGCCCGGCCGGCGAAGTCGACGCCCAGGGCCGCGAAGAACCGGCGCGGGCTGCGGTGGTAGAAGCCGGCGATCTGCTCGTCGAGCTGCGTCAGGGTGTCGCGCCGGCCCTCCAGCGCCCGGGCGGCGCGGCGCAGCAGCGGCAGCCGCGTCAGCGTCGCGAGCAGCAGGCCGAAGATGCCCTCCCGGTGCCGGGAGAAGACGAACAGGAACAGCAGCGCCAGCACCGCCGCGACCGCCGCCAGCGCCAGGGCGACCGGCGCCGCCGGCCGGACGAGGGCCAGCACCGCGAGGATCGCCACCAGCCAGGTGAGCATGTTGCTCAGCGCGGACAGCATGTAGTAGGTGAGGACGGTGCCGGTCGCCTGGCGCGGCCCCAGCCACGGCGCGAACGCCCCCACCTTGAACGGCTCGCCGCCGATCTGGACGAACGGCGTCACCGAGTTGAGGGCGAAGCCGGAGACCATGATGGCCCAGGTGCGGGCGTAGGACGGCCGGCCCGGCTGGTCGGCCATCACCAGCCAGCAGGCGAGCGTGTTGCAGGAGTACACGCCCGCGTAGACGGCGACGATGGGCGCGAACATCCAGCCCGTCTCGCGCACGTTCGCGAGGAGCCGGCCGAGGCCGACGTGCTGAAGGAGGAAGACGAACAACGCAGTGCCGACGAGGAACAGGCCGGCCTGCGTCCGTCGGTTCACGGCACCCCGACGGCGGGCGTCCGGGCGCCCTCGCCGGCCGCAGCGTACGCGCGCTCGAGGACGTCGGCGACCGCGGCGATCTCCCGCAGGTACCGCTCCCCTTCCCCGCGCGCGATGGCGTCGGCGAAGTCCATGAACAGCCGGGCGAACCAGTCCTTGTAGGCGGCCTTGTCCAGCGCGGCCGTGAAGTCGATCCGCTCGGCCGCGCCGGCGGCATCCAGCGACAGCTCGCCCCCGGTCCAGGCGATCGCCCCGCGCTCGCCCCAGAACCGGATCACGTTCTCGCGCCCGTGGCCGGCCCAGGTCACGAAGATCGTGGCGGCGCGGCCGTCGGGGTACTCGAGCAGGACCTGCGCCGTGTCCTCGACGTCGTACTCGCGGTGGAGGAGCCGGCCGGTCCACGCCCGCACCGCGGCCGGCGCGCCGGCCACGTCGTCGAGCAGGTACAGCAGGTGCGTCCCGTGATCCAGCAGCACGCCGCCGCCGCCCTCGGCGCGGGTCCCGCGCCACGGCACGGCGGCGCCGGCGCCGCCGCCGAGATCGGCGTGCGCGCGGTAGGTGCGGAACTCGGCCAGATGCCAGCGGCCGATGCGCCCCGCGTCCAGCCACTCCCGTAGCTGCCGCCAGGCCGGGTTGAACCGGTACTGGTGGCACGGCATGACCACCCGGCGGGCGCGGCGCGCGGCGGCCGCCACGCGCTCGGCCTCGCGGCGGGTCGTGGCGACGGGCTTCTCGCACAGCACGTGCCAGCCGCGCTCGAGCCCCCACAGCACCAGCTCCACGTGCGAGGCGGTGGGCGTGCACACGTCGATGAAGTCGAGCGGCTCGAACGCGGCGAGGCCCGCGGCGTCGAAGACCCGCGGCAGGCCGGGGACGTCCGGCACCTCGGGCGCACTCTCCAGCGCGACGACCAGCTCGAGGCGGCGCGCGACGTCCCCGGCCGCGTAGGCGGGGACATGCGACTGCCGGGCGACCCCGCCCGCGCCGATCAGCGCGCCGCGGTACGGCCGGCGCTCAGTCGGCAACGGCGGGCACCCCCGCGCCCCGCGGCCGGTCCCGCGTCAGGGCGGCGGCGTTGCGCTCGTGGAGCACGACGGCGACGACCAGGATCAGGTTCATCGGCACCGCGGTGACGACCAGGAACCACTCCACGTGTCCCGCGAGCACCGCCGCCGCCAGCAGCGCGAACCGGATGTTGGTGGCGATCAGCGTCAGCAGCGGCAGGAGCGGTGCCTGGCGCTCGGCCCAGCGGACGCGCAGACCGGCCGGAGTCTCCGCGCGGCGGGCGGCCTGCAGCGCCCGGTAGGTGACCGGGAACATGGTCACCTGGCGGCGGACGTAGGCGCGGTACAGCCGCCGGGCGAGGCGCGGCATCGCGGCGCCGCCGCCGCCCGGCTCGAAGTCCTCGGGCAGGTCGGTCTCGCCGCCGCCGTCCGCGCTCAGCTCGAGGTAGGCGTTCTTGACGAAGTCCACCGCCGCGCCCTGGAGCGAGTGGCTCCAGATCGCGACCGCGACCAGCACGAGCGCCGGCCATCCCCAGCCCGCCGCGAGGACCAGGCGGACGAACAGGTGCACGTAGAGGTTGAGGAACCGGAGCGTGTCGGAGAGCCCGTCGAGCACCCGGCCGAAGCGCGTGGAGCTGCCCTTGAGCCGCGCCAGCTGCCCGTCGGCGCTGTCGAACAGGTCGGAGACCACGAACAGCGCGACGCCCGCGAGGTTGACCCACACGCGCTCGTAGAACAGCAGGTGCCCGGCCACGAGGCCGACGAGCAGCCCCGCCACCGTGACCTGGTCGGCGGTGGCGCGGGTCGGCGCCAGCGCCCGCGCGAGGCGGATTCCCACCGGCCGGAAGAAGTGGACGTCGGTCCACTCCTCGACCGAGGCGCCCTTAAGCGCCAGCGCGCTCGGCGGCCTCACGCAACACGCCCTTCATGGTGGCCAGGGCCTCCATCGCCAGCTCCTCGGTGATCACCAGAGGCGGGTTGATGCGCACCTCGGGGTTGTAGATCATCGCCAGCACGCCGCGCGCGAGCAGCGTGTCGAACACCCACCGGGTCACCTTCTTGTCGAGCAGGGTGCGGGTGCCGGGGCGCACCAGGTCCATGCCGATCATCAGCCCGCGGCCGCGCACGTCGCTCACGATCGGGATCTCGCCCTCCCAGCGCTTCAGCTCCGCCAGCATGCGCGCGCCGAGGGCGCGCGCGTGCTCGACCAGGCCCTCCTCGACGATCGTCTCCACCGTGACGTGGGCCGCCGCGGCGGCGAGCGGGTTGCCGCCGTAGCTCGACGAGCTGCCGCTGGGGTTGGCGAACGGCTTGGCGAACGCGACGCTCTCGCGGATGATGAGGCCGCTCATCGGGAAGCCGCCGCCGAAGCCCTTGCCCACGGTGATGACGTCGGGCACGACGCCCTCGTGCTCGACCGCGAACATCTTCCCGGTGCGCCCGAAGCCGGTGATCATCTCGTCGCAGATGAGCAGCGCGCCCAGCTGGTCGGCGAGGCGGCGGAGGGCCTGCAGGTAGCCGAGCGGCGGCACGACGTTGCCGGCCGTGCCCTGGATCGGCTCCACCACGATGGCGGCGATGTCGCCGGCGGTCTCGAGCTCGATCTTGCGCTTGAGGAACTCCACGCAGTGCCACTCGCACGACGGAAACGTCTTGTCGAACGGGCACCGGGCGCACGAGGCGTACGGCGTGCTGTAGGTGCCGGGCATCAGCGGCCCCAGCGCGTGCTTGAAGTTGCTGCCGAGGACCGGGAGCACCCCGCCGGTCTTGCCGTGGAAGCCCCCCCAGAAGCCGACGAACTCCCGCTTGCCGGTGTGCGACTTGGCGAGCCGGAACGCCGCCTCGACCGCCTCCGCGCCCCCCGAGTAGAGCTGGGTGCGGTTGAGGTCGCCGGGGGCCAGCTGGGCGAGGAGCTTGACCAGCGCGGCGCGGTGCTCGGTCGTGAAGCTGCCCACGTGGACCCGCGCCACCTGGCGCTGCATGGCCGCCACGTACTTCGGGTGCGCGTAGCCCAGGCTCGCGACGCCCACTCCGGCCAGCAGGTCGATGTAGCGGTGGCCGTCCACGTCCCACAGCAGCGCGCCCTCGCCGTGGTCCATGCACAGCCGGCTGAAGGTGGCGACGCTCTGGGTGCCCGGCGCCAGGAACTGCGCCTCGGCGTCGAACTGCTGCTGCGACTTCGGCCCCGGCAGCTGCACGGCGGGGGCACGCGTCACGGTGGTCACCGGCCCGACCTTTCGTGGATGTAGCCGGCGATCGCGTCCGCCGCCCCGTCGCGGAACGGCGCGAAGCTCGGCCAGTCGTTGATGTCGATCAGCACCGGGCGGTCGGGCTCCGGCACCGCCACGTCGCCGCCGAAGACCTCCAGCTCCAGCCTCCGCGCCGCCGCGAACGCGAGCTCACGGAGCTTCCCCTCGTCCACCGGCGGCGGCGGCGCCGCGCTGCCCGCCTCCGCCCCGTAGTACCGGAAGAAGCGCCCGTCCGCAACCCCGTAGAACTTGACGACCGGCCCGCTCACGTGCTCCTGCACCGCGGCCCACGAGATGCCGCGCGCCGCGAACGCCTCGAGGGCCCGGCGGATCTCGCCCGGCGCGACCGCCACCACGTCCTCGGGCCGCTCGGCGTGCACGTCGCCGCGCTTGATCCACACCTGCGCCTGCGCGCCGAACGACGCCGACAGGTCGGCGGTCGGCGCGGACCGGGTGTGCACGATCAGGGTCCGCGGGAACGCCAGCTCGCCGTCCGCCATCCGGCGCACCAGGCGGTGCCGGTGGCAGGCCAGCACGCTGCTCGGCCGGTTGACGATGAGGGCGCCGTCCGCCTCGACCGGCGCCAGGCGCTCCGAGGCCACCGGCCCCTGGCACATGTTGACGAACAGCTCGGCCGCCGGCAGGTGCCCCGCCTCCACGTCGCGCTCCAGCGTCCGCTCCACCTGCCAGCCGCGCTCGGCGAGGCGGGCCACCGTCGCGTCCATGATGGCGGTGTCGTTCGCCATGTGCTGCAGCGGCGAATAGGACGGGCTGCGGTACAGCGCCACGAGCCGCTTCACCGGGCTCCCCCGCGCCGCCGGCGCTCAGCCATCGCGCCCCAGCCAGGCGTTCGCCGCCGCCAGGTCGGAGAGCCGGTCCAGATCGATGATGCGAGGCGCCTCGACCGTCCGGACCACCACACCGCGGTCCACGATCCGGGCCAGGAAGTTCCGCATCCGCTGCACCCCCGCGTCTACCGCTTCGCGCGCCAGCGCCCGCACGCCGGGCGCGAACGCGTACACGCCTCCGGTCACGAGCACCGGCTCCGTCGGCCGGTCACCGAGCCGCCGCACCCGGCCCGCCGCGTCGGCGGCAACGTACACCGCCGCCTCGTCGTCGACGAAGGGGGTCACGGCGAGCACCGCGTCGGCGCCCGCCGCGAGCTGCGACGCCGCGCCCGCGAACACCGCGCGCCAGTCCTCGGGCCGCATCACGGTGTCCACCATCGTCGCGAACACGGCGCCGTCGGGGACGCGCGCCAGCCCCTCGACCAGCGTGTGCAGCGAGGAAGGCGTCCGGCAGCCGTGCACGCGGACCGCGCCGGGCCAGTGCCGGCGCGCCAGGTCGGCCACCAGGCCGGGGAACGCATCCCGCACCATGCAGGTCACGGTCGGGCACCCCAGGTCGAGCAGCGTCTCGGCGAGATGCACGAGCTGCGCGCGGCCGGCGACCTCCACCATCGGCTTGGGGACGCGGAGCCCCTCGGCCACGAGCCGCGAGCCCTCGCCGCCGGCCAGGATCAGGCCGCCCGGGTCAGCCGACGGCACGCTCCAGCTCCGTGAGCCCCGCGATCCGCGCGGTGGGCGAGAGGTCCGCCGGTTCCTGGCGGTCCCGCGGCGCCACCCAGCAGGTCCTGAGGCCCAGCCGCTGCGCCGGCCGGATGTCCGCCTCCGGGTTGTCGCCCACCATCCACGCGCTGCCGGCGCGGACGCCCACGCCGGCGAGCGCCTCGAGGAAGATGCGCTCGTCGGGCTTGGCGAAGCCGACCACCGACGAATCGAGCACCGCGGTGAACAACGCGCGCAGCCCGAGCTCGATCAGGCAGGGCTCGAGGTTGCCGGTGAAGTTCGAGACGACCGCGAGACGGAAGCGGAGCGCGAGCCGCTCCAGCACCGGCCGGTTGCGGCGCACCACCGCGGTCGCCTCGTCGTGCAGCAGCCGCGCCCACGCGGCCGCGGGCACCATGTCGCCGCGCGGCAGCAGGCCCTCCAGCAGCCCGGCTTGCGTCTCGATCGCCGCGCGGAAGCCCAGCGTCCGGATGCCGGGCCGCTCGGCGAGCAGCCGCTCGGAGTCCCCGAACAGCGGCTCGAAGGCGGCGTACCCGAGCGTCCCGCCGAGCCGCCGGTACGCCGCGTGGAACCGCGGGCACCAGTGCACCCCGTCCGCGTCGATGGTGCCGCCGAAATCGAGCAGGATCGCGTGCTCCCCTCCGGCGCCGTCCCCCTTCCGGTCAGCGGTCCGCGGCATCGGCCCTCTCGAGCGCCGCGGCCCGCGAGGCCACGGTGTCCAGGTCGCCGCCGAGCGCGTCCATCCGGACCTGGAACCGGCAGTCGAGGACCAGCAGCGCCACGACGTAGCCGCCCAGGTTGGCGGCGAAGATGAGCAGGAACAGCCACCGCCACGGCAGGAACAGCCCCGCGTACAGCACCACGCGCTTGAGGCCCGGATCGACGTGCGCGCGGTCGGTGACGGTGGTCAGCAGGTAGATGGCCACGAGCGCCAGGACCGGCAGCGTCCAGGGCACCAGCCCCGCGACGGCGAACGCGAGGAAGATCAGCGTCTCACTGGCGCGGTCCAGCCGGGTGTCGAGGATGCGGCCCCGCTCCGAGTACAGCCCGAACTCCCGCGCGATGCCCCCGTCGAGGCCGTCGAGCACCTGGCCCACCGCCATCGCCACCAGGCCCCAGGCCACGTGGTGCGCCGCGATCAGCGCGGCGGCGGGCACGGACGCCGCGAACGACGCCCACGTCATCTGGTCGGGCGTCACCCCGAGGCGCAGGTGAAGGGCGCGGATCGCGCCCTTCAGGATCCGATCGCCTAGCTTCGCTTCAGGAACAGCAGGACGTTCAGGCATAGCAGCACCGCGGCCAGCACCGCCTCCTTCACCCCGTCCGGAATGGAGACGAGCCAGCCGCGCGTCACCCAGGTCGTGTACGGGTAGAACGGCATCTTCTCGTAGCGCACCGAGTAGTCCATCGCGATGTGGATCGCCAGGAACACCACCGGCACGAGCGTCCCCAGCGCGATCGCGAGCGGGATGACCCACAGCAGCGCCACCGGCTCCTGCAGCGAGGAGCGCCAGTAGTAGCCGATACGCTTCTCGAAGCCGCCACTCCGGAGGTAGTAGGGCGCCTTCAGCGCGTGGTCGGCGTCCACGGCCACGCCGAAGGCGTAGGCCAGCGCGACGTCGCGCCCGTGCAGCCCGCCGACCTGCACGCCCAGGGTCGTGGCCAGGATGTGGGTGAAGATCGTCACTCCGTGCCCTCCGGCGCGGCCGGGGCCCGGCCCCAGATCCGCAAGCGATTGAAGGGGATACGTTGGCCGGCGGAGTGTCAAGAGGCGGCGGCAGGCCGTTGACGCGCGGCCATCGTCCTTCTAAGATGATAAAGGCATTCGTATTTCTCCGACGGAGGAGACGTGGGCGCAACACAGCACGAGCAGGCGGCGATCCAGCTGACCCTGACCCCCGGGGCGGCCGAGCAGGTCCGCAAGGTCATCGAGGCCGAAGGCGCGCCGGCGGCGACGGCGGGGCTCCGGGTGGGCGTGATGCCCGGCGGGTGCTCGGGCTTCAAGTACGCGCTGAGCATCGAGGACCGGGCGGCCGAGGACGACGTGGTCGTCGAGTCGTCGGGCGTGCGGCTGTTCGTCGACAGCTTCAGCGGCCAGTACCTGAACGGCGTGACGATCGACTACGTGGTCACCATGCAGAGCAGCGGCTTCACGTTCGAGAATCCCAACGCGACCGGCGGTTGCGGCTGCGGGAGCAGCTTCACGGTCTGAACGACCGGGGCGCCGGCCGGCGCTCGCGGTTCCGGTCTCGCAGGACCAGGGGCCTGGAGAAATGATCTCCGGGCCCCTTTCTTTGGCGCCCATGCGCGGGGTGGACTGGATCGTCGCGCTGGCCTATCTCGCCGGCGTCGTCGCGGCGGGGATGTGGCTCGGCCGGCGCCAGAGGGGCGCATCGGACTACTTCCTCGGCCGGCACCGGCTGCCGTGGTGGGCGATCCTGCTCTCGATCGTCGCGGCCGAGACCTCCGCCATCACCGTGATCTCGGTCCCGGGCATCGGCTTCACCGGCGACCTGACGTTCCTCCAGCTGGCCTTCGGCTACCTGCTCGGCCGCATCGGCGTCGCGTGGCTGCTGCTGCCGTCCTACGCCCGCGGCGAGCTGGCGACGGCGTATCAGCTGCTCGGCTCGCGCTGGGGCGCGGGCGCGCGGCGCACGTCGTCGGCGCTGTTCATGGTGACCCGCGCGATGGCCGACAGCGTGCGCCTGTTCGCGACGGCCATCCCGCTGGCGGTGATCACCGGGTGGTCGTACCCGGCGTCGATCGTGGTGCTCGGCGCCGCGACCCTGCTCTACACGTACGCCGGCGGGTTCCGCTCCGTGGTGTGGATGGACGTGGTGCAGCTCGGCGTGTACCTGCTGGCGGGCGCGGCGGCGCTGGGGGTGGCCCTCGAGCTGGCGCCGGGCGCGCTGGCGGCCGCCGCGGCCGCGGGCCGGCTGCGGGTCGTGGACCCGCGGATCTCGCTCACCGCGCCGTACGCGCTCGGCACCGCGGTGCTGGGCGGCGCCCTTCTCTCGGCGGCCTCGCACGGCACCGACCAGCTGATCGTCCAGCGGCTGCTCGCCACCCGCTCGCTCAGGGACGCGCGGCTCGCGCTGGTCGGAAGCGGCGTGGTCGTGATCCTGCAGTTCGCGCTGTTCCTCACGGTGGGCGCGGCGCTCCGCACCGCGTTCCCCGCCGGCGCGGCGCTGCGCGGCGACGAGGTGTTCCCGAGGTTCATCGTCACGCACCTCGGTGGCGGCCTCGCCGGGCTGGCGGTGGCGGGCCTGCTGGCGGCGGCGATGAGCACCCACGCCTCCGCCCTCAACGCGCTCGCCTCGTCGGCCACCCACGACTACTACGCGCCGCTGGCGGGCCGCGCCGGCGACGAGGGGCACCTGCTCCGCGCGGGCCGGCTGTTCACGCTCGCGTGGGGCGTCGTGCTGGTGCTGGGCGCGCTGCTGTTCCGGGAACGGGAGGCGCCGGTCGTGGTGGTGGCGCTCTCCATCGCCTCGCTCACCTACGGCGCCCTGCTCGGCGCGTTCGTCCTGGCCCGCTTCCGGCGGGTGGGCGAGCGCGACGTGGTGCTGGCGCTCGTCGCGGGCTCGGTCGTCATGGCCGTGGTGGTGTTCGCCGGCCCGCTGGCCGCGGTGACGGGGCGGCCGCCCGCGCTGGTGGCGCTGAGCCGGCTGGCCTGGCCGTGGTATGTTCCCCTGGGCACGGCGCTGGCGGTGGGCATCGGGCTGGCTTCGTCTGTCGTCGGGCACGGGGGCACCGAGGCACGGGGGCACGGGTGAGGATCCTGATCGGCGTGGACGCGGGCGCGTCGCACACGACCGCCGCGGTGGCCAACGAGCACGGCACGGTGCTGGTGCGCTCCGACGGCGCGCCGGGGGCGATGCGGCCGGGCGAGGCCGTCGCCGTCGCGTCGCGCATCCTCGACACCTGCCGCGACGCCCTCCGCAAGTCCGAGCGCGAGTTCAAGGGCGACGTGCTGGTGGTGGGCGCCGCGGGCGTGGGGCGCGAGGAGGAGCGGCTGGCGCTCCAGGCCGCGCTGGAGGACGCCGGTCCGGCGCCGCGCGTGGCGGTGACGGTGGACGGCGCGATCGCGCTGCAGTCCGCCTTCGGCGACGCGGCCGGCATCGTGCTCCTCGCGGGCACCGGCAGCGTGGCCTGGGCGCGCCTGCCGGGCGGCGACACCGCCCGCGTCGGCGGGCTGGGCGCCGTGGTCGGCGACCAGGGATCCGGCTACGAGCTGGCGCGCCAGGCGCTCCGCGCGGTGGGCCTCTCGATCGAGGGCCGCGGCCGGCGCACCGTCCTGTCGAGCCGCGTGCTCGCGCGGCTGCGGCTCTCCGGGCTGGGCGAGCTGGTGCGCTGGGCCACCACGGCGACCATCCCGACCGTCGCCGGCCTCGCGCCGGACGTGCTGGCCGCCGCGGAGGAGGGCGACGCGGTCGCGGGCGCGCTGGTGGACGCGGGCGCGGACGACCTCGCGACGCACGTGCGCGCGCTGGCGGAGCGGTTCCCGCACGGCGCCGACGTCGGCGTGGCCCTCGGCGGCAGCCTGCTGGCCCGCAACGACGACTACCGCAAGCGCGTGGTCGCGCGGATCGTCGCCGACGTGCCTTCGGCCGCGATCCGGCCCGAGCCGGTGGATCCCGTGCTGGGCGCGATCCAGCTGGCCCGCGCCCTCTGACCCGACGCCGCCGAGGCGAGCCATGTGGGCCTTCCTGAAGCGCCGCACGCTGACGCAGTGGATCCTGGCCGGGATGGTGGCGGGGGCGGTCCTGGGCTGGCTCGCGCCGGACGTCGGCGTCAGGCTGCAGCCGCTGTCGACCGTGTTCCTCAGGGCCATCAAGTCCATCATCGTGCCGCTGGTGTTCTCGACGCTGGTGGGCGGCATCGCGGGGCACGGCGCCGACCTCAGGAAGGTCGGGCGCCTCGCGCTCCGGGCGATCATCTACTTCGAGATCGTCACCACGCTCGCGCTCGTGGTCGGCCTGGTGGCCGTGAACCTGGCGCGGCCCGGCGTGGGCGTGTCCCTCGGCGGCGCGGGCGCGGCGCCCTCGGCGGGCTCGGCGACCAGCCTCGCGAGCGTGCTGCAGCACATCGTCCCGCAGAGCTTCTTCGAGGCGGCCGCCGGCAACGAGGTGCTGCAGGTGGTGGTGTGGTCCATCCTGTTCGGGATCGGCCTCACCCAGGTGACCGGCCGGCCGCGCGAGGTGATCGTCGAGTTCTGCGCCGGGCTGGCCGAAGTGATGTTCAAGTTCACCGGCATCGTCATGAAGTTCGCGCCCGTCGGCGTGGCCGCCGCCCTCGCGTTCACCGTCGGCCACGGGGGCGTGCGGGTGCTGGCCAGCCTGGTGGCGGTCATCCTCACGCTCTACGCGGCGCTGGTGGTGTTCCTGCTCGGCGTGCTGCTGCCGGTCATCCTGCTCACGGGCGTGCCGCTCCGGGCCTTCGTGCGCGCGATCAAGGAGCCGGCGCTGATCGCGTTCTCCACCTCGACGTCGGAGGCCGCCCTGCCGCTCGCGCTCGAGCGCATCGAGCAGATGGGCGTCCCGCGGCGGATCGTGTCCTTCGTGCTGCCGGTGGGCTACTCGTTCAACCTCGACGGCTCGACGCTGTACCTCGCGGTGGGCTCGATCTTCGTGGCGCAGGCGGCGGGCATCCACCTCGGCCTGGGCCAGCAGCTGGGGATGATGGTGACGCTGATGCTGACGAGCAAAGGGGTGGCGGGCGTGCCCCGCGCGTCGGTCGTGATCCTGGCCGCCAGCGTGGCGTCCTTCGGGCTCCCGCTCGAGGCCGTGGCGGTGCTGTTCGGCGTGGACCAGCTGATGGACATGGCCCGGACCTGCACCAACCTCATCGGCAACGGGCTGGCGGCGTGCGTGATGGCGAAGTGGGAAGGCGAGTTCCGAGTACCAACGGAGGCCAGCTAGCAGTTCAGTTGCCAGACGGCAAGTTGCCAGTGGTTACCAGCCACAAGCTGTGAGGGGCCAGTCCAGATGTCAGTACGGACAACTGGTCGGGCCCCTCGTCACTGGCTACTTGGAACCACTGGCAACTTGCCGTCTGGCAACTGTTCTGAATTCGGATTTCCGCCTACTGATGACCTCGCGTAGCAGCCAAGGCCCGCACCCGGCTGTGCCGAACCCCGTACGCGAAGTAGATCACCGCCCCGATCAGCAGCCACACCCCGAAGCGGATCCAGGTCAGCAGCGGCAGCGCCAGCATCAGGTAGACGCAGAAGGCCACCGACACCAGCGGCAGGACCGGCACCCACGGCGTCCGGAACGGCCGCGGGCGGTCGGGGTCGGTGCGCCGCAGCACGATGATGCCGAGCGCCACGAGCACGAAGGCGAACAGCGTGCCGATGTTGGTCAGCTCCAGCACGACGCCGATCGGCACGAACGCGCCGCCCAGGGCCACCACGACGCCGGTCACGATGGTGGTGACGTGCGGCGTCTTGAACTTCGGGTGCACCTTCGCCGCCCAGGGCGGCAGCAGCCCGTCGCGCGCCATGGACATGAAGATGCGCGCCTGCCCCAGCTGGAAGACCAGCAGCACCGACGTCATCGCCGCCACCGCGCCGAGCGAGAGGATGCCGGCGGCCCAGTTGGCGTGGATGTACTGGAGCGCCACCGCCAGCGGGTCGGGCACGTCGAGCTGGTTCCACGGGATGAGGCCGGTCAGCACCAGCGCGATGGTGATGTAGAGCACCGTGCAGATGATCAGCGACGCGATGATCCCGATGGGGATGTCGCGCTGCGGGTTCTTCGCCTCCTCGGAGGCGGTGCTCACGGCGTCGAACCCGATGTAGGAGAAGAAGATGATCGCCGCGCCCACGCTGATGCCCTTGAAGCCGTTGGGCGCGAAGCTGGGCGTGACCCACTGGTGGGGGTGGATCGCGGCGAAGCCCACCGCCAGGAACAGCAGGATCACCGCCAGCTTGATGCCCACCATCAGCGTGTTGACCCACGACGACTCCTGCACCCCGATGACCAGCACCACCGTGATCAGCGCCACGATCAGCAGCGCCGGTGCGCAGAAGACGATCGGGATGGAACCGATGTGCGGCGCCGAGGCGAGCACCGCCGGCGTGGCGAGCCCCGTGAGCGTGTCGGTCACGAGCCAGCGCGGCAGCGTGATGCCGACGTTCCTGAGGAACGAGTCGAAGTAGCCCGCCCAGCCGACGGCCACGGCCACGTTCCCGACCGCGTACTCGAGGCACAGGTCCCAGCCGATGATCCACGCCACCAGCTCGCCCAGGGTGGCGTAGGCGTAGGTGTACGCGCTGCCGGCGATCGGGATGAGGGCGGCGAACTCGGAGTAGGTGAGGGCGGCGAGCGCGCTGGTGAGTCCGGCGAGCGCGATCGAGACGACGATCGCCGAGCCGGCACCGACGTGGCCGGCGTCGCCGGCGATCGCGGTGCCGATGGCGGCGAAGATGCCGGCCCCGATGATGGCCCCGATCCCGAGCGCGGTGAGCGCCACGGGACCGAGGCTGCGCTTCAGGCCGCCGCCGGTCTCACCGTCGGCGACGCACTGGTCGACGGTCTTGCGCGCCGCGAGATGCCGCATCACGCTACGCGGCCGTCCGTTGCGCCGCCCGCTCGAACCCGAGCCAGCAGCGGCGACCACCGGCGAGGAGCTGGCTCAGGCGGCCCGGCTCAGATGAACAGCGGGGCCAGCACCAGCGTCACGGTGCTGAGCAGCTTGATCACCACGTGGAGCGACGGCCCGGCGGTGTCCTTGAACGGGTCGCCCACCGTGTCGCCCACCACGCCGGCCTTGTGCGCCATCGAGCCCTTGCCGCCGTACTCGCCCATCTCGATGAACTTCTTGGCGTTGTCCCACGCCCCGCCGCCGTTGTTGAGCATCAGGGCGACCAGGATGCCGGTGATGGTGCCCACCATCAGGAACGCCGCGACGGCCTCCGCGCCGAGCCCGATGAGGCGGAAGACCAGGCCGACCGCGATCGGCATCCCCGCCGCCAGCAGGCCGGGCGCCACCATCTCCTTGAGCGCGCCGACGGTCACGATGTCCACGCAGCGGGCGTAGTTGGGCCGCGAGGTGCCCTTGAGGATGCCGGCGTCCTCCGAGAACTGGCGCCGCACCTCCTTGATCACGCTCACCGCCGCCTTCTGCACCGCGTTGATCGCCAGTGCGCTGAACCAGAAGATCAGCATCGCGCCGAGCAGCGCCGCGACGAAGATCTCCGGCTTCGCGATGTCCACCGACGCGAACGGCTTGCCGGTGTAGAAGCCGATCTCGTCCATGTACGCCGAGAACAGCAGGAACGCCGCCAGCGCGGCGGAGCCGACCGCGTAGCCCTTGGTCAGCGCCTTGGTGGTGTTGCCCACGGCGTCGAGCCGGTCGGTCTTCCTGCGGATCTCCTCGGGCTGCTTCGACATCTCGATGATGCCGCCGGCGTTGTCGGTGATGGGCCCGAAGGTGTCCATCGCGAGGATGTACGCCGCCGTGCCCAGCATCCCCATCGTCGCGACGGCCGTGCCGAACAGCCCGCCACCCGGGACCGCCGACTGGCCCAGGTGGTAGCTGGCGATGATCGCCACCCCGATGACGAAGGCCGGCAGCGCCGTGCACTCGAGGGCCACGGCGAAGCCGGAGATGATGTTGGTGGCCGGGCCCGTCACCGACGCCGCGGCGATCGTCTTCACCGGCCGGTAGCGGTACTCGGTGTAGTATTGCGTGATGTAGACGAAGGCGATGGAGGTCGCGATGCCGATCACGCCGGCCGCCGCGAAGTGCCACCACGCGTCCGGGTTGCCCGGGAACTGGAGCAGCCAGTACGTGCCGCCGACGAAGCCGATCGCCGCCAGCACCGCCGCCGTCCAGTAACCGCGGTTCAGGGCCTGCATCGGGTCCTCGTCCTCGCGCGCCTTCACCATCACGATGCCGACGATGGAGGCGATGAGGCCGAAGGCGCGCACCACCAGCGGGAACAGCATCACGCCGATGATGGAGAACGCCGCCCCCGGGTTGGCCGTCTGCACCCGCAGGGCCAGCGTCGCGCCGAGGATCATCGCGCCGATGTTCTCGGCCGCCGTGGACTCGAACAGGTCGGCGCCGCGGCCGGCGCAGTCGCCGACGTTGTCGCCCACCAGGTCCGCCACCACGGCCGGGTTGCGCGGGTCGTCCTCGGGGATGCCCGCCTCCACCTTCCCCACCAGGTCGGCGCCGACGTCGGCCGCCTTGGTGTAGATGCCGCCGCCCAGCTGCGCGAACAGCGCCACGAACGAAGCGCCGAAGCCGTAGCCGACGATGATCAGCGGGATCTTGGTGTCGGGAATGCTGGTGAGCCCGTGCACCAGCGAGTACAGCCCGCCCACGCCCAGCAGGCTCATCGCCACCACGAACAGGCCCGACACCGCGCCGCCCCGGAGCGCCGCCTGCAGCGCGCGGTTGAGGCTCGAGCGCGCCGCGCTCGCCGCCCGGATGTTGGAGCGGATCGAGACGAACATCCCCACGTAGCCCGCGACCCCGGAGCACAGCGCGCCGAGGAAGAACGACGCCGTCGTCGCCACCGTGAGCCACAGGCGCGACACCTCGTGGGGATCGTTCGGGCTGGGGGCCCGCACGAACTCGTAGATGACGAAGATCACCAGGCCCACGAGCACCGACAGCATCGCGATGGTGCGGTACTGGCGCTTGAGGAACGCCTCGGCGCCCTCCTGGATGGCGTCGGAGATGGTGCGCATCTCCGGCGTGCCGTTGTCCATCTTGAGCACCCAGCGCGCGAGGCCGAGGGCGACGAGGAGCGCCAAGACGCTCACGATGAGGACCAGACCGATGATCATGGGATTCCGGAGTCAGCGGGTGTCAGAACGGCCTGCCAAGTGGCGCGAAAAGTAGCGGCCGCCCGCCCGAATTACAACGTGACCTTGACCCAGGTCACCGCCGCAACCGGCTGTCCGTCCAGCGTGTGCGCCGGCGTGAACGTGTAGCGGCGCAGGCGCTCCAGGAACTCGGAGACGAAGCGGCGGTCCTTCGGCATCGGGTCGAGGGCCACGTGCGTGACCTCGCCGGTCGCCGAGACCTCGAACACGACCTTGACGGTCGTGCCGCGGACCGAGGACGGCCGGTCGGGCGGCGGGAGGATCATCCCCTGCAGGTTCGGCGGGATGATGCTGCCCCCGCCGCCGGAGTCGGGGCCTGTGCCGGGACCGACGCCCCCGCCCGCGCCGCCGCCGCTGCCCCCGCCGGAACCCGGCCCGGTCCCGGGGCCCTTCCCCGCGCCCTCGCCGGGTCCCGCGCCGGCCGCGGCGAGGGCCGGCGCCGGCGGGTGCGGCGTCGTGTCCACGGGCTGGGCGACGGGGATGACGACGGCCGGCACGGCGGGCGTCACGACGACGGGAGCGGTCGGCGGCGCCGGCGCCGCGGCGGCAGGCACCTGGTAGAGCACCACGGTGCGGGTGCCGCCGCCGCCTCCTCCTCCGCGGCCGTGGCCCGGGCCCGGGGCCCGGTCGTCCATGACCAGGCGGCTCCCGGTCCACGCCAGCAGCGCCACCACGCCCACATGCACCGCGGCCGACAGGATCACGGCGCGCTTTCCCCCGCGCTCGTGAGCCAGTCGGCCGAATGGTGTGGCGAGCGGTACCTGTCGCATCGCGCCGGACGAGCGCTGAACGGCTGTCGTCGCGGTGCTCGCGCCGCCCGCCCGATCCGCCCCTACCACGGTTCCACCGCCTCGAGCTCGCTGGGCATCTCCAGCCGTCCCTACGCCCGGCGAGCGCCGATGTTCCACCGCCCCTCGCGGGGCGCGGTGGTGCTTACGATCCTCCCGCCGCCGGCGGCGCGGTCTGCGCGTTGCCGGGCGCCAGGCCGAACACCTGGACGCCGGCGCCGCGGGCGACGTCGATCACGCGAATCACTTCCGCATACGGCCGCGAGTCGTCCGCCTTGATGAACAGCAGCTTGTCGGGCCGGATGTTGTAGATGTCGTACAGCCGCTGCCCCAGGCCGGCCGAATCCACCGGCTGGGTGTTGATCGCCATCGAGCCGTCGGCCTTGATCTCCAGGATGATCTGGTTGGCGTTCGGCTGCGACTTCGTCTTCTCCTCGCGGGGCACCTGGATGTCCAGGGCCTTCCGCGCCAGCGGCAGCGTGATCATGAAGATCACCAGCAGCACCAGCAGCACGTCGATGAGCGGCGTGATGTTGATGTTGGAGTTCATGCTGCTGCCGGACGAGACCGCCATGGCCATGGGTCAGCTCCCTCCCGCCTTGGGCCGCTCCGACGACACCAGCGGCTCCGATCCGGGCGTCTGGTCGGTGATGGCCGAGACGACGGCCACGCCCGCCTTGCGCGCCATGGCGATGGCGTCCTGGATGACCGACATCTTCAGGTTCTTGTCGGCCTTCAGGAACAGGATCTTGTCCTTGGTGCGGTTGGCGTAGATGCTGGTCAGCTCCGCCTGCGCGTCCGCCACCGAGCGCGGATGCGTGTTGACGAAGTAGTGCCCGTTGACATCGATGCCCAGCACCACGTCGTCGGGCTTCTCCTCGGACTTGATGAGGTTGACGCCGTTGGGCATGGTGGCATAGAAACCGGCGGCGATCAGGGGCGCCGTGATCATGAAGATGATCAGCAGCACCAGCATCACGTCGGCCATCGGCGTGACGTTGATGTCGGCGTTGACGCCGCCCTTGGCGCTACTTGTTGATATGGCCACTGCCCTGGGACACCTTAGCCGGGAAGTCCTTCGTGAAGGTCGAACGGCCGAACTCGTGCCCCACACCCTTGATCAGGTAGTCAATCAGCTCCTTCGAGGTGTAGGTCATCTCGACGATGAGGAACTCGAGCTTGGTCTGGAAGTAGTTGAACAGCCACACCGCCGGGATCGCGACGATCAGACCGAACGCGGTCGTGATCAGCGCCTCGGCGATACCGCCGGCCACCGCCGCCAGCCCGCCCGACCCGCCGCCGGCCGCCATGCCCGTGAACGCGTTCACG